>JANOZW010000315.1:0-11193 GCA_031429575.1 Ferruginibacter sp.
CGCGGTGTTGCTGGCCGTGCCCAGTGCGCAGGCCCAGGCCCTGCTGACGGCTTCAGCGCAGGCTGGCGCGCTGGTGCCGCAAATCAATGAGGTCAAGGTCGCGCCCTGCTGGACGCTGATGCTGGCCTTCCCCCAGGCCATGCAACCCACGCTGACGCACCTGGGCCCGCAATGGAATGCCGCGTTCAGCACCCACCACCGCATTGCCTGGCTGGCGCGCGAGTCGTCCAAACCGGGACGCGAGCCGGTGGAGCGCTGGACGGTGCAGGCCAGCGCAGCCTGGTCGCAGGAACATTTCGATGACGAACCGGTGCGTATCCAGGCCAAGCTGCTGAAGGCCTTCTCCGAGGTTGATTGCAGGTGCTAATAATTGCTTTACTGTTTTTGCATCAAATTTTTCTGTGCCTACCGCACCTCTCACAGTACTATATGTTGTGACTATTGCACCTGCACCTGCCAAAATTTTATATACCACCAATCCTGTTTTATAAGTTTTATATAACTTGGTAATATCTTCTGCACGTTTGCTATTAAAAATTGTACCCAATACTTTTATTCCTTTTAATTGCTCTCCTAAAATACCTACTTTATTTAGTTGCAATTTTCCCAAAGAAAATTTTGGACTAAATCCTTTTTTTACAGAAAGTAGTTCTTTATTTCCCAATAGCCCTTTAACTTGTCCTAAAATATCATCCAACTTTATTTGCGCACTGGTATAGTTTGCAAAAGCAAAGCAATAGATGAATGCAATAGTTAATATTTTTTTCATAATCTTAATTTAACTTCCAAAATTAAAAATGTCTCCGCCAAGGGCGGATATCTAAGGCGGGTTAACTCAAAAGAAAGTTCGTTACAAATAGCACCGGGTTAGACAAGCTCACCCTGACAACTTTTAAATTCAAAACTTAAACCTTCAACTTTTAACCTTTAATTTTCTTGCCTCAATACTAAGTACTCAATACTGCTTACTCTTTCTTCCCAATAACAACCGCTCCCACCATTGCACTCAAAAACAATATACTACTTATTTCAAAAGGCAAAACATAATCTGTAAACAATACCTTTCCCAATGTTTTTATTAATCCTGCATTGCCGCCTGCCATCATTACAGGATGTATATTTTTCATGGTCATAAATGCTGATAACAAAACCAACAATAAACTACCGCCTGATATTACTGCAATAAATTGCATGCGTTGATTTTTTACAGGTTCGCTTTCTGCATTCAAATTCATGAGCATTACTACAAATAAAAATAATACCATAATAGCACCTGCATAAACAATAATATTTACGATGGCTAAGAACTGTGCATTTAGTAAAATATAATGCCCCGAAATAGCAAAGAATACTACGATGAGCCACAAGATACTGTTTACAGGACTCTTGCTAGTAACCATCATAATAGCACTGCCCACAGCCATTAGCGATAATAAAATAAACGAAATTGTAAGTGTGATTCCCATTGCTATTAATTAACCTTTTCTCTTTTTAACCTATTACCTGCTGCTTTTTCGTACGCTTCTTTTTCTGTAATCGGATTTGGTATTAGTAATTCTTGTTTGTTATAAATAAATTGACTTCGTGTATGTTCTGCAGGTGCAAATGTTTCACTTAAATAAATAGCATCTTTTGGACAAGCTTCTTCGCACAAACCACAAAATATACAACGCAACATATTTATCTCATACTTTGCAGCATATTTTTCTTCTCTGTATAAATGTTCTTCGCCTTCTTGTCTTTCTGCCGCTTCCATGGTAATAGCTTCGGCAGGACAAGCCACAGCACACAAGCCACATGCAGTGCAGTTTTCACGCCCTTCTTCATCTCTATTCAATATTTGCATACCTCTAAACACAGGGCTAAAGGCTCTTTTTTGCTCGGGGTAATGCACCGTTGGATTGCGTGTAAATATATGCCTAAAGGTAATGAGCATGCCTTTGAAGATGGCTGGCAAATACATGCGCTCCATAAAACTCATTGGTTTTCTGCTTACACTTTGTGCTCTGTTTGTTAATGCCTGCATAACTTTATTATGGTTGCAAAAATAAAGGTTTATGTTCCTTTATAATTGTGTTTAAATTTTTATTTTTTGTTTCACGCAAAGATGCAAAGATTGCAAAGTGCGCTACGTTTTTTGTTTCACGCAAAGCTCACAAAGGAGCTAAGTCGCAAAGGTTTTTTCGCTTAATTCTATGTTTCAATCTACGCTTCAATCTTCGAGTCAATCTTCGTTTCGGTAAAAGTTGAATAAAGATTTTCTGCCGAAGTGCTGCGGGATAGAAGCGGAAATCCTTTTTTTGCATGCCTTTGAGGCAAAAAAAGATTGCAGCGAATAGCCCGAACAAATGTTGAAAGAAGTTATTTTTTTCACAGCCCCAAAGCCCCCTAAATCTCCCGAAGGGGGACTTGGAAGTCCCAAATACTTTAAAGACTTTTTACTTTTTCGAACTCCCAACCTTGAACTTTCAACCTTGAACCTTCTTCCACTCACCACAGGTGAGCGGCTACCACCAAAACAAATGATTCGCCTTTGCTAAAATCATAAACCCTGTTGCTAGCATATTAAATAATGCAAGCGGTATTAATATTCTCCATCCTAAATGCATGAGTTGGTCGTAACGAAAACGTGGGATTGTCCAACGCACCCACATGAATACGAATATGAAAAACACTACTTTTATCAAGAGCATTCCTATGCCGATTAATGCGAGCCAATTGCCCATATCTACTGCGTGTGCGGCTTCGTCGAAAAATGGCACATCATAACCACCAAAATAAAGTGTAGCCATTACTGCACTACTAATAAACATATTTATATATTCTGCAAAAAGATAGAACCCTAGTTTCATGGATGAATACTCGGTGTGGTAACCGCCAATTAATTCGCTCTCTGCTTCTGCAAGGTCGAATGGGGTACGATTACACTCTGCGAATGCACAAATAATAAAAATTAAAAAGCCGAGTGGTTGATAAATAATATTCCAATGCCCTGCTTGTTGCTGTAGTACCATTTCTTTTAAACTCAGTGTGCCTGTAAGAAATAGCAATGCAATGAGCGAAATACCCATGGCCAATTCGTAACTTATAATTTGTGATGCTGCACGCAAGCCACCCATGAGTGCGAATTTATTATTGCTTGCCCAACTTCCAATCATAATACCATACACGCCCAAACTCACCACACCAAATACATATAATATTCCAATATTTACATCTGCAATTTGCAGCGACATATCTCTGCCGAATAAATGTACTTTATCTCCCCAAGGTATAACGGCACTCGTCATGATGGCTGTCATCATGGCCAATGCAGGCCCCATAATGAACAATAACTTTGAAGAAAAATTTGGAATGATTTCTTCTTTAAAAAATAATTTTAATCCATCTGCTAATGGTTGAAACATACCAAATGGCCCTGCACGATTTGGACCGGGTCTATCTTGTAAAAAACCTGCAACTTTACGCTCTGCAAAGGTGGTGTACATGGCTATTACTAGGCTGCCCATTACTACTATGGCAATAAGTATAAACTTTTCTAAAATGAGGTATGGGTCTATTGCTAAAAACATAATTTATTTTTCTAAAACGATTTTATTTTTTGTTCATTTATTTTGATGCTTTCCATCATCCAATTATTTAAAATCATTTGAATGTGCAGGTCCATTTATTTCACTCAACTCCAAACCTTCTTTGTTTACCTCACTTACATCATGTATATCCATCAACAATTTTGGTGCACGCCCACTCATTACATTGGTCATTGTTTCTTGTGGTGTGTTTAGCACTTTGTATTTGTTTGCACCTATTACAGAGTGGCGGCTAATGGTCGTTACACCTTCCACTGTCCAATCTGCGGTGTCTTTTTTATCGAAGCGGCAAGTGTTACAAATCCAACCCGGCTTACCATCAAAACTTTGCACTTCGCCCCACTCATCTTTACGAGCCGTTACTCTAAATACTTCATTGCCCCTAAGCCATAGCGTTGTTTTACCACAGCATTTTGGGTTATCACAATTGCGATGCGCATCCACAGGTTTTGTAAACCATACCCTATTTTTAAAACGGAAAGTTTTATCTGTTAATGCACCCACCGGACAAACATCAATCATGTTTCCGCTAAAATCATTGTCCACCGCTTTTGCAATATAGGTAGAGATGGCTGCATGGTCTCCTCTATCTACAATACCATGCACACGCTTTTCTGTAATTTGGTCTGCCACATAAGTACAACGATAACAAAGTATGCACCTCGTCATATGCAGTTGTATGTAAGGGCCAATATCTTCTCGCTTAAAAGTACGACGTGCAAATTGATAACGTGTACCTGCCTTGCCATGGTCATACCCTAAATCTTGCAAATGGCACTCACCTGCTTGGTCGCATATTGGGCAATCCAAGGGATGATTTACCAACAAAAATTCTACCACACCTGCACGAGCATCTTGCACTTTATCGCTCGTAATATTTTTTACAATCATGCCATCCATTACAGTTGTGCGGCAGCTTGCCACTAGCTTTGGCATTGGCCTTGGGTCTGCTGTAGAACCTGCAGCTACTTCTACCAAGCATGTTCTGCATTTACCACCACTGCCCTGTAACTTGCTGTAGTAGCACATTGCAGGTGGTGTTACATCGCCACCTATCATACGTGCAGCGTTTAGTACGGTTGTACCTGGTGCTACTTCTAATGTAATGTTATCTACTGTTACAGTAAATGTTGATTTTTTTATTTCTTCAGACATTTATTTTATTAATCTTTTATAACGAATTTAAATTAAAATTATTTTTTTCAACAATCAAATGGTTAATACATTTTTTTAAATTTTCTACTCTTTCATTATTACAATTCATAATAAAAGAAATTAATTTTCTAAGCTTTTCTGATTCATTAACTAATTGATATTTTGTATAATCTTTCAACCGCTTTACATCGTTGTACAACCCTATAGTTTCTAAATCAAAATTTTCCATTTTGCAAATATCCAATATCCAACTTTCCAAAGGTGGATTAAGTTCTATAATAACAATTAATTTATCCTCGCTATAATAAAAATTAAATCCATCTATTTCTTTTGACTTAAGATTATTAAGATATAGTAATGACTTTTTATCCTTATCTATTACTCCAATCTTAAAATCATCTTTAACCTTATTATCTGTTAAAGCAACAATTACATTATTGCATCCCCTTCTATGCCAAACATTTTTTGTGTCTTGAATAATTTTTTCAATAAGCATCGTATCAAAAAAACATTCCGTAATAACTCTAGTTCTCATTTTTTCTAAATCTATCTAAGTTTAGAAATATTGCATTGCTTCCATTTTGATAAAGCGTATCTAAATTATCAGGTGATAATGTATATACTTTTGTTTCCCCATCTTCAAAATAAAGTAAATGAATAGCCAATTCATCCATAGAATCCGATAAAAAATCATCAATAACATAAGGACTATGCGTAGCTATGAAATATTGATTCGTTTCATTTTTTATAATATCACCTGTAAATTTTGAAATGTAAGGTGGAAACATGTGCGCCTCAGGTTCTTCAAAAAGCAAAATACTATTTTGGTTTGTTTCAATTGCTGTATGATAAAAAAGAAGCCGCTGAATAGTATCAGGAATTAAATCGTAACTAATATTAAAAATATTAAATTCTGATAATTCTTTAAAAACCAAAATGGAATTTTGGGGTTGTTGATTATAAAATTTTAACCCAAAATCTTTTATCAAATCAAAAAAATATTCTTTTATGTTATTGTTATTTTCCAACACCCAAAATAAGTTTTCTCCTAAAACAGGCAATAACCAATTTGGGTTTTCTTTATTTAAACTATATTTTGTTGAATTTTCAAATTTATATTTATAAATATTCTTACTAATCGTATTGCGCTCATGAAGAGAATGTCCAATAGTATCTTTTTTAACTATTTCTAATGAACTACCAAAGCTTTCACTTAAGCTTAATTGATGATCATTAAAAAATTCTTGCCCATCTAATTTATAACTTAAATGATATTGCTTTTCATCTTTATAGGAAAGTGTAAGTTCTTCTGATTCATTAAATCCTACAGTTACAGGTTGACTGATATTACCATAATTAAAAATCTCTGTAGCATTTGTAATCCTAATTTGTTTATTTAATATTAAACTAGGAAATAATTTACTATTAAAATTCATAGCAAGCGACATTGCTTCCAATAAATTACTCTTACCTGCATTCGGTGTTCCTACAAATAGATTAATCCTCTTACAATTCTTGATTGAAAGATTTTTAATTGATTTAAAATTTGATATTTCTATTTGATTTATGAAATCCATAATACTCATTAATTATTTTACACCATTACCGGCACATGTATCTCATCTGCATAATGCCTCAATCCATAATTTTCTGTCAAACACAATTCGGGGTTGTTTACATGCCACTCAAACTCATCTCTAAAATGGCGAATTGCAGCTGCAACAGGCCATGCCGCCGCATCTCCTAGTGGGCAGATAGTATTGCCTTCTATTTTACGCTGTATATCCCACAACAAATCTATATCGCTCATTTCCCCTTTTCCCGTATCTATTTTTTGCAAAATCTTTTCCATCCATCCTGTGCCTTCTCTGCAAGGGCTGCATTGGCCACAACTTTCGTGGCGGTAAAAGCGAGCTAGTGTATAAGTGTTGCGCACGATACATTGGTCTTCGTCCAACACAATAAAACCACCACTACCCATCATACTACCTGTAGCAAAACCACCATCGCTCAAGCTTTCATAATTCATCAAACGCTTTTCGCCTTTGGCAGTAGTGAGCAATAAATTGGCAGGCAAAATAGGCACACTCGAACCACCCGGAATACAAGCTTTCAATTTTTTCCCATTGGCAATACCACCACAATATTCATCGCTGTAAATAAATTCTTCTACAGAAATGGTCATGTCTATTTCGTAAATGCCCGGCTTATTTATATTACCACATGCCGAAATTAATTTTGTACCTGTACTTCTTCCCACACCAATTTTCGCATACTCTTCGCCACCTTCGTTTATAATGGGCACTACTGCTGCAATCGTTTCTACATTGTTGACCACCGTTGGCCTATCCCACACACCCTTTACCGCAGGAAAAGGCGGTTTAATGCGAGGGTTGCCACGCTTGCCTTCCAAACTTTCTAGCAATGCCGTTTCTTCGCCACATATATAAGCACCTGCACCACGCTGCACATAAATTTCACAATCAAACCCACTGCCTTGTATATTTTTTCCAAGCCAACCGTTTTGTTTTGCTTCATCAATAGCATGCTCCAAAATATTTGTTATCCATGCGTATTCGCCACGTATGTATATGTAGCTAACATTGCTCCCAAGCGCATACGACGACACAATCATTCCTTCAATTAAAATATGCGGAATAAATTCCATCAAATATCTATCCTTAAAAGTACCAGGCTCACTTTCATCTGCATTCACCACCAAATGCCTAGGCACTCCTTCGGGCTTGGCAATAAAACTCCATTTCATGCCACACGGAAAACCTGCACCGCCTCTACCACGCAAGCCACTTTTCTTTACTTCTTCCACAATATCCTCTGTCTTCATTTTAAGTGCTTTTTCCACACTTGCGTAGCCACCCTCACGCCTGTACACTTCGTATGTGCGTATGCCGGGTACATGTTGTTTTGCTAGTAATAATTTTTTACTCATATTAATAATTCGCCAAGGCGAAATTTTTTATTTTTTTTACGAACAAAGAAGCAGCTATGTGCAGCGACATTGGCGACGCTCCGTTCAACAGTATATCTTTATTCATCTTTTATTATGCACTATTATCAATATATTCTCTTTTCCTTTTTATACAACTTATAATGTTCGTAAGCTAAATAAGCAAAAGTAAAAGACTTAACCTTAGTACAAGAACTCTATTATTTGATTCGTAAACATATCTATAAATGCCGTATACAAAAAACAAATAAACAAAATGTCTAAAAAGATTAATTCCCAATTTCTTTTCATAATTATAAAACCTATTCTTCCTTTTTCGGATAATCAAAATTAAACATCCAATTCACTCCAAACTTATCTTCCAACATGCCAAACCTTGCACCCCAAAAAGTATCTTGCAATTCCATGGTTATTTTTCCGCCTTCACTCAAGTTTGTAAACGTTTTATTTATTAACTCCAAGCTGTCAAAATTTAATGATAAGTGTACTTGGCTGCCGCTAGTAACTTCTTTGCCCGGTTGGCAATCGCTAATCATAAACTGCAATTTATCTGCTTCAAACAATGCGTGCATTATTCTATCTTTTGCATCATCACTTATTGGCATTCCACTTTCGCCAAATGTTTGTGAGTGTACAATTTTACCATCCAATGCTTTTGCATAAAATGCTAGTGCTTCGGCTCCGTTGCCATTAAAGTTTATGTATGGTGTTATTGCTTGCATTATTAATTAAGCCCCCTAAATCCCCCGAAGGGGGACTTAAGTTCTTTTATATTTTAAAGTTTATATTTTTTATTGTTGTTTGTGTTTTTTATTTTTTCAATTTTCCATCAACATTCTCATTGGGTGCAATGTTCTTGTAAATGGATTTAATACCAAACCCAACGATTCCAATGTTGTTGCACCAAGCAAAGGTTCATCACCTTCCTCACCATACACTACAGGAGCAGGGCCGCCTTCTCCTTCAAATTCAAAATAAGCACTACACACTTTTCTTTTTAATACACTTCCATCCGCTAAAGAAAAACTCATTTCTTTGTATGGTTCTATATCCAAATCATCTAAAATTTTACCCGGCACCAAGCTATATATTGCTCCACTATCTACCAAAAAATTTACCTCCGCTACCTTTTCAGATTTACGGTGTTCTTTTACGGTTAATATAGCGTTTGTTATTCCCATTAATTATTTCTTATTACTGCATTCCTACACTCCTCAATAATCGCATCCACTTTTTCTTTTGTTAAATGCTCTCTATAATTTTGTCCTAGTTGCATCATAGGTGCGTACCCACATGCGCCCAAGCACTCTACTGTTTTTAATGTAAACATTTTATCGGCAGTTGTTTCGCCTACTTTTATGTTTAGCTTTTGCTTTATATAATCTGTAATATCATCGCTTCCATTTATCATGCACGGTCCAGTATGGCAAACTTCAAAAACATATTTGCCCACAGGTTTTAAATTGTACATGCTGTAAAAACTTGCCACTTCATATACTTCTATCGGCTCTATGTTTAACAACGAAGCCACATAATCCATCACAGGCACATCTAGCCAACCGTCAAAAGTATCTTGCGCTATATGCAATACAGGTAACAACGCACTTTTTTGTTTGCCTTCGGGATACCTTGTAATTATTTTTTGTACCTCAGCTATTTTATCGTCTGAAAATTTAATGCTCATTTTTATTTTGCGCTTTTAATTTTTTTACATCAAGTAAATCTTGATCTCTTCCTGCATTTTCTTTATTAATAATTAGTTCATGAAACCCAATAAAATTGGTTGGTATTCCATTCATTTGTACAATTCGCTTATTTTTATAGGCGTCATCAAAGTTTACTCCATTCAAATCATTTAAAATATCTATCCTTATTGGTTCGTAGCCAAGTTGGGTTATCATGTTTTCATTTAAAAAATCTTCGATTTTAAAATTTAAAGAGCCGAACCCAAAATCTTTTAAAATTTGTAAAAGCTTAAAAGCGTTTTCTTCATTTTTATTTATACAAATATCCAAGTCTTTAGTTGTACGAGGATATCAATGAATACTTACAGCAAACCCTCCGATAACCAAGTATTGTAAATCATATTTATTACACAACACTATAAAATCCTCAAAATCTTTTTGAAATTCAGGCATTTTATTTTTCATAAAACTTCTCTTTTAAAAGTATGTATTACTTTTTGAATTCTCGGCAAATCAAATTCATTACTTCCAAAATAGTTTAACTTTCTTAAATCAAATGCTTCTTTTAACCTTTCTTCAAAAGAAAGAGTTGAGATATATAATATTTTGTCTGCCTCAGCTTCATCAAATGAGACTTGCTTTGAAAAAATTTTTATTTGCCTAACTTTATCCATAATGTATTTTAATAAAATTAAAGTATAAAACAAAAAGCATTTTAAACTTCACATTTGCACATCTGCAAATTTGCACATTGGCAAATTTGCTCTTACGCATCCAACTCCCCCGCTATCAAATTCAAACTACTCATCGTTATTACCGCATCACTTAGCATACTTCCTTTTATCAATTCAGGATATGCTTGGTAATAAATAAAACATGGTCTGCGAAAATGTAATCGATACGGAGTGCGTCCACCATCGCTTATCAAATAATAACCCAACTCTCCATTACCACCTTCTACAGATGAATATACTTCGCCAACTGGCATTTCTGTTTCGCCCATTATAATTTTAAAATGGTAAATCAATGCTTCCATTTTTGTATAAACGTCTTTCTTCTCAGGCAAATAATATGCAGGAACATCAGCATGATAAATATCTGCTTCAGCACCTTTAAAACTTTGTACTTTTTGGTACGCTTGTTTTATAATTTCTATACTCTGCCACATTTCATCTTGCCTTACTAAAAAGCGGTCGTAGCAATCACCAGTTGTACCTACAGGCACGGTGAAATTCATATCTTCATAACTGCTATATGGAGTATGTATTCTTACATCATAATCCACACCACTTGCTCTAAGGTTTGGCCCTGTAAACCCATAGTTTAATGCACGCTCTGCAGATATTGGCCCTACACCCGTAGTCCTATCCATAAAAATACGATTGCGGCGAAGTAGGTTATCAAACTCTTTCAGTGTCTTTGGATATTCTGCTAAAAACTTTTCTAATTTTTCAAAAGCTACTGCTGTAAAATTTCTTTCAAAACCACCAATGCGCCCAATATTTGTGGTAAGCCTGCTTCCACAAACTTCTTCATAAATTTCGTAAATCAATTCTCTGTATTGCATCACATACAAGAAACCTGTAAACGCTCCTGTATCCACACCTACAATAGAATTACAAATAAGATGGTCGCTTATACGAGCAAGCTCCATAATAATGATACGCAAATAGTCAACACGCTTGGGTGTTTGCACACCAAGCAATTTTTCGCAAGTAATATGCCATCCCATATTATTTATGGGGCTGCTACAATAATTTAATCTATCTGTAAGTGGGGTAATTTGGTAAAGAGG
>JANOZW010000316.1:0-2898 GCA_031429575.1 Ferruginibacter sp.
CCGGAGCTTAGCATTGCTTTGCTAGACGAATGGGAAAATAAAATAGAAAAATTAGCACAAACTACTGCTGAAGAAAATGTAACAAGCTTAGCAGGTGTACCCACATGGACATTGCTTTTACTTAAAAGAATTTTAGAAATAAAACAAAAGAAAACAATTGCAGAAGTATGGCCTAATTTAGAGTTATACATTAATGGTGGAGTATCTTTTGTGCCTTACAGAAAACAATTTGAAACCATAATAGGTAAGCCAATAAATTATTTAGAAATATACAATGCAAGCGAAGGTTTTATAGCTGCGCAAGAAAAACCAGATGATGATGGCATGCTGTTGTTTACAGAGCATGGTATTTTTTATGAGTTTATGCCAGTGGAAGAATATGGAAACCAGCAACCTAAAACCCTTGGACTTACAACTGTAAAAATGAAAACCAATTACGCTATTGTAATAAGCACCACTGGCGGTTTATGGCGTTATGTAATGGGCGATACGGTCGAGTTTACATCGCTCAATCCATACAAAATAAAAATTACTGGAAGGTTAAAGCACTATATGAATGCCTTTGGCGAAGAAGTAATAATAGATAATGCAGATAAAGCTATTGCAACTGCAGCAGCAAAAACAAATTCCATTGTAAAAGATTATACCGCCGCACCCATTTATTTTACAGAGCAAAGTAATGGCGCACACGAATGGTTGATAGAATTTGATAAAGCGCCAGAGGATATTAATTTATTTGCACAAGAAATGGATGCGGCATTAAAAAATGTAAATAGCGATTATGAAGCCAAACGACAAAAAGACATTGCGCTGCGTATGCCTGTGGTGCATGTAATGCCCGAAGGCACTTTTACTGAATGGCTTCGTAGTAAAGGTAAAGTGGGTGGGCAACACAAAGTGCCTAGGCTTAGCAATGAAAGAAAGATTGTAGAGGAAATACTTAATCTCATAAACAAAAAAGTATGAAAAAGTTATTGAAACGTGCACTCATTATTGTTGTTGTGTTGCTACCATTGATGACATTTGCTCACTTCATGGTTTTTCCACAAGAGACACGCTGTATCTTTATTTCATTTTATAATTTTGAACACAAGCAAAATGTGTATTACAGTAAAACAACAACGCAAGTAGAAAATTTATTTCACCTAAAAAAAGCAGCTGAGGATAAAGTAAAAAGTTTTTGGAAAGAAAATGCTGTGCTAGATTATACATTGATATACTGCAATAATGAAAATGAATACAATAAATATGGCACAGCAAACACATCTGCAACTACCCAAAGAAAGCTAGGAGCATTTGTTGTGATTAGCAATGAAGGGGTAGATGAGCAGATAATAGCGCATGAAATAACCCATACGATTTTGTACAATCATATTGGCTGGTATAAGGCCATATACAAAATACCCACGTGGTTTGAAGAGGGCTTAGCCATGCAGGTAGATGATAGAAAAAAATATGCAATAGATGTTTTGCAAACAAAAATAAACAATGGGCTTACATTACCAGACGTAACTACAATAGCAACTGGTGCTAAATTTTATACAGGAGATGATGATGCTATTACGCTGAATTATGCAACGGTAAAGGATGTTATTCATGAATGGTTAAAAACACATTCACTCAAAAAATTCATAGAAGCAATAAAACATGGAGCTGCTTTCAAAAAAGCATATGAAGAATCGTATAAATAAGGAAGCATAAAAGTAGCTACATATTTTTAAAAATATATACCTAAAATATTTTATGGAACATAAATCTGTTACTTGTAAAAACTGCGGCAAAAGTTTTTTGGGTGCATATTGTAATAGTTGTGGTGAAAAGCTGTATGATGAAAGTGATAAAAAAATAAATCATTTTTTTGGGGAAGCATTTCATTTTTCTACTCATCTTGACGGAAAGTTTTTCACTACTATTAAAACGATTTTTACCACACCAGGTAAGTTTTCTTTAGATTATTGCAATGGTATTCAAAAAAAATATTTTAAACCGATTTCACTTTTCTTACTTATTATAATCCTATACCTTCTTTTTCCGATGGCCAAAGGGCTTAATATGCGTTTTAACACCTACGTTTCGCCAGAGTATAATTATGCATGGTTTGCAAAGCCTATTGCAGATAAGAAAATGAAACGTCTTAACATTAGCAAGGAAGTTATTGCTTCTAAATATGATGCAAAATCTCAAAAGTTTGCAAAGCCATTTTTACTACTCGTATTGCCATTTTCAGGCTTATTGCTTTTTATGCTTTTCTATAAAAAAAATAAATTTTTTTACGACCATTTTGTACTATCTGTAGAATTAAGCTCCGCTATTTTTGCTATAATGTTTTTGATATACCCACTTATATACCTATTGAGCACACTTGTGTATGCCCCAGCTGATATTATATTTAGGGATGGTGGCGTAATGAACTTTATTGTTTTCGGCATTCTATTATTCATGATTATTATTGCTATTAAACGATTTTACGGGCAAAAACTATTTTGGACAATTTTAAAAGCTACTCTATTTTTTGCCATTTTTGAATTTGTAATTGTAGATATTATTTATAATTTCATATTATTTGTAACCGTTCATTTATTTATATAAAATTATTTTTACTACAATTTAAAATGCGCTCACGAATATTATAAATTGAATTACATTTGTTTTATAAAAATTAAGTATGAAATTATTAGAAGGAAAAACCGCCATCATTACTGGAGCAGCTCGTGGTATTGGCGAAGCGATAGCTATAAAATTTGCACAGCAGGGTTGCAATATTGCTTTTACTTATGTTAGTGACAGCAGCACTGACAAAGCAAATTTATTGGTTGAAAAACTAACAGCAATGGGCGTAAAGGCAAAAGCTTACCAGACCAATGCCGGTGATTACGCAGCTGCTGAAATTTTTGTAGC
>JANOZW010000317.1:0-10537 GCA_031429575.1 Ferruginibacter sp.
GTAGTACTAATTGCCCGTAAGCTTTATTTTTTATTTTTAAGCACCTCACCTAGCCTCTCCAAAGGAGAGGGAAAGGAAGAAGCCAACAAAATAGCAACTATTATGAAAGTTCAACTTATCCCAATATGTAATTTATTTTTAACAGTACAGAGTACGTAGTACTTAGTACTTAGTATGAAGACAAGAAGCTCCAATAGCGCAGACAATCTAAATACTAAATACTGAATACTAAATACTTTTTGCTTGAACTCTTTATGGTGATTTTGCCGAGGGTGTTCACCTCTTCCCATACCGAACAGAGAAGTTAAGCCCCTCATGGCCGATGGTACTGCACAAAAATGTGGGAGAGTAGGTAGTTGCCATATTTATTTAAAAAGCCCTTGCGTTTATAACGTGAGGGTTTTTTTAATGTACCTACTTCATATGCTTTGGTAAAAGGTTCGAGTTGTTGGTTGTGCATTGTAAATATGGTTTATGTAAAAAATTTGAATATGTACTTATATAATGTTTTAACGGCTTCTAGTGTAGTAGCTATGACTTTACTATGGCTTAACCTATAGGGGGCATAGGAAAGAGGAAAGCTTTTTATCGAATCAAATAAGTATAAATTCGAATCATATCAATAATTTATTTTCGGATATTTATCGAATAATAACGTATCAATCTTATCGTTTTTGGAAATTGCCAACCCAATGACCGCTGCCTACTAAATATCAACTCAGTTCTTCCTCATTTTTTGTGAATTGATAAATTTAAAGATTGCGGAAGCGAAGAGGCCCTATAAAACAAAGTTTGTAAATTGTAAAAAAAATTATTTACAATTTATGATTTCGATTGGTGCAGAAACCAACCGATAAGAAAATTTACGATTTGGGTTTGTGTGGATACCAACTGAAAAGATATAACTCCAACAAACAATATTGGTCATTATTAAGAAAATTAATATAAAATGTTTCTGTATTAAAATTTTTTCTTAATTTGTTTTCTATAAACCAAATTAATTATGATAAAATTTAATGAACTCAAACAAGGTGGGCATGTAATAGCAGATTATGATGGTGATAAACGCAGGGGCGAAATTGAGGAACTAAAAAATGCCTCTAAGCAAGTATCTATAAACACTGGCACACAAAGTTTTTGGTTTGATACTGGTAAAGGGCAATTGTCAGCCATACCTATAACGGAGGCAGAGTTATTAAATTTTAAATTTCACAAACAAGTAAATGAAGATGGCACAGTAAAATATATGAAAGGTGCTTTTCGTATGCTTATACCAAAGGAAGGCGATTTTTCTCGTATGGAAATTTGGTATAGAGATGAGCAACGGCACATTGTAGAACCGATACCACTACATGTTTTGCAAAATCATTTTTTTGAAATGACTAAAGTATTTTTAAACGAAGGGTCGTTTGGTTAGATAAAATTAATAGTAACATAAAAAAACTGCCAATACATTTGACGGTTTTTTTTATGTTACTTTGTTAAGTATTTTAATTGTCGAGAATATAGATAAATAAATAATAGGGGAATAGCTCCAAATATATAACTTGTAACTCCAGTATATTGACTCATTCCGAGTAGTGCAAAGTTTCCAACAATTGGTAGTATTTGCCCTACTACATAAATCCAAAAACCATCTTTTTTTAATTTACGCATCATTATAGCTCCTGCAAAGCATAAGCCAATCCCAATAAATCCTATTACCATTATTGGAATCATGTTTGCCTGTAACAGGTCTAACGCATGTTTGGATGCTTCCATCTCCTCAAGCTTTTTTGCAGATAAATCTTTTCCTGTAGATGCCTTATCCATTATATTAATCATGAATTTGATAAACCAAGGAGTTACCAAGGAAAATATAGCAGCAAATGAACAGCCAATTATTGTCAAAATGGTAAGTACGTTTAATCCCTGAGGTAAACTTGCTTTTGGTAAAGCTTCATTTGTTAAAACATCATTCGTGTTATTATAATCTGTCATAATATTTTAATTTAGATACCAAATTAAGCAACTAATAAATCATTTCAAAACCTTTTATTTAAAAATTATTTAAATGGTAACTTTGCAGCTTCATGAAAAAATTTCTTCCTCACCTTATTTTTGGTAATACTCTTTTACTTTCTGCCAACAAAACCATTTTTTGGGAAGATGAGAAAACGCTGATATTATCTGATCTTCATCTTGGTAAGAGTGGGCATTTTCGCAAGGCTGGTATTGCTATTCCACAAAATATTTTACAAGAAGATTTGTTTCGTTTATTATCAGAAATTCAGTTTTTTAAACCACAAAAAATAATTGTTGTCGGTGATTTATTTCACAGCACTATGAATAAAGAGCACGAACTTTTTTTACGCTGGAGAAATGATATAGGCCATATTGATGTTCATCTTGTAAAAGGCAATCATGATATTTTAAAAAAAGACTGGTACAAGGCTGCAAATATTATTGTACACGAAAATAATTTTACAGTAGGTAATTTTATTTTTACACATGATGTAAATGATGAAAAAAAAATAGAAGAAAAATATTGTTTTAGTGGGCACATTCACCCTAGTATTTTAATGAGGGGTATAGCAAAACAAAACATGAAGCTTGCGTGTTTCTATTTTTCAAAAAACTATGCTGTATTGCCAGCCTTTGGAAAATTTACTGGTACATTTTCTTTAACACCTGAAAAAGAAGATGCTGTTTTTGTTCTTGTAGAAAATAAAATAATAAAAATGCAATAAGAATAATCGCATTTTGCCCACTGCCCACTGCAAATTGCAAATTGCTAACTGCTCCTTCGTTTCACTTCCTTCCTTATCAAACCCAACTCTCGCCCCATTTGTCCGCTCACAGAACTGTTTTCTTGCGCCCTACGCATAAGATAAGGTATTACATCATCAATAGGGCCGAATGGCAAATATTTACTTACACTACAACCACTCTTTGCAAGGTTAAAAGTAATGTTATCACTCATGCCATATAATTGCGAAAAATGAATATGCTCATGATTATGCGGTATTCCTTTTCTATCTAAACACTGCGTTGCAAATAAATTACTATACTCATTGTGCGAAGCCACAATTACAGCAATTCTATCAATATGATCAATGCTAAAAGATACCGCTTCGTTGTAATCTCTATCACTGCTTTCTTTGCTTGGCTGTATGGGAGATGGATAATTTTTTTCTTCTGCACGTTTTCTTTCTTTTTCCATATATGCACCACGCACGAGCTTTGCTCCAAGTATAATATTTCTTTCTACAGCCGCTTCATAACAATCTTTTAAAAAAGCCAGTCTATCGTGTCTGTACAATTGCATGGTATTATAAACCACCGCTTTTGTTTTGTTAAATTGATCCATCATTAAAATCGTTAGTGCATCTACAGGGTCTTGTATCCATGTTTCTTCAGCATCTACCAATACAGCTACTTTTTTTTCTGCGCCAGTCTTACAAATTTTAATTACCCTATCTACAACTCTTTTCCATTCTAATTGTTCACTTTCTGTAAGAGAAGTAAGTACAGTATTATACCTTTTCATTAACGATCCTACAGTATGAGTCATAGCATCATCCATTTTTTCTAACAAGGCAAATCGCACAAGTCCTGTAACTTTTATGCTCATGTAAGGAATATTCTTTTGCGTAGCTGCATAGTTTATTACCTTAATAAATTCTTCCATTGCATGGTCAAAACCATCTTCTGCTTCTTCACCACCTTCTACTCCATAGTCTAAAATTACTTCTACATTGTATTCTCCTAGTTTTTTCGCAACAGTGGCCGTTTCTTCAAGTGTTTCGCCACCTACAAACTGGCTAAAAATTGTACTGCGAATAATGGTTTTTGTAAAAGGTATATGCAACTTTATAGCAGCTGGCATTAGCTTTAAGCCTAAGTTTACCAGCCAAGGTTTACCCATGGTTGAAAATAAAAAGTTAGCTTTTTTTAATGCTTTATCTGTTTTATAAGCAAAAGCATATTCCGTATTGTCAAACGATATCATATCAAAATTTAAAGGGGCAAATTAATCAATTTTTAATTGAAATATTTTTATTCTTATGTAGTTTCAACTACATGTTAATTATTTACGTATTTATTTTTCGATTAGTCTTTTTTATTAATATTTTTTTAAACATGAGTGCAGCCACAATAATTTTTCCACACCAGTTATTTAAAACCAACCCGGCCTTAAAAAAGGAAAATAAAATTTTTATTATTGAAGAATTTTTATTTTTCAGGAAATATACATTCCATAAACAAAAGTTAGTACTTCATAGGGCATCTATGAAAACCTATGAAGCCAATTTACAAAAACAACAATTTGATGTAACATACATAGAATGCACTGATGATAAAAGTGATGTACGAATGTTGATTGCAGCATTAAAAAAAGAAAAAATTTCTCACATTCATTTTGCAGAAGTGGTAGATGATTGGCTTGCCAAAAGAATAACATCTGCATGCCAAAAATCTAATATAAAATTTACCGCTCACCAAACACCTGCATTTTTAAATACAAAGCAAGAGGGAGATGATTTCTTTGCTACAAAAAAGAAATATTTTCAAACAGATTTTTATATTCATCAAAGAAAAAAAAGAGAAATTTTGGTAGATGATATGGCTCAGCCCATAGGAGGAAAATGGAGCTTTGATGCAGACAATAGAAGTAAGTTTCCAGCCAAAGAAATTGTACCTATAATTAATATTCCTACAAAAAATAATTTTGTAAAAGAAGCCAAAGAATATGTGACAAAAAACTTTGGTGAAAACTATGGAAATATTGACGATTTTATCTATCCAATAAATTTTGAAGAAGCGGAAAGTTGGTTACAAGATTTTTTGAAAAATAGATTTGAAAAGTTTGGTGTGTATGAAGATGCTATTGTGGCAAAAGAAAATTTCTTAAACCATTCTGTACTTAGCCCAATGATTAACATAGGGCTGCTTACGCCGCAACAGGTGGTAAATGCAGCCACTAGTTACGCTACAAAAAATAACATTTCGCTCAATTCCGTTGAAGGATTTGTTCGTCAAATAATTGGCTGGAGAGAATTTATTAAAATTGTATATGAAAGAGAAGGGGGTAAGCAACGTACAACAAATTACTGGGGTTTTGATAGAAAAATTCCTGCTTCTTTTTGGAATGGAACTACAGGTATAGAGCCGATAGATAATACCATAAAAAAACTTCTAAAAACAGGATACAATCATCATATAGAAAGATTGATGTTGCTCGGTAATTTCATGTTGCTCTGCGAATTTAATCCTGATGAAACTTACAAATGGTTTATGGAAATGTATGTAGATAGTTATGATTGGGTAATGGTGCCAAATGTATATGGTATGGTACAATTTGCAGATGGTGGACTTATGACTACAAAGCCATATATAAGTGGGAGTAATTATGTTTTAAAAATGAGTGATTACAAAAAAGGGGAGTGGGGTGAAATTTGGGATGGATTATTTTGGCGATTTATGCATGTACATAGAAGTTTCTTTTTAAAAAACCCAAGGTTAGGAATGTTGGTGAATATGTTTGATAAAATGCCTGAACAAAAACAAAAAAACCATTTGCAAAATGCAGAAAGATTTCTTGAATCGTTAGATAAAGCAGATTAAAAATATTTGAAAAAATGAAAACCGTAAAAAAAGAAAATCTTCCTCAAAAAATTTGTATTGTTTGCAATAGACCTTTTACATGGAGAAAAAAATGGGAAAAAGTATGGGATGAAGTAAAGTACTGTAGCGATAAATGTAGAGGGAAGAAGTGAGCAGTTGGCAATAAGTCCCGCAATTTTGCGGGAGCAATAAGCAGTTGGCAATAAGCGTTCGATTTTTTACAGACTTCTTAACCAGTAACTCTTAAACCCACAACCCTTAATCTGAAACCATTAATTTTAACAACCCCAACTCAACCCTATCTCCGTACTTTTGCAAAAATTAAAATAGCATGGAAAAGAAAGCAAGCGAATCTTTGGTGGTAATGACAGAATTGGTTCTCCCAAATGATACAAATAATTTTGGAAATCTCATGGGGGGGCGCCTTATGTATTGGATGGATATTGCAGCAGCACTAGCTGCTATGAAACACTGTGCAGCCCCTGTGGTTACTGCATCTGTAGATAATATTTCTTTTGAAACACCCATAAAAATTGGAAACGTTGTACACATCGAAGCAAAAGTAACACGTGCATTTAACAGCAGTATGGAAGTGCACATGAAGGTATGGGGAGAAGATGCTATTCAGCAATATCGTTATAAAAGTAATGAAGCATATTATACTTTTGTAGCCTTAGATCCAAATAACAAACCTAGGATAATTAATTCGCTAGTTCCAGAAACCGAAGAAGAAAAAAAATTATTTGAAGGAGCGCTAAGGAGAAGACAAATCCGGCTAATACTTGGCGGTAAAATGAAAGCAGAAGATGCACAAGAATTAAAAGCACTCTTTGTAAAATAGTGGGCTGTCTTTAGATTTTACGAGCTGTCTTTAGATTTTACGAGCTGTCTTTAGACTTTACGAGCTGTCTTTAGATTTTATCTAAAGACTAGGCTAATAAATTTGCAACGCAATTTTACTAGCCCAACAAAAACAGCAGCTATGGTCATCATCGTTGTGTCACTCACTTCATCTGAATACCATTATTTATCATTTATTATGTAATAGATTATGTAATTTATTTTATTATTCTACTTTTAAAGAAGATACTGGAGGCCGCTGCATAAACTTTTTGCTCTGTTCAATAGCATCCATTATTTGATCCATTATTATTTCGTTGGTTTGAGTAATGTCTATTTGCAATGGCGCTTTAAAACGTACACTTAGCGGTACACCCTTTCTTTTTATTACCAATCCTTTTTTATTAAATGCTCTGGAAAATCCGTTTATCACTACAGGAATAATAATGGGGTTTGTTTGTTTTATAATATGTGCTGTACCTTTTCTACCGGGCGCAAAGGCCTTAGTGGTCCCCTGTGGAAAAGTAATAACCCAATTGTTTTTAAGCGCATCAAATATTTTTCTTGTATCCGAAGGATCTAGCCCACGGCGTATTTCCTTACCACCATCGCTCCAAGTTCTTTTTACAGTAAGTGCACCAGCCAATGTAAAAAATCGAGTTAGCAAGCTACTTTTCATTGTTTCTTCTGCCGCCACATATTTTATTTTGGTAAAAGGCCACAATAAATAATAAGGTATGGGTAATTTATTTTTTATCCCCCACCTATTGGCACAAAAAATATGTATAAAAGTAATTACGTCTGCAAAATAGGTTTGGTGGTTGCTTACAAATAGTACGTTATGTTTAGGTAATCCTTTCAAATTCTCCATACCAGTTATTCGTAATTTGTTGATTATGTTGAGGCCTGGATATGTAAGGATACCTACAATAAAATAGATGATACCCTTTAAAAAATTAGAATTTTTGATTACTGATATATATCCCTTTATCACATTAACATATTTAAATATTTTGCAAATTACATAAAAGTTAATTTTTTTTTAAAATTTATGTATATTTGAACATTATTAACAAATAAATTAACAACGTATATGAAAAAAGTAATTTTACTGCTTGCAGTAGGTTTATGCACTTTCACTTATGCTAATGCTCAACAAGCAAAGCAAAGTACGGAAAATGCTAAAAAAGCTAAAGAAGCTTCAAAGTTGACTCCAGTTAATGCAAAATCTAGTAACAATAAAGCTGTAGTCGCAAAATCGCAGGCTAAAAAAAGTCAGGAACGAATCGATTTGGAGAACAAAATTAATGCAGCAAAATATAGTAAAAACACAAAAATGCAAATGGCACCAGCGAAAGTTTATTAAAACTGAAAAATGGTTCTAAACCAACAAATTTTTTAAAAAAAAATATTATGCAAAAATTTATTACTCAAAAATCCAAAGGATTATCAATTTTTTGTTCCTTATGTGTACTACTCTTGCTCTCAGTAATGACCTCGATGGCTCAGACAGTGTCTACGGCAGGCGGAACTGGTTATCTTGGAAATATTGCTATCAATAATCCAGCACCTCGTGTTGCATCTTTCGTGATACAAAATACCGGCGCATCTCCTTTGGCTCTTACTTCTGTAAGCAGTCAAATGGCTCCTGGCTTCGGAGGACAAGTAGCTGGCGCCGCTTCTAACAATAAGTTATTTATGAGTACTACTTCCTTGGGAGGTAATTTCGATATATCGACTGCTGCTTGGACTCAGGTTGCTACTGGTACTTCTGTTGTTCCAGCATTAGCTGCACCAGCTACAATTGTGCAGTGTATTACTGGCGCAAACATTGTAATACCTGCAGGTGCTGAGTATAGATTTGTTTTAGAGTGTAGTGCTGGACTTGTAGGATCTACAAATCTTGTTGCAGGTAATCCTCTTCCTACTCCGAGTACTTTTACAGTAGGTGATGTTACCCTTAAATTAGGAAATGTTGTACTCGCTGGTGGAAATGTGGGCTATATAGGCCTTTCTCCTGCTCCTGCGGCTGGCAACACTCCGTTCTGGTTTGGTGGGTCTGTAACTTTGATAGGAACTGTACCATGTGCAGGAACTCCTGCACCCGGCAACACATTTAGCACAGTGTCTGATGCTTGTCCTAACACTCCTTTTGTCCTAAGTGTACAAAATGCTACTGCGGGAACTGGTGTAACTTATCAGTGGCAATCAGCAACTGCTTTGGCAGGACCTTACACTAACATTGCTGGTGCAACGAATCCAACTCTAAACGTTGCTTCAATCACCGCTAATACTTATTATCGATTAATAGTGACATGCGGTGCAAATACCGGAACATCGACTCCTACTTTAGTGAGCTTCTCAAATTGTACATGTATTGCACCTGGAGGCGCTACGATTTGCCAAGGAACAACTCAGCAATTTTCTCTTACTGCAAGTGCA
This sequence comes from Ferruginibacter sp., assembly GCA_031429575.1. Taxonomy (GTDB): domain Bacteria; phylum Bacteroidota; class Bacteroidia; order Chitinophagales; family Chitinophagaceae; genus Ferruginibacter. The sequence goes on from JANOZW010000317.1 coordinate 8,890, forward strand.
GCAGCTGGTGGTACTTTTAGCTCGGGCGCAATAAACCTTGCTATACCTGATGCTAGTGCCGCAGGCGTTACAACTGCGCCAATCGTATTACCTGCTCAAACAATTGCTACCGCGAATAATTTTAGTGTCAGGGTTAATATGACTCATACTTGGGTAGGTGATTTGATAGTTAGACTTAACAGCCCATGTGGAACGTCTTTTGTATTTGATAGACCAGGAGTTCCTGCTTCTACTGTTGGTAACAGTATGAACTTGGCTGGTGTTTATACATTCAATCTTGCTGGTGCAACAATTATCCCAGAAGTAGGTACTGGTTCAGCTAATAATATTGCTGCCGGAGCATATTTGCCTTCTAACACAGCAGGAGTAGCACATCCTTGGACAGGTCTTACTTTCCCTTGTACAGCTGGTGGAAACTGGACACTCTCCATTTCAGATAATGCTGGCGGAGATGTTGGTAACTTAATTGATTGGGCAATCGTTATCCCTCCTACAAACACAGCTATATTCAGCCCTGTAACTGGGTTGTTTACTGATCCTGCTGCAACCATTCCATATACGGGTACTTCGGTAGTAACTGTCTATGCTCAGCCTGCTGCAACGACTACATACACTGCTACAGTCTCTGGCGGACCTTGTGCTGGTGCTAATACCTTTACTGTAACTGTTCTTCCAAGACCAGTTGTTTCAGTAACGCCAACTAGTGCTTGTGGTCCTGTAACTTTAACTGCAACTGGTGCTGTTACTTACGCTTGGACACCTACAGCAGGTCTAAATGTAAGCACAGGTCCTACTGTAATTGCTAATCCTGCTGTTACAACTACTTATTCTGTTGTAGGTAGAGCAAATAACGGTTGTTTCAGCGTACCAGCTACAGCGACTGTAAACTCTGCTCCTACTGCAGCAGTTATTTCTGCTGTTGCAGGTTCTGTTTTCCAAATACAAGAAGGGTTTACTACAGTATTACCTGCAGGATGGGCTCGTCAAAATTTAAGTTCTCCTTTGGGAACGCAAAATTGGGGACAAGGTATTCCAACTGTTTTTAATTCATTTAACGGAGCTCCCACGGCTTACGCTCATAATAATTTTAATGCAACTACAGGAGATAATACAATTAGTAGTTGGATGTTTACACCAACAGTAAATATTAAAAATGGTGACGTAATTTCATTCTATACACGTACACAAGATCCTGCTGCAAATGGAGGTTTAACATTCCCCGACAGATTAGAATTGCGAATGAGTACCAATGGTGCAAGTGTAAATGCAGGAACAACAAATACTAGTGTTGGTGATTTTACAACTCTTCTACTTACTGTTAATCCCACACTGACAACTACTGGCTATCCGTTTACTTGGACTCAATTTAGTGCTACAGTAACTGGAGTTACTGGAACAGTATCTGGTAAATTTGCATTTAGATATTTTGTAACCAACGGAGGTTCAGGAGCAAATTCTGACAATATTGGAGTTGATCAAGTAGAATTCTCTACTCCATCTTCAGCCAATTGTGCCAATGTTACCACCAATCTTAAAGTTGATGTTACCGGTGGTGTAGGTCCGTTTACACTTGTTTATACAAATGGTACTACTCAAACTACTATTAACAACTATGTAAGTGGTTCAAACATTCAGGTTGCCCCTGCAG
>JANOZW010000318.1:0-21525 GCA_031429575.1 Ferruginibacter sp.
CGTATTCAAAAGAATGAAATGTCCCAATTTCCAATGTTTATAAATAATTTTTCCAAAGAAACCATCAGTACGCTTTCTTCATTTATAGACCAAGTCATTAAAATTAAAAAACAGGAAATTAGCAACACAGACTTAGAGAATCAAGCAATATTTCCTATTAAAAAAGAAATTGATAAACTTATTTATAAAGAACTTAAAATTTCAAAATACGAAAGGGCTTTAATTGACAATGTAATTAATTATAGCAATGTTATTAAAAGTAATTACAAAGCAATTAAAGCCGAAAATAAAATAGATGAAAATTTTATAACACAATATGCCACTGCTTATGCCGATATTGTAAATAACTATTTCAAACATTCTACTTACAAACTAAAAATTGATATATTTACTAATTCACTTAATAGTTCTCTAGCAATTATTAAATGTACTATCAATAAAAAAGATACAGAAATTATAAAAGAAAATAAAACAGAAATTGCTTCTATTTTAGATGAAATAAATAAATATACCTATCAGCAATATACAAGTAGTATTTACTTTCGTAAAACCATAGAATATTATATAGATAAAAATACCTTTTATTTTATAAAACCCAATCAACGTAAATTTTGGAACATAGCCCAAGCCCTTAATGACGCCGATTCATTAATTGTTAAACTATTAAACCAGAACAGCAATTAATGAGTTATCTAAAATCTGTACAAACTAATACTAATGGGGCTAATGTAGATGAAGAAATCATCTATGAATTAGTCATTAGTTTAAAAACAACCACCAAAGAGTTATTGGAACAAGCGCACAAACATTATTTAGCGGATGAAAGTGTCCAAAAATCACAAGACGAAGAAACTATCACAGCTTGTATTTGTGGTAAATTGGAAGAAATATTAGATAACGATAATATATATTCAATTTCTATTGTAGCAGAACCTCGTAATTACATTGGAAAAATAATTAAGGGTAAAATATCACCCAAAAAAGCAAAGCGTTTTGATATATTATTTACGCATACAAGTTTTGATGCAAAACGTAAATTCAAATTTATTGTAGAAGCAAAAGTTTTGTGCCATACGAATACCAACACAAGAAATGCAACTCATTTGCAAAATGAATATGTAAACGAAAACGGAATGGGCAGATTTATTAAAGGCACGTTTCAACACGAAGGATTCATGCTGGGTTATCTATTAAATGGAACAGAAAAAATAATGAAAGACAATCTAAATAAAATCATTACCAATAAATATTCCCTAATGCACAATATTATTTCTACAGGAAGAGGATACATTTCAAAATATACGCTTAATAATATGGTAAAAGAACTGGGACATATTTTTGTCAATGTATAAACCTTATGGCGCTGAGATGCTTCTCTCAATGGCTCCTAATGGCCCCTAATGGCACAGAGATGCCGCCCCCAGAACAGAAATGATGCGAAGGTTTTGTGTGTTGGCTTTCTGTACGGCAAAGTATAATAAACCTTATACAAGGCACATATACCCTTCCGCACATTTGCTATGCTGCATATATGTGCTAGCAGCGGCCGCTACAATAAATCAATCTACAAACACAAATAATTTTTGTAGATTTGGAATGACAATAAAGGTAAAAAAAGAAATGGCCTGTTGATTTTAAAACAATCTCATGATCAAACTACTTACCATATTGACACTCACTTGTATGATAAGTTCTTGTCATGAGAATGTAGAAGTTCCTGACAAAAAAATATTCCAAAAACACAAAGCATGAATAGTTTTGATTTAGGAGATACAACAGCTAATGTTAAAGAGTTGATATTTTACAACAGGGCTCAGTATTCTTTACTTGAAAATTTACCACAGTACTTGAAAAAATTTATTCCTCGCCTGCGTTGGTACTCGCAACCCTTTCGCCTGCGTTGGTACTCGCAACCCTCGTGTGCACCCATCTCAGCCAGTGTTGGTGCTAGCAATAAATCAAAAACCATCCAACATAATTTTACAAATAAATTTAATCAAAATGATACAAAAAGAACTATCAGAATTAACAGATCTAGAACTGTTAGACGAAGCAAAAAAAATAAAATCAACCAATATTACCAATGCTGTACTTATTGGATTTTTGATGGGAATAGTATTTTTCAGCATTGTGAAAAACAGTTGGGGACTTGTTACACTAATCCCTTTGTACTTTGCCTATAAATTGTTTAACAACCCAAAACATAATAATAAAGAAGTCGAAAATCTTTTAAAAGAGCGAAATTTGAAGAGATAGGATGGATTTAAAATTGGCGCAAGAGGTGACACCTCTCATTATAGATTTTTAAGGTAGAAATTATTGTAAAAGATGTGTCACCTCTTATTTGAATAGCGACAATTTGTATTATGCCGAGTTAGTAAAACTATTGTTCTATTATGGTTAAATTTGTAGAGAAATGTTTATTTAGAAAGTAAAAATAAAAAATGAAAGTAATATTGATTGGAGCAACAGGGGCAACAGGAAAAGATTTATTGGAATTACAGCTACAAGATGAAGAGATACAGCAAGTAGATATTTTTGTAAGAAGTGCATTAGATGTAAAAAACGAAAAATTAAAGGTTCACATTATTGACTTTGATAAGCCAGAACAATGGAGAGCATTGGTGCAAGCTGATGTATTATTTTCATGCTTGGGTACAACACTAAAAGCTGCTGGTAGCAAAGAAGCACAATGGAAAATTGATTATGGCTATCAATATCAGTTTGCAAAAATTGCAAAAGAAAATAACGTAAAAAGTTATGTGTTGGTATCTGCGGCCAATGCTTCAGCTACATCGTCAATTTTTTATACTAAAATGAAAGGGCAATTAGAAGTTGATGTGAAAGCATTAAGGTTTTCGAAACTAATTATTTTTAATCCGCCTTTGTTAATCAGAGAAAACACTGATAGAAAAATGGAAGTGTTGGGAGCCAAAGTAATTACTTTTTTTAATAAATTGGGTATGTTGCGCTCTCAAAAACCGATGCTTACAATGCAATTAGCGAAAGCGATGATAAAAGCTGTAAAGTTTTTAAAAGATGGAGAACATTCTATTAAAGCGCAAAAAATTTTAGATTTTGCTTAAAGTGATTGTGTGGCTACATGAATAATTTTTAAGGGTTGGCACTTATAATCACTTATTGGTTAAAAATTTCTACCATAAAACCTAAACAATAATTGTTAATAAAATATTTTTTTTTGTTATTTTAAATTAAATAATAATGCCACACATTCGTCATAATTTATTTATTGGTGCTTCGGCAGAAAAAATTTACAGAGCAATTACCAGCCAAGAAGGATTATCAGCTTGGTGGACACCTAATACCATCGCAGAAGAAGAAGTAAATAGTATTGCACGTTTCCCTTTTGGAAATGACTACTACAAAGAAATGAAAATTATGGCTCTACACAGTTTTGAACTTGTGAAATGGAATTGTATTAAAGCTGATGCGGAGTGGGTAGGTACAAATATTTCTTTTACACTAATATCAAATAATAAGAAAAATATTTTGGATACAAATCCTGAGATATTAGGACAAGTAGAACAACAAAAAAATGAAGAAGGAACGATGCTTATTTTTGAACATGATGATTGGAAAGATTATACAGCAATGTTTGCTGAATGTAATTACACTTGGGGGCAATTTCTTAGAAGCTTAAAATTATTTTGTGAAACAGGCAAAGGAAGACCTTGGCCGGATCAACATCATTTATAATCTACTTTTACGCATTTTTTAAGAGGACACATTATAAATCTTAAAGAAAATAATATTAGTGTCTAAAAAAGATTTCATAAGTATTAATGAGTGCGACAATCGTGTGAATAAATACTTCCACATTTAGGAGACTTTACTTGATTACTCACCAGTTAATTAAATTACAAAAATAATAAAGTACTAATTGGGCATTGGCAGGCACAACAGAAATACTCGGCAAACAGAAATTAGAAAATACATTTGTGAATTTTTGTATTAATAATAAAAAAAGAATATGAATTTTTAACGCTTTATATTAATAAAATGGCTAAGAAAAAATCAGTTCCTACTAGTTCTATTAACCAAATCAAAAAACTACAGTTTTTGATTGGAAAATGGCATACAGAAGGTGAAATTTTGCAGGATGTATCAGATTCTTTAAAAAAAATTAGGGGAATGGATACGTATGAATGGATATCTGAAGGTTTTTTTATACTGCACCGTGTAGATGTTTTTATGGGAAATAAAAGAACAGAACTTATTGAAGTTATTGGTTATGATGAAAACCATAAATCTTATTTTATGAAATCATTTGACAATAATGGAAAATCTATGACCATGTATGCCGAATTAATAAAACCAAATGTGCTAAAGTTTGGAGACGACAAAATGCAAGCTCTACTTACGGCTAACAAAAAGGGAAATTCTATGATTGCAAAATGGCATTTATCAGACAATAGTAAAATATGGAAGCCTTGGATGAACATAACATTTCGAAAATAAATTAACTTAAATCAATATGATTTCGTTAGTATATGCTGATAAAAATAGCACAATAATTATTTTATGAAGTAAGAAATACATCTTTAAAATTTTATTATTTTTAATGTTAACGTCTAATTATTTTTTACAAGAAATCCCTTGAGCAACTACCTATTACGAAAAGATACAAGTAAAACATAAACCGTCATGGAATAATGATAGATAAATTTTTTGTAGATTTTCTATATACTTGTTTATAAAAAATTGTACTGTTTTTTTTGCAGTATTTGTACTGCCCAACTACGACCTATTAAATTACCTATCAACATAAAACGGTGAAGTAGCGCTTAGGGCAAAAAATCCATACTGAAATTTGATACGTATTTTTATTTTTTGTATGTTATTCAGTTTTTTCGAGTTCAGAAATTCTATTTTCATACTTAAAAAAGTGCTATTATAACTTTACAGATTATAAAACTATTCATTAAAGAAATCTTTATGACTGAAAGAAGTTTTCAATTTTTACTTTCACTTACTATCCTATGTTCGTGTGGTTTTAGCAAGAAAGTACAAAGTGAATTGTCATATTCCGATACATTAATTGCTAAACCAATACTTTTTGCGGAGGGTATTATTTCTACAAAAGAAAATAGTGAATTTAATTTAACTTTTACCAATGATGGTAAAACAGTTTACTTTACCAGACGAGTGGGTAGTGAAAAGCAAAAAATTTATTTCAGCAGCTTTGAAAACAAACAATGGACAGCACCTAACATTGCTTCTTTCTCAACCGACCGTGACGAAACTCCATTTATAACTCCCAATGGAAAAACACTTTACTTTGGCTCTCAAAGACCCATTCCTACTACACAAAGCAAAGGTAATTTTGATATGAATATTTGGAAAACAGATTGGAATGATGGCAAGTGGAGTGAGCCAACACCCCTTTCTGAAATGATAAACCATGTTCAAATTGAAAAAGAAGAATGGCCATCATCAAATGAAAACGCCATTTATACAAGTGATGGAATACATTTTTATTTTGCAACAATAATGAGAGGAACAAAGAGTGTTGAAATGTATAAAACTAAGTTGGTGAAAGAAGAATTTACTAACCCTATAAAGGTTGATGGACTTTTTGATAATGATACATACTGGAAATCTACGCCTGTAATTTCGCCTGATGGTAATTACCTTATTTTTAATTGTTATGAAAATATTGACGGTAAAGGTGGTGAGGATATTTATGTATCTAAAAAAAAGGATAGTGGTTGGTCAAAAGCAAAGAATATCGGGGACCTTATTAATACAACATCAGAGGAAGCAGGTGCACAGTTTTCAAGAGATGGTAAATACTTCTTTTTTTCTAGAGAGATAAAAGAAAAGCCTGAAAAAGATGGTGTTTGGAGCATTTATTATATTGAGACTAAATATTTACTATTTGAAACATTATTTAACAATTAAATTTTTATAAAATGAAGCCAATTATTTCACTATTTGTCATTATGCTTTTATCGTTTTATGCAAGCGGACAAAGCTTTATTGATATTTCAAAAACAAAAAAAATAACGAAAGAGGGTGTTGAGATAACAACATTTGAAGGAAAGCCTTTTACAGGTTATTTGACAGAAACTTATTTAAACGGAAAGCCAAAGACTTGGATAACATTAAAAGACGGAATTGCAAATGGATTGTGGCAAGATTGGTTGGAGAATGGCAAATTGCGCTATAATGCTTATTGGAAGGATGGAAAAGGGCACGGCTTGTGGCAATACTTTCACGATAATGGTCTTTTAAAATATGAGGAGTCTTATGTTATGGATACTCCAAATGGGATATCAAGAACCTATCACTTCAATGGACAATTAAAAGACGATAACTTTTGGTTAAATGGTAAAAAGCAAGGTACTTGGTCATCTTATTCAGAAACAGGAATATTATTAAAAACTGAAAATTATGAATCCGATAAATTAATATCAACAACACAAAAGTAAAAACGAATACACAATAAAAATTTGTGTGAAAGTGAGGAGCAATAATATCTTAAAAGCCACAGATAAGAATAAAATATAAACCTTATCATAATTGATTTATTTAATGGGGGTTTCCCACCCACCATTGAATTCTCTATCCCCTACACATAATTCTGCATGTAAAACCCATTACTGAAACTCATAAATATGTTAACTTTGGTACAACGCTCCTTTCTTTAAAAACATCCTTCAAACGAATAATTAACAAATATGAAACAAGCCATTCATTTTGTAACTTTTGTTTTTCTGTTAATAAATTTGACAGGTTGTAATGGTCAAACAAAAACCAACAAACCAAACACAAACATTAGTGATTCAAAAAAACTTGTGGGCGGCGGTTGTGATGGCTGCGAAATAATGTATGTTGGTATGCCATCGAATATTTTATCTATTGATACAAGTGCTGGGTGGAAAGAAAAAGGGCAAAAACTTTTGATAACAGGAAAGGTTTATAAAATGGATGGTAAAACAGTAGCGCCCAATGTTATCATCTATTATTGGCAAACAGATAACAATGGTTACTATTCGCCCTCAAAAGAAATGGAAGAAAAATCAAAACGACACGGGCACATTAGAGGATGGGTAAAAACAAATGAAAATGGCGAGTATTCCATTTACACCATAAAACCTGCCCCCTATCCCAATGATAATATTCCTGCACACATTCACACATCTATTAAAGAACCAAATATTAATAATGAATATTACATAAATGATTTTATTTTTGATGATGATAAACTTTTAACAGGCGAGAAAAGAAAAGCGCTTGAAAATCGTGGAGGCAGCGGTGTTTTAAGGGTTTTACTAAATGATAATGTACAAATAGCAGAGCACAATATTATTTTGGGACTTAATATTCCAAATTATCCTGAAACAAAAAAATTAGAAATGCAATCAGGTCTTGAAATTGGTGAAGACAATCCTTCTTTCATTCCTTACCATGCCTATGGTCCAGATAAAGGTACAAGAACCTGCCCCGTTTGTAAGTATGGGCGATTTCATGGCATTGTTTATTTCGTAGGCAATAACCCCAACTGGGATGATATAAAAAAATGGTTAACTTTTTTAGAAAAAGAAAGCATTACACGAAATAAATACTTGAAAGCATATTTTGTTTATGGAAATGAAAAAGGCTACAATAAAGATAGCAGACAAAAAGAATTAGAAAAAATTGGTGCTGAACTTAACTTAAAAAACGTAGCCTTAACCTTTGTACCTTCTATGACGGATACAGAAAGCGAAGTGTATTTAAATAAAATAAACCCAGAAGTTGAAAATACTTTTATAATTTATAGACATAGAACCATCATTGATAAGTTTATAAATATAAAACCAACAACAGAAAATTTTAATATCATCTCAAATACATTAGACAAAACAAAAGGTAATTATTTTAATTTATCAGAACCAAAGCATGATTGAGGAAAAAGAAAAGTTGCACAAAAGCTAGGAATTATATTCTTATGTCAATTATAGTAGAGAAAACTAATATTTTTTTCATTACCACGAAATTCATTATTATAACAATGCTTAAAAGTTTATAAAAAAAATGGTATTTTTTGTATCATTCCAATATAGGATGAACATTCAAGTTTAAAAAACCTTGAACCTTCAACCATCAACTTTATAACTTCTTAAAACCTCCATCTTACAAAAGCTTCCATAGCTGCATACTCTGCCAAGCCAAGCTTGTTGTACAATTCAGCAGTGGCTCTATTTCTATCCTCAGCTCGTTTCCAAAACTCTCTGCTATCTGCTCCTTGAAAAACAACGCCATCTTTTTGGCTCTGGTGTTTAAAAATACCATTGCGCTTTTTTAATACTTGGTCAGGGCTCATAGGCACAGCCATTTCTATTAAATCAATATCCCACTCTGCCCAAGCGCCTTTGTATAACCAAACCCAGCAGTCCTGCATGTATTCATTGTGTCTTAACCGTTTCACTGCTTCAAACACACCATCAAGGCATACCCTGTGTGTACCATGTGGGTCTGCTAAATCGCCAGCAGCATAAATTTGATGCGGTTTTATTTCATCAATAAGTTTTGCTAAAATCTCAAAATCTGCTTCGCCAATTGGATTTTTTTCTACCAAACCTGTTTCATAAAATGGAAGGTTTAAAAAATGTGCTCTGTGCTGTGGCACACCTACAAAGCGGCAAGTATTTTTTGCTTCTCCTCTTCTTATTATTCCTTTTACTTGGCGAAGAGAATCAATATCCCTTTCACCATTTTTCTTTACCTGCAAAAATGCCAATGCATCATCATACATTTTTTCTGCCTCAGGACTTTTCACGCCAAACTGTTTGTTATAATCTTTTATAAATTCTATAAAACGAAAAGCTTCATCATCAGCCACTGCTATGTTTCCACTTGTTTGATACGCCACATGTACCTCATGCCCTTGATCTACCAATCGTTGAAAAGTACCACCCATAGAAATAATATCATCATCAGGATGCGGGCTAAAAATTATTACTCTTTTTCTTTCGGGTATTGCACGCTCCGGCCTATGCGTATCATCTGCATTGGGTTTGCCGCCAGGCCATCCAGTAATGGTATGTTGTAATTGGTTAAATACTTCAATATTGATATCGTATGCTTGACCATACAAAGCCAACAAATCGCTCAAGCCATTTTGGTTGTAATCGTTATTTGTTAATTTTAAAATTGGTTTCTCCAATAAAAAAGCCAAATGCGTAACTGCTTTTTTTATCATTCCTTTATTCCACAATACATCATCTGTAAGCCAAGGGGTTTTTATGCGAGTAAGTTCGGCAGAACTGCTTTCGTCCAATACAAATTTTACATTGTGGTGCCCTTGCAAATAAGAAGCTGGCACAAATTCTGTTACTGGCCCCTCTACAGCTTCTTTAATAATATTTGCTTTACGTTCACCCCAAGCAAGCAATACAATTCTTTTTGCTTTTAAAATACTACCAACGCCCATCGTTATTGCCTTACGAGGCACATTGGCTATGCCGCCAAATTCGTATGCCGCATCAAAACGAGTAAGGTGATCTAGTGTTATTAATCTGGTAACAGAGCTTACATGGCTACCCGGTTCATTAAAACCAATATGCCCATTTCTACCTATACCCAATATTTGAAAATCGATACCGCCAAAAGAGTCAATCATTTTTTCGTAATGATCACAATGTTGTTTTACCAATTCTTGTTGAATGTTGCCTTTGGGTATAAAACAATTCTCTTTTTTTATATCTACATGGTTGAAAAAGTTTTCATCCATAAATCTGCTGTAGCTCTGTATAGCATCTGGCTGCAAGCCATAGTATTCATCAAGGTTAAAGGTTACCACATTTTCAAAGCTTAGCCCTTGCTCTTTGTGTAAACGAATAAGTGATGTGTACACTTTTTTTGGTGTAGCTCCTGTGGCCAAACCTAATACGGTGGTTTGTCCTAAACGTTGCTTAGATATAATAAGTGCAGCTATTTCATCAGCTACTGCATTACATACTTCTTCCATCGTTGTATAGATAAGCGTATCTATTTTTTCGAACGACATTAATTTTGTTGGCGCTAAACTATCTGTAACCATTGGTAAATGTTTAATGAAAGATTCATTTTGTTAAAGGTACAAAAAACAGTTTAATCAATATCTAAAAAGTATATATGTAAAATTTAGCAAAATAAAAAACTGCCTACAATTCAATACTGTAGGCAGTCTTAAAATAAAAAATCATTAAAAAATAATACTTGCCCCTTCTTCTATATTGGCTATAATAGCAGTAAGATTTAAATTTGTCTCCTTAAAATAAAGCTTGCTTATTGTTTTTACGAGCTCCTCAACAGCTTCGTTTTTTATAATATTAATAGTACATCCACCAAAGCCGCCACCCATCATTCTTGCGCCTAACACATTATTATTATCCCTTACAGCATCTACTAAAAAATCTAGCTCCTTACAACTTACTTCGTAGTCTTTACTAAGACCATCGTGTGTTTCAAACATTTTTTTTCCTAGTGCTTGGATGTTGCCATTTTGTAAATCTTGGCAGGCTGTTTGCAAGCGTGCTATTTCTTTTACCACAAATCTGCTCCGTTTATCTATTAAAGTATCTTTTGGTAAAACATATTTATCCAACATTACTTCTGTAACATCTCTTAAAGAATTTATTGTTGCCTCATGTTCTTTTACCCAAACTACAGCTTGCGCACACTCTTGCCTACGTGTGTTATATGCAGATGAAGCAAGGGAGTGCTTCACATTTGTATTGAGTAAGACAATTCTATACCCATCTAATTTTAATGGTACATATTCATACTCCAGTGTTTTGCAATCTAGTTTTATGCAATGGTTTTTTTTACCCATCATGCTTGCAAACTGATCCATAATACCGCACATAACTCCGGCAAAATTGTGCTCTGCTTTTTGTGCATGTTTTACCAAGTCTATTTTTTCAATTTGCAAATTAAAGATATGGTTCAACGCAAATGCAGTAGCACATTCCAATGCAGCGGATGAAGATATACCTGCACCAATTGGCAAATCACTTGTGACAACGGCATTGAAACCACCAATAGTTTTGCCTGAATTTTGTAATTCGTTTACAACGCCTAAAACATAATTTGCCCAGAGTACTTCTGTTTTTTTTATATCATTTATATTTCCTATAAAATCTTCTTTAAAATCATCTGCATATAAATGTATTTCATAATCATCTCTTTTGCTTATGGCTACATAAATAGCCTTATCTATTGCAGCAGGTAATACAAATCCTTCATTATAATCTGTATGTTCTCCAATGATATTTATGCGTCCGGGTGAGCGTAAGATTGTTGGTTCTGCATTAAATTTTTCTAGAAATAAAGAAACAATTTTTTCTTTCATAATATTTAAATTATCCCACAAAGGGTTTCCACCACTAAGACACTAAGCAAAAACTTAGTGATTACTTAGTACTATTTATGCATTATAAGTAAACTCTACCTACCAAAACTTAATATACAATGCCAATGTTAAAATAAGAATGATAACCGTAAGTGCTAGGTTTTGTGGAGATAGTTTAAACATTTTATAATCTATTTCCATGGTATGTGCTATTGATTTTACATTTTTATCTAACAAACTTACTACTATCATTACTAAACATGTAAAGAAAAATACCCAACCCATTTGTATTAAAAATGGAATGCCATATACACCTTTATCATTAGGAAATGCCGTGTATAAAATAGTATTGTATTGTCCGTTTAATGGTAAAACTTTATCAAATACAATGGCTAAAATAGTACCAACAATAATACCTGCTGTTGCGCCTGTAGAAGTGGTTCTTTTCCAAAAGAAGCCCAAAAGGAAAACGGCAAATATTACTGGCGATACATAGCCTGTATATTTTTGAATAAATTCAAAACCACCTTTACCACCTATACCCAATAAATCTCTCCAATTAATAATAATGGCAAACAACATTGCTGCAAGAATCACAATCCTTCCAATCCACACTAACTTTTTATCGTTGGCTTCTTTGTTAAAATATTTTTTATAAATATCCAATGTAAAAATAGTAGAAATGCTATTGGCTTTACCTGCAAGCGATGCCACAATAGCCGCCGTAAGTGCCGCCATAGATAAGCCTTTGAGCCCTGCGGGCAAAAAAGTAAGTACAGCTGAATACGCATTGTCTTGTGTAAGTACACCATCTTTTAGCATCTCATTTTGCAACTGCCCACGTTGGTGCAATACATACGCTGCAATACCCGGAAGCACAACAATTATAGGCATCAACAATTTTAAAAATGCAGAAAATAAAATACCAGTACGTGCTGTATTCAAATTAGCTCCCAATGCTCTTTGTGTAATATATTGATTGCATCCCCAATAATTTAAATTGGCAATCCACTGCCCTGCTATGAGCATGGTGATACCTGGCAAACTCACATAATTATCTATTTGCCCTTGTGTAGATGATGCAGTTGGTTTATCAAAAATCATTTTGAAATGGTCGGGTGCATAGTTGATGAGTTGCTTAAACCCCGCTAATGCACTTTTACCTAATCCAAAATTTTCACTCACCACGGTTAATGCAATATAAGTAGTAATAAGCCCGCCTACAATCAATACCAATACTTGCACCACATCTGTAAATCCAATAACCTTCATGCCTCCAATGGTTATAAAAAATGCAAACAATGCTAGCCCTATCATGATAGCGTGGAAAAAATTTCCGCCAACCAAATTGTTTATCGCAATGGTACCAAGGTATAAAATGGAAGTAAGGTTTACCGTAACATATAAGAACAACCAAAAGATAGCCATTATTAAAGCCACCGATTCATTATACCTCGTTTTTAAAAACTGCGGCATGGTAAAAATTTTGTTCTTTAAATAAATGGGCATAAAAAATATGGCTACAATAATTAAAGAAATGGCTGCTAACCATTCGTACGATGCAATGGCTAAGCCCAATCTAAAACCATTGCCACTCATACCTATAAACTGCTCTGCACTTATGTTTGAAGCTATCAGCGATGCACCAATGGCCCACCAGGTCAATTGTCCTTCTGCCAAAAAAAAATCGGATGTAGATTGTTCTTTGGCATTTTTCTTTTTATAAATCCAAAGCCCGTAAGCAATAATTAAAACAAAATAAATGAGGAATACGATGTAGTCAATATTTGTCATGGTGTTAGTTTATGTAGTAACAAGATATATTTTTTTTTTATTTATTGAAAATAACTTACAATGAAAATTTTACAATAATATTAGTCATTCATTATTTAGCCAATAAATGATTTTTAAAATCTCCAGTCTTTTCACAACACAACTGCTCCATTATTTGTTGCAATTGTGTTTTTAAGATGCCTATTGCATGATTGCCACCTTGCTTGCCTAGTGCTGCTACACTATACATAAATGTTCTTCCTAAAAAAGTAAAGTCTGCACCACAAGCCATAGCCCTTGCTACATCTACACCTGATCTTATACCACTATCCATCATAATGGTAATTTTATGTTGATATTGCTCCACGATGGTTTGTAATGATTTTACCGAGGCTTCACCAGCATCTAATTGTCGGCCACCATGGTTGGAAACAATAATACCATTCAAACCTAAGCGCATAGCCATTTCTGTATCTTCCACACTTGCCACACCTTTTAATATTATTTTACCTTTCCATTTTTCTCTTATTGGTTTTATTCTCTCCTCATTTAATCTACCAGAAAAAGTTTGATTCATGTATGCGCCCAATTGTTTCATGTTTAAATTTTTGGGCATGTATTTTTTCATGGTGGCAAATGCAGGTTGTCCATGTAGCAAGGTTCTTAGCGCCCATTCAGGTCTTCCCATTATTTGCAACATATTAGTGAGCGTCATTCTTGGTGGCATGGCCAATCCATTGCGTATATCTCTTGGGCGGTAACCAAAACTTGGCACATCGCAAAGCAATACCAATACCTTATAGCCAGATGCGGCGGCTCTATCCAATATATCATCCCTTAAATTCATATCAGCCGGATGGTACAATTGATACCATGCTTTTCCTTCTGTAATTTTTCCAATGCTTTCTATACTTGCAGTAGTTACCGTACTTAAAATAAATGGAATATTATGTTCGGCTGCAGCTTGGGCTAAAATTTCTGGAGCGCCAGGCCACATTAAACCTTGCAAGCCCACGGGTGCAATACCAAATGGCGCATCATATTCATGTCCAAATAAATTTGTTTTCATAGATGAGCCACTGTGTTTTGAAAGATAACGTGGCTTTAACTCTACATCGTGTAGCTGTGCTGTATTCTTATGCAAGTTTACATCTTCATTACAACCACCATCTAAATATTCAAAAGCAAAACGTGGCACTTTCCTTTTTGCTTTAGTGCGCAAATCATCGATAGCTGGATAATTGTGGTTGTAATTCCAAGGCATGTAATAGGATAATTTTTATTTAATTAACGAAATGGTATATGAATAAGAATATTGTTTGTCAAGTAGTCTGTACTCATCATGCGGATAAGCACCCCAACTATTATCACCGCCTACTCCTCGTTGTTTTAAATCTATATGCAACACCGTAAAATTTCCTTCTTCAATATCTGCAATGTGCTTGTTTTTTTTAGTAAGACCGGGGTCAAAATCTTCTGTGTAATTATGCAATGCACTAAAACTAAATGGTTGCAAGCCTTCTATTCTTACACCAACACCTTCTTTGTTTTTTAATTCTACCCAACGAGTATCTGTTTTATAACCATTTTCTTGCGGACGTATATATGCTACATATTGCTCCTTAGGTGTGCTGTTATGTAAGCCTATAAATGAAGCCGTATTTCTATCTTGGTAATTTTCGTAAGGACCACGTCCATAATAAGAAAGCATTTGATATTCCTTTGGCAACTCCATACGCATTCCAAAGCGTGGTATTTCTGGCACGGAAGCTTTTGGCAATTCTATCGATGATTTTACCGTAACAGACCCATTGTTATTAACGGTATATTGAATATTGTATGATGCAATTAAATCGGCTAAATTATATTTTACCTTTATAACCAAACCATCATCATCATTATTTAAAACATTTACGCCCAACAGCACTTTATTAATATGCGCCTTGCTCCATACAGCCATACTTTTTTGCCCGTTGTGCCCGTAATCATTATCTGTAAAAGCCCTCCAGAAATATGGCTCGGGAAAGTGATTTATAAAATTTTTATCATGTAAAGTATAATAATTCCACATACCGTTTTCGGTATTAAAACTCCCCTTCACTTCACCTGATGAAAATTCAATATTATTCATATTTTTTGTGATAGTAAGTTTTTCTTTTATTGGACTTGATTTTGTAAAGTAATTACTACTTAAAAAGAACTGCTCTTTAGCCACTTCAAAATTAGCAGGTACTAGTGCAGTAGCTGTTTTTGTGTATGCATATATTTGTACGGTATATTCCTCTCCTGATTGTGTAGCGATGTCTCCATATGCAATAGAAAAAGTTGGTGCCTCCCCTGCCTTATCTGAAAAAGTAAAGTTTTGTTTTTTTACAACAACCCCATTCTTACTTAGCTCCCACTTATAATTAAATTCAGTTAGTGCTGTAAAATTATATTCGTTTATTACTTTAAATTTTCCTTTTAATAAATCTTGTGCCTCAAACAAAATATTCTGATATACTTTTTTTACTTCGTATGCACCAGGGTGTGGTATTCTGTCAGCTGCTACTAACCCATTGGCACAAAAGTTTTCATCGTTTGTAAATTTTGATCCGCCAAAATCACCACCATATCCCCAAGATTTTTTTCCATTTTTTGTTTCCATTAGCATTCCCTGATCTACCCAATCCCAAATACAACCCCCTTGCATGTTTTTACTTGCACGAATAATATCCCAATATTCTTTAAAGTTTCCATTACTATTTCCCATGGCATGGCTGTACTCACACATTATATAAGGTCTGGTTTGTGTGACATCGTTGGCATATTTTTTCATATCATTTATCCGTGGATACATGGGCGCTACGATATCTGTATTAGGCTCCTGCCCTGCTTGCTCAAACATAATGGGTCTTGAAGAATCAGTTTCTTTCAACCATTTATAGGCATCGTAAAAAACTTTTCCATTGCCACACTCATTGCCCATACTCCACAAAATAACGGATGTTACATTTTTATCTCTCTCATACATTCTTTTTATTCTATCCATATGTGCGGCTTCCCATAGCGGTAAGTAAGCAGGTTGTTTGCTCGTATCAAAACTGCCTTGCCAGCATACACCCATACCATGGCTTTCTATGTTTGCTTCATCTACCATGTACAAACCATATTCATTGCACAGTTCATACCAATAAGGATCATTGGGATAATGCGATGTACGAACGGTATTAATGTTAAACTGCTTCATCAACTGAATATCTTGCAGCATCAATTTTTTATTGGGTACGTGCCCTTTTACTTCATCATGTTCATGCCTATTTACTCCTTTTACCAAAATGCGTTTTCCATTTACCAATAAATTACCGTTGGTTATTTCTACTTTTCTAAAACCTATTTTTTGTTTTATTACTTGTTGTACTTCATTTTTATTATTTAAAATTTCTATTGTAAAACTATACAAATTTGGTTTTTCTGCACTCCATTGTTTTATGTTTTCAATGGTTTCATTAAGCGCAAATTTATTTTGCGAAGCTGAAATGTTTTTTTGAAAAATGACAGTACCGTTTAATTCTTGAAGACTAACTTTTACTGAAAAAAAATCTTCTTTCTTTTGAAATACTTCTGCTGATAAATCCAATGTCCCATTTTTATATGACTTATCTAACGATGCTTTCAATATAATATCTTTCAAAGCAATTGTTGGTCTTGCTATTAATATCACATCTCTCTCAATACCAGTAACCCTAAAAAAATCTTGGTCTTCCAAATAACTACCATCGTGCCAGCGAAAAACTTGTACTGCTAAACTATTGGCACCAGGTTTTAGATATCTTGAAATATTAAACTCTGCAGGTGATTTGCTAACCTTACTCATACCCACTTGCTGCCCGTTTACCCATACGTACATACAACCAGTAACAGAACCAAAATGTAAAATTGTTTCTTTGCCATTAAAGTTTTTAGGCAGGGTAAAAGATGTTCTATACGTACCCACAGGGTTATAGCTATGATCTATGTATGGTGGATTTTTAGGAAAAGGGTATGTTATATTTGAATAGATAGGTATGCCAAATCCTTGCCACTCCCAGTTAGATGGCACTTCAATTTTTTTCCATGAAGCATCGTTAAAATTACTTTTGTAAAAAGTGGTCGGTCTATCGTCTGGCTTATCTACGTAGTTAAATTTCCAAAAGCCATTTAAAGATTTTATAAGCGTTGAGTTTTCATTTGTTTCATTTTTGTTGGCTAGTGGAATAAAATGCGCATGTGGAGGCTCTTTACCAATTTCAACAACACTTGGATCTTCCCATTCTTTTTGGGTGAATAATTGTGCTGAACAATTCGAAAAAACAAAGAATAGATAGGTAACACAGATTAATTTTTGAAACATATATTTAATTTATAGCAAAATGAAAGCATACTTATAACAAGATTTTTATATTGAGATGATTTGTATGACTAAAACTAATAAAAAAAATTAGAAAAAAATTGTTTTGATAAAAATTAATAGTCATACGGTCGTTATTATCATACAATTACAACAATGAGTATTTAGCAGAATACAAAAATTAAAAAAAATCCAGAATCAGCAACCTTCCTCTTCCACACTTTTCTTAAACTCCGCCACCAACTTTTTCATTGCTTTCAATTGTTTTATTTTCTCGTCAATTGTTTCAATCTTTTTATCCAAAATAGCCAACTTGTTCTTAATGGTAAATTTATCATTGTACCAAGCGTCAATAAGCTGGTTTATCTCTTTTAAAGTAAAACCAATAGACTTAGCGTCTCTTATCAGTAGCAATTTCTCTACCGTTTCTTCATCGTAATGAAAATAATTGTTCGTTTTTATCTCTTTGTTTTGTTTGCCTTTTATCAATCCCGATTTTTCGTAAAACCGAATGGTGTGGGCAGAAATATCTGTGCGTTTAGCAAGTTCATTAATTAACATAATGCAAATATACATGTTGAAAAATAAATTGCAACCATAGACTATACTCTATGGTTTTAGGTTCAATAAAATCGCCTTATATTTGCAAAAAATAAATAGTATGACTACAGCATTAATAACAGGAGCATCAAATGGTATTGGTTTAGAATTGGCAAAAGTGCATGCCGCCGCAGGTGGCAATTTGGTTTTAGTAGCCAGAAATAAAGCCAAGCTAGATGAATTAAAGCAGGAGCTAGAAAGCCAATACAAAATTTCTGTTTATACCATCGGTAAAGATTTATCCGAAGCCGATGCAGCGCTAGATGTATATAATGAAACAACCAAACAAAATATACAAATTGATTACCTCATAAACAATGCTGGCTTTGGTACTTTTGGCATGTTTGCCGAAGAAGATTGGAATAAAGAAATACAAATGATAAATTTGAATATTACCACACTCACACAGTTTACTCATTTGTATTTAAAAGATATGCTTGCTCGAAAAAGCGGCAAAATTATGAACGTTGCATCTACGGCTGCATTTCAATCAGGACCAACTATGGCGGTATATTACGCTACCAAAGCATACGTACTCAGTTTTTCTGAAGCAGTAGATAATGAAGTAAAAAATAGTGGTGTTACTATTACTGCTCTTTGTCCAGGTGCTACAGAGAGTGGTTTTCAAGCAGCAGCAGCCATGGAAGAAAGTGCATTGGTAAAGGGTAAAAAATTACCTACCTCAAAAGAAGTAGCGGAGTATGGATACAAAGCCATGCTAAAAGGTAAAACCGTTGCCATACATGGGCTGATGAATTATATTATGGCAAATGCTATTCGCTTTGTGCCAAGATCTGTAGCTGTTGCTGTAGTAAGAAAAATACAAGATAAAGCAACATAAGTTCTTTAATAAAAAACGGCAATAAAGAAATCTCTTCTCTATTGCCGTTAATTTTGGTGGGAACAACCGCTCAAATATCGAACTTTTTTTGAGGAAGATTTGAAGTTGTTTGAAAATATAACAATCGTAAAATAAGGGATTTAAAATATTAAATCTTGTAAAGCTGTACTATTTCATTATTATAAAGCCCACCCCATTACTCACCGTAAATGGAATATCATTTGTTAAAAATAAACTCCTACAAACTGCTGTAGTATTTACCACCACAATTCCTGTATTTATAAATGCATCGGTATTGGCATCGGGTACAATGCCACAATTCCAATTTAAAGGATTAGCCCAAATTGTATTAGCTGCACCGCTCCAATACGCAGCAAATTTTAAAGTATAAATATTTCCTGCAATACCATTTGTGATGCATTGATATTGATAGCCATACCAACTCGTAGGCGCAGCCGTAAGCTGTAAAATATTTGATACGCTTCCGTTATAATTTATATTGTCAATGATATTTACAAAGCCTCCCCCTGTATTTACCTGCCACTGATAAGCAGTGCCAGCAAAGTTTGTAACAATTGTATTATTACCTATACCACAGTTTATAACACTATCTATACTAAAATTATTTACGTTACTCCACTTACCTATACCTGCTGCATTTACGCCAGCTATACGCCAGTAAAATTTATTAGTGTTTACTAAAACGCCAGCTGGTAATTGAAAAGAATTTGTAGTAATACTTGCTTTGCTATAAATCGTATTTACAAATATTGAATCTGTTGCTATTTGCAAACGAAAACTATCGGGTGTGCAAACGGGTGTCCAACTTAGTGTGGGTGTGGTAGAAATATTTGTAGCATTATTTGCAGGTAAATTTAAAGTGCTTTGCAAGGGTGTATTAACAGGTAATGTAGAAACAGAAATACCGCCTCCTTGTGCTACTCCATACATATAACCACATTTATCAATAAACAGTGTATTAAAGTAAAAAGATAAAGTGCCAATATTTATTAATTTGGTAAAAGAAGAATTCGTAGTAATAGGTGATTGCATTAAATACAAACCTGCCAGTGCAAACTGACCAGAATTTACAACACTATATACTTTACCTGTATTAGTAAATGCCATATCCTGTACTGAAGTAAAATACAATGGTGAATTTAGTATTGGGAAAAAACTATTGCCATTTGTTTGAGAGCAATACAAACCAATTCCAGTTGTAAGTATATTCCCAGCATTAGAATAGACATCCTGTGAAATCGGATCTACATATACTGTTGTATTTCCTCCAAGTGTAATGGAAGTAAACGAACCTGTTGTACCATTATTGGTGGAGCGCATTATACCATTGGTTTCCGTGCCGTGAAAAACATCGTTGTTATTATTTACGGCTAAACCATAACTAAAATATCCATTGGTGGGTGGTGGTTTTAATGTATTGTCAAATGTATTGTAATCAATACTGGAGGAAAGATTTGAAACTCCTGTGCCAAAAGAACTGCCTACATATATTTTACCATTTTTAGTTTCTACAATTTGATTATAGTATTCGCCGGCTTGTGCAATGGATGTATTTTTTACCCAAGTAGTGCCATTATTTATTGACTTATACAATTCAGGTGTACCCCATTTTGTGCCAGTGCCACTCGCATTGGTTCGTAATACACTTCCGCTTAGCCAAATATTATCATGACTATCAATAAAAATCTCGAGTAGGTTTTGCGCATTTATTCCATTCACCATTTGTACCCATGTTATTCCATTATCTGTTGAACGAAATACTCCTCCATAAGGTAATCTTGTACCCAATGGATTATTTTTGCAAAGCACAAAAATATCGCCACTACTACTCTTCACCATTTTCATTGTTTGGTTGGCAAGTTTTACACCTGTCATAGCATAAGCCCATAGTCCACCACTATTTGCAGATTTCCAAATACCTGCAGAGCCTGCAAATATATTACCAGATGAATGTGCAAGTAATGCATAAATAACGCCTCCAACATAACCTGCATTAGCATTTTGCCAACTCGTTCCATTATTTGCACTTGTAAAAATATCGCCGGCCATATTGCCCAATTGATAATGATAAAAACCAAGGCCCGCATATATTTTCCCTGTTGCATCAATAGTAATTATTCTTACAGGTTTGCTTGCGGGCAAGCCTATGCTTACATTGCTCCATGCTGTACCAGCATTACTCACTACACTTACACCTGCATCTGTACCTGCATACAAGCTGTCATTTGTATTTAGCTTTAATGTATTTACATTATTATTGCTAAGTCCAGTTCCAAAAATACTCCACAAAGTTCCATTCCATTTTAAAACGCCATTGCCATAAGTGGCTGCATAAATTGTACCTGTAGTATTTTTTACCAACGATTTGATAAATGGGAAAACGGAGTATGTTGGTACATTAGGCAAACCACTATTGATGGCAGTAAATGTATTTGCAACAATATTGTAATAATAAAAACCTGTGCTTTTATTAATTGGGTTTGATAATGTATAGTTTCCTGTTGTACCAGTTCCTAAAATTAAATTTCCCGAATTGTCTTCTACAATGGCCGTAATATCTTGCGGCGAACCCAATACTTC
>JANOZW010000319.1:0-5219 GCA_031429575.1 Ferruginibacter sp.
GTGCGCTGCAAAAACTGTAGGAGAGGAGGAGAGGAAGGAAGTATTTTTTCATTAAAAAAAAATTCGAATTTTGAGATGTCAAGCTGAGCTTGTCGAAGCTGGGTTTGTGTAATTTACTAATATATTCCTAATAGCACCGTCTTCGACAAGCTCAGACTGACAACTTTTATATTTGTCACTATTTTATTTTCTGATATAACATAATAAAAGATGCCAAAAGATATAATGTTGAATGGAGCGTCGCCACCAAAGCTCAATCAAGGTTCTTCAGCTCGTAAACAAAAAAATATTACGGTATAAACGGATATATTGTTTGATAAAAAGTAATTTTATCTTTTACACCTTCGTAAAAAAAGAAACACTCCCCTTTAAAACCACTTGTTCTATTTAATGCAATTTCGTTTTTTAAAAAATCATCTGCTACCAATGTTGTTCCAGACTTTACAATGATACCAGGGTAAAAAGGTATAGCAGGATTTCTGTAATAACTTTTTTGTTGAGCCAATGTAGCGGTATATGCAGCAATATCATAGCGATAGCATTGTGGTAAAACTGCATCTACCCATGAGCTATCTACCCATGTAGGCCAATCTTGCAAGTACTCGTTAAGGCTGAATGGGTAAGGGCTGGGGCTCATAGAAAATAAAATATTGGGCTTTATTGTTTTTACTTCTGTGCGTAAGCGTTTTAAAAAACCGTTTAGTTTTTTTGCACGCCATTGCACCCAAGCTGTGTTTAAAGAATCGGTAGGAGGGTTCACACCTGTCTCCGTAAAATATAAATTACTTGTATAAGTGTCATAACCGGCAGTGTTTGGTTGTGCAGGTAATCTGTCATCGCCTTGCACACCATCTACATCATAATTTGTAGTGACTTCTTTAAATAAATTAACGATGTATTGTTGCACAGCTGGGTCAAAAGCATTTAGCCAATCGAAACCGTTTTTTACAACCAATCTATTAAATCTATCTTTTGCTGCCCATGTAGGTTGTGCCGCCACAATAGAGCCACCGTTGTTAGAAAAAGAAGATGAAAAACCATATTCAAACCATGCATGCACTTTTATGCCTACTGCATGTGCCTCCACAATCATTTCTTGTAATGGGTCTCTACCCGAAAAATTTGGCCTAATACGAACGCCTGTAAGATTTTGCATTACCGTGCTAGGGTAACAAGTAGTACCATTATTATATACTACCATAAAAATATTATTAATACCTGCTAGCTTGCAATTTTGTACACATGTTACAATGTTGGCCCTGCTTTCTAAGGCAGTGCTAGCCGCTGTTGTAACCCATACACCACGTAATGCATTCGGGTCCCACTTAGGTGTTGGCGGTGGCGGAATGACGGTATCTGGTGTAAAACTTTTCATTTTTTTACAAGAAATAGTTGCGAAAATTGTAAGTAAAAGCATGAGGTAAGTAAATCGTTTCATAATAATTTTTTTATGAGTTTTGTATTAGAAAACGAACTTAATAAAAAATAATGATAATAAACCAATTGTTTTTAAAATTTTTATTTAACTTTCGTTTTCAACATTCATAAATACTAAAACAAGCAAATGAAATTAGCTGTACTCGATATTGCAATCATTCTAGGATATATACTGCTTACTTTTTCTATTGGTTACTTTTTATCAAAACGTTCATCTGATAACTTAAGCGGCTATTTTTTGGGAGGGAATAAAATAAAATGGTGGATGCTTGGGTTGAGTAATAGCAGTGGCATGTTTGATGTAAATGCAGTGAGTTGGAGGCTTGCTCTTTTATTAATGTATGGTGTACAAAGTGTTTGGATTCCTTGGGTGTGGCCTGTGTGGAATCAAGTATTTGTAATGATATTTTTGAGTACATGGCTGCGTAGGAGTGGTGCTATGACAGGGGCGGAGTGGATGCGAATTCGCTTTGGTGATGGGTTGGGAGGAAAGCTAAGCCATATCATTGTTGTTGTATTTGCAGTGGTGGAAGTGATGATTTCTATTGGTGTATTTTTTACAGGTATTGGTGGGTTGGTGGCAGAATTATTACCCAATATTGATATTAAAAACATAAATGGAATGGTAGTTAATAGCGCTACCATTTATGCAGTTATATTATGTTTGCTCACTACTATTTACTCTATTAAAGGCGGTATATTTAGTATCGTAGCTACCGAAGTTTTGCAATTTATTATTCTCACTATTTGTTGTTTTGTTGTTATCTTTTTAGGTATGACAACCGTATCTTCAGAAGATGTAAGTTCATTTTTACCACAAGGTTGGTTAGATTTTTGGCCTAAAAAAGAAATCAATTTTAACTGGTCAGCGAAGTACGAATTGTTAGAAACGGAATCAGTGAAGAACGGATATAAAATGATTGCAGGCATGGTTGGCTTAATGATAGGAAAAGGAATGATAGCAAGCCTGGCAGGCCCTGTGCCTGGGTTTGATATGCAACGTTCGCTTAGTAGCCAAACACCAAAAGATGCGGCAAAAATGAGTGGCTTTACAATATTGGTTTTATTTATTCCATTGTATTTAATGGTAGGTGGGTTTGCATTATTAGCCATTAAAGAAATGCCTACTTCTATTGGTGGATTAACATCTGTTTCCAATATTTTTAATGTATTGGTGCAGCAGTTGCCAACTGGTATAAAAGGGCTTGTAATTGCAGGTCTGTTGGCAGCATTTATGAGTGTGTTTAGTGCTTTTGTAAATGTGGCACCTGCATACCTTGTAAATGATTTATACAAACGTTATTGGAAAAAAAATGAGACAGATAAACATTATGTAGGTATTGGAAAATGGGTGTCATTTGCGGTGGTATTAATTGGTATATTAATAGGCACACAAATTAAAAGTTTGAATGGTATAATACTTTTTATAGTAGGTGCTTTTTATGGTGGTTATGCTGCGCCCAATATGCTCAAATGGATATGGGGACGTTTTAATGGGTTCGGTTATTTTGCTGGTATGATGAGTGGAATGATAGCGGCCATGTTTGGTAAAGATGTAATACAATTTGCGGTACAAAATATGCCTACTTTAAAAGCAATGGCAGATACGCAGGCTGTGAATTTAATGGCATTTGTGTTTATATTTATTGTATCTATTTTGGGTTGTGTTATTGGATGTTTATTAACGCCGCCTGTAGAAGAAGAAACGAGTATTGCTTTTTATAAAAAAACAAAACCATGGGGATTTTGGAATCCGATAGTTGAAAAAATAAAACGTAATGAACCGAGTTTTTTGCCCAATAGAAATTTTAAAAGAGATATGTTTAATGTGATTACAGGTATTGCATGGCAAATGAGTATGGTTGTAATGCCTTTGTATTTGGCTTTTAGGCAATGGCAGAATTTTGGTATTTGTTTGGCAGTTTTGTTGACTACTAGTTTGGTTTTAAAATTTAGTTGGTATGATAAATTAGAGGATGATTAATTTGTTATTTGAAAAGCTAATTGCCACAGATTGCACAGAAGCACAGAAAAATGCAATATGCAAGTGTTTGAAAAAGATGAGGGGCTTAGAATTTAAAATAACCGAAACTATGTCTCTGTGTTTTCTGTGGCAATAAATTATATTATGAAAAAACATTTATTTATAATAGTAAGTATATTTTCTTCTGTTTGCGGATTCGCTCAAACAGCCGTAGATACTGCCTATAAAACCACTTACTATGAACAAAAAGTAACGCTTTTTCGTTTGCTGCCAAATACTAAAGGGGAAATTGTTTTTCTTGGAAATAGCATAACCGATATTGGAGAATGGGCAGAAATTTGGCAAAATAAAAAAATACGCAATAGAGGAATATCTGGCGATAATACCTTTGGGGTATTGGCAAGGTTAGATGAAATAACTTCTGCCAAACCTACTAAAGTTTTTATTATGATTGGTATAAATGATATTGCTAAAGAAACACCCGATGCTGTTATCATTGCTAATTATAAAAAAATTATTAATCGCATACAAAGCGAAAGCTCAAAAACAAAAATAATTGTGCAAAGTTTATTGCCTACAAATAATGATTTTACAGAATTTAAAAGGCATCAGAATAAAACAGCGCATGTGCTTTTTATAAATGCTGCACTAGAAAATTATTGTAAAGAAAATGGGTTGGTTTATGTAGATTTATACACGGCTTTTTTAGATGAAAATAATAAGCTAGATAAAAAATATACAAACGATGGCTTGCATATAAATGGTTATGGGTATATGATGTGGAAGGAGATATTGGTGAGGATGGGGTTGATGAGGTAGGTGAGTTGCAACCCCGTCAGCTGTTGTAGACCCTGACGGCGGTTGATTATGGAAAAGATGTTTAAATTAAAAACTCTTTTATAAACCGCCAACGGGGCTGGAAGCCGCCGTTGGGGTTTGGCTAATTTTAAAATAATTACATGCTAATAACCGGAACATTCATAGACGAAATAAGTCACGACATACCCCACCAAAACTGGGGCGCAGCAGAGTGGGAGCAAGATTTTTTGCATATGAAAACTGCTGGTATTGATACCGTAATTTTAATACGCAGTGGGTACAGAAAATTTATTACTTATCCATCTAAATATTTGCAAAAAAAATATGGTTGCTACAAACCGCCAATAGATTTGGTAGAATTGTATTTGACTTTAGCCGATAAACTTGCAATGAATTTTTATTTTGGATTATACGATAGCGGTCATTATTGGGATAAAGGAAATCTAATGCATGAAATAGAAGACAATAAATTTGTGATAGATGAAGCGTGGGCTACTTATGGGCATCACCCATCTTTTAAAGGATGGTATTTGAGTATGGAAATAAGTAGAAGAACAATTGGTGCTATAGATGCTTTTAGAACATTAGGCTTACAATGCAAAGCGGTAAGTAATAATCTACCCACGTTTATTTCGCCTTGGATAGATGGTAAAAAAGCAGTGATGGCATCATCTGCTGAGCTAACAAAAGCAGATGGAATAGAAGTAGCACAACATGAAAAAGAGTGGGACGAAATTTTTAGTGGCATACAAGGTGCAGTAGATGCTGTTGCATTTCAAGATGGACATATTGACTTTAGTGAACTCAATACATTTTTTACAGTAAACAAAAAATTGGCAGATAAATATGGTATGCAATGCTGGACAAATGCGGAAAGTTTTGACAGAGACATGCCTATAAAATTCTTTCCAATTAAATTTGAAAAACTACGCCTTAAGCTAGAAGCTGCCCGTGCTGCAGGTTACGACAAAGCCATCAC
>JANOZW010000320.1:0-9611 GCA_031429575.1 Ferruginibacter sp.
ATAATATTTGCAGCTTCCTGTTTAGGCATTGGCAAAGCAGGAGCGGCAGTTTCAGCGGGTGGCGGTGCTACGGTTTCTTTTTCTGCTTGCTCATTTTTTGCTTCATCAAAATCTTGACTTCCCTTGCCTTTCTTTTGAAAAATATCACCTACTTGTTTTAGCATACCTGCAATACCTGCTATCACTCCCGAAGCCGCTGCAATGCTTGCCAATGTGAATGGTTCACCGAGTTCTCCAACACCTTCAAAGCCTTCTATATTTTCTGAATAATGAATCTCTTGTCCGAGTAATTGGTCGAGTGGCGTATGTTCATTCATGTATTCCACCATGCCATCCAATCCATCAAAACCATTTACCGCTTTATCTTTATTGCCCTTTCCGCTCATGATAGCTTTGCGTAGGTTGTCAGGTTTGCCACCTGCTTTGTATAACAAGTTTTCTAGTCGTTGTCTTGTTGCAATTAATTTTTGGAATCTTGCAGGCTCAATACTTTTTGCAGCCGCTTGTTGTGGACTTAAATAACTCCACCTTAACCTGCCTGCTATATTTTTAATATTGAGTTTCATGGAAGCAAGAATACCATTACGCAGGGCTAGTGTTGCAGGGTTTAGTTTGTTTACTTTGTTCAACAATTTGCCTTTTAGTTTTCTACCGCCAACAACATTTGCAGTTTTGCGCTTTTCAATGCGTACTTGTTTTTTGTTATTAGCTTTTGCAGGGGCTTGTCTTTTATTGTTGGCTGCAAATCTTTTTTGAATGATTTTACCTAACTCATCCATGCCATTGCCTGCTAACATGTAGCTGTCGTTTGGGTCTGCGTACAATGCAGGGTTGCCATCAAATCCGTTTAAATATTGTAAGTCCATTGGGTAATCTTTTTTTTCGCTAAAGGGTACTTCGTAATCAAATTTTTCTGTTACACAGTCGATAGTAATATGTCCATTTGGTGTGGTTACTACAGGATAGATGTGTTGAAAATAATCTCGATGGTACTTTGTAATCCTTAGTTTATGTGGTATGTTTAAGTTGGTTAAAATACTAGAAATAAATACTGAGTAACAATCACAATCCACGCCTGTAAACCTGTCGTGCCAAGCTCTTGCAGGGCTGCGTATTTGTTCATAACCCTCTGCATCTTTTTTGTAAGCAATATGCCCGTAAACAAACTGCCAAATATTTTTGCAGGTATCATAAGTGTTGCTGCCTTTTAATAATGCGGCAATCTGTTTTGTATGCTGCAAAGTTTCATTCACTACTTTTGGAATAAAGGCTACGGTATGATAAACATTGGCATCTTTTCTAATCGTTGAAGTAACCTTTGTTGCTTCGGGAAAGAGATGGGTGTACCGTTCACCACTTTGGATGTTTCTTTTTTTATGCGCTTCCATAAATTTTTTGATTGTTTTTGTTTTCTCTTTTCCTCCTTTTCTCTTTCCTCCTCTTAGCCTCTTTGTTTAACTTTTCTTTAGTACAACTTCTGTTTCGTTATCGTAGGGTATTTTTGCAAAACCAATATCTACTTCTGTCATCGTTTTTATGGTAAGCTTAATGGCTTCTTTAGTATGCAAGGCTTTTATTAATCCAAATACCAAGGAGAACACACTTGTAACAGGAACGGTTATTAAAATTTTATCAATCATCGCTTCTCCATGCGCTGCAATTTTTATGTTTTTGTTCAACGCTTGCGAACTGCCAATGGTTGTACTTTTATAAATCAATTTTACAAATGGAAACTTTATAATAAAACTTCCCGATGTAGGATTTTTAATAAGTACATCTATTCTTACTGTGATGCCATCCCAACTTAAACTGTACAAGTTAGCAGTTGGTATTACCTCTAGTTCTGCTTTTGCCCTTTTGATATTTTTAAAATAATTTACGCCTGCTATTAACCCTGCACCCAATACTGTACCGCCTAAAATTTTTGCGAATGAACTCATTTTTTAATATTTCGTTTTCTTTCAATAAAATCTGCTGCTAATTTATAGCCCAACCATATAGCCCCGCCAATGGCTGCTTTTACTGCATAATCTGCAAATCCTGCTAAATCCATATCGGCTAAAAAAATTGCACCTGTTAGTAAAAAATTACTTGAAGTGATGCCTGTTGTTGTTTTTGTTTCCATGTGTTTTTGTTTTTGATATTGCAAAGATGTGATGGTCTAAAAAGCCCCTTTCATAGTTTGGGTAAGATTGCGTTCTTAATGTGTAAACATGGTTCGTAAATGCAAAACATGGTTTATTTATGTACGTTTTAGAGTGCTATTTCTGTAGGCAATCCGAGCTTATCAAGAATCATCGTTACTTGCGCAATGGTAAAATATCGTCCTTGCTTTTTACCAATTTGTTCTTCAAATGGTAACAACCATTTTTTCATTGTTCTTGTGCATACATCATACATTTTCGACATCTCCGTTAATGAATATGGTTTTACTGCTATCGTATTTTTTTTCATAATTGTGTTTGTTGTTGGTATTATAATCCGAATTGCTCATTGGCAATCGTCTGTAAGAAAAGGCTCAACAATCCTGTTGTTTTCTTTTCTATAAAATAGTTTCTCCAATAATGGAAATTTGCGTTCGTAGGGTCTTGGCTCATCTCTAACACAGCTTCTGCAAAGGCTCTCAACTCTGTTTTAAAATTTGGTAGCGATGTTCTTATGGCTTTAATATTATTGTACCATTCTTTTGTACCTGCAAATCCTGTTGCATTATTTTTATCTAACCAAAGGCTTGGTAATGGAATAAAACGGTTTGGTTGTGCCATTACATATTGTCTTGCTAACAATACTCTTTGGCAGAAAATACTGTACCCTTTTTCTTTGTCTTTGAATGCTGCTAAAAATTCGGTGATACTTGCTTTTGCGGTGGTAATTTCTGTTTTAGAAAAAACGCTGTTGTTCCATAATGCGGTGAATGCAAAATTCCATGCACTGTATACTAATTTTTCTGTGGCTTCATTTGGGGTAGGTAGGGTTACTACTTTTAAAGATTTTACAACTCTCATGGTTGTTTTAATTTTTCTTCTTACTGCTTGTTGTTTCATGTCGTTTTATTTTGTTATGATTTAATAGAACACAAATAAACGATGCGGTAAAAGGGTAGTTTCCTTGTTAGGTAAGTTTGTGTAGGTAAATTCTAAACAATTCCAAACAATCCCGAACAAAGTCGAGTTGGTTGTAATAATGCTTAAAAAATGTCATATTGGAAATATTGTTCCCGTTTGTTCCGTTTTGTTCCATCTAATTCCACTTTGTTCCCGTTTTTGCCAAGTTTTTAGTAAGGGATTTAGTAGGGGTGATATTAGGGAATGATTGGGGAGGGATTGAATGAGGTGTTCAATTGTACTTGTTTGGGTAGAGAAAGTTTAGGGAGGGATTAAGGAGGTAATAGAACTTATTTAAAAATGCTATCGTGCATAGTTTAGCACAGCTATTTTTTATCAAAATACTTTTATTTTATTATATTTTTCATCAATAAAACATTTAAACTGTCAAAAAATTCAAAAATGAATCCTGCTGCACAAATTAGAATTCAGTCTGCAACTGCAAAAGCCAATGGCGGCAATGTTCCTAAAGGTTCATTTGCTGCAAGGGCACAAAGTACAGTTAGCACAAATACTAATACTGCAAAAGGAAAGAAGTAATGAGTAATATGTTTACGAGTTAATTAAGTTAAAATAATTGTATTAGCTTGATTAATTCGTAGATTATAATGTAAGCAATCATTCTAGCGAACACCTTAAGCAATTCAAACCTTTCCCACATTGCACCATAAGACAGCCACCCTTCGCAAAATTAAAAGAGCTGCAAAGCCAACACACTTTGCCGAGTCACAATTTGCTGCACATTTAATTTTGCCCCAACGCTCCCAAGCCCACCTACCACCCCACAAATGAAATAATTATTTATACTTTTTAGATAGATTAATCATTTAATCTTAAATTTGACCAATTGAAACAAGTCTAATATGAACAAATTAAAAACATTTGGGCAAACCATTAGAAATTACAGAGAAGAGAATGGATTATTGTTAAGACAATTGGCAGCAGCATTAGAAGTTGATACAGCTTTTATTAGTAAAATGGAACGAGATGAGAAACAAGCTAGCAGACTTCATGTTGAACGATTGGCAATTGTTCTTAACGTTGCCAATGACGAACTTTTAACTATTTGGCTTTCTGATAAATTGATGAACACATTAGAAAAAGAGCCTTCGGCTTATAATGCTTTAAAGCTGACGGAACAAAGATTAAAAATAAAAATAATTTAGTAACTATGCCTGACTTTAAATTTTCATTACCCCCAATTGCCTCGTTGTATCCCGACCAACAATTGGCATATAATCCTCGTCAACCAATTTTAGTAACAGGTGGCCCAGGTAGTGGTAAAACAGTTGTAACAATCTTTCGTTTTTTAAGACCAGTTAGAGAAAATAAGGACATTCTGCTTTTTACATTCAATCGTACTTTAATTTATTCCATCAGAGGAACTCTTAGAGATAAAGCCGAAGAACTATTTGGGAATTTCGATGAAAATCAAATAGAAATTATAGTTGAAAATAAATTGGCAACATTTTTCAAATGGCATTCTGATAATATAGGTTTTTTCAATCCGCAAGTTTCAGAGGATGTTTGTGGCACAAATTTTCAAAACTTCATTACCAATAATAGAAATAATATAAAATTTGCTGAACTATTTTTTGATGAAGGACAAGATTTACCGCCCTCTATTTATGCTAATGCCTTCAAGTTGACACATTCCGTTTCAGTAGGTGCTGACAAAGCACAGAACTATCAAGGACATTACCCACCTGATACCGTTGAAGATATTATAAATACAAAACTAAATGCACAATCACCAACAACTTGGGCATATTTAGGAGGTAATTTTAGAAACACTAAAGAGATTTTTCAGTTAGCTAAAAAATTTGTGCCCAATGATTTAAGAGTGCAAGGGATGGATATAACACGTTTACGAAGTGGAAATAATCCCGAAATTGAAATTGGATTTAGTACAATAAAGCAATTTGAATACATCAAACAAATCATAGAAAGAAATCCGAATAGTAACATTGGCATATTGGTTCATTTTGGAAATAAGGTAATCGACATAAAAAACTACTTGGAAAGTCAAGGCTATTCATGTGGGGAAAATCCTCCAACCGATAAATCATTTTCATACTATAAAAGTGGCATGAATAACAATGATGAAAGCATTATGATGAAAAAGCTAAAGACTCCATTTGTAACAACATTTGATTCATGCAAGGGGTTAGAGTTTGATATTGTGATTATGCCATTCTTTGAACAATCAGATTGGGCCATGAGCAAAACTAACAATGATGGAAGACCATACGCAACAAGAAACCATTATTATGTTGCAGTAACAAGAGCTAAAAACGACATTTTTATTTTGTGTGACGACAAGCCAGATGTTCTAAGTTTCTATACAGTTCCACAGAATATCGTAGCTGACGATGTACCATTTTAAATACTTACTATTATGGCAGAAAAAGATAAAAAAACAACAAAGACTACTTCAAAAAAAGTAGCGAAAAAAACGGTAGTTGAGGAAAATAATTTACTCTTTGGAGACAACTCTATAGTGACTGAAACAGTACTTTCTAAAGTAACAGAAGATAAATTAATGGAAATTGAATTAGAACTTAACAATCAAATTGATTATGAAAATTCAATTCAAGGCAAGGAGAATCCAAACGTAAAAGGAGAGAAATCTAAAGTTGAAAACAGTAGCTTTTCTCCTTTCAACTTTAAAAAGCCTTTATTTATTGAAATACACAGAGGAAATATATTTCATTATTTCGCATCAGGTTTAATAACTCCATCTAAGTATATATCTAATAGAGCATTCCCTGATTTACAATCTATACAAAATGATGCCTTATTAGTTGGAAACGGTTGTTCAAATTCGGAAAGTGAAGATTTAGTTTTATTGGAAATACAAATTTCAGAAAATGAAAAATCAGCCTTTGTTGCAAAAGAAAATTTTGCATTTCTATTTCAACCTTTACCAATAAGTAGAATCAAAAATATTTTTGTAAAAAATGAAAGTGTAAAAAACACGATTATAGGTGATTCATTAGTATTTGACGGTGGATACATTCCCGAAATATTAATAAAGACAACTCTACCTTTCAAAATTGAAAAAAACAAATATGATATATCAGAAAGTATTGTTTTAGATAAAGAGGATTACACTTTTAAAGTTAATAAGTTTGATAGGACACTTGGCTTGCTTGCTTTCATTAGAAATTACAATATCCTTTTATCTGAAAAAACAAACTCATACAAAACGTTACCCAATCATTTTTTTTACGCTATTCAAGCAATTGATAGCACTTTTGGTGCAGAAATAGTTCCGAATAACATCATTTCAGAATTCTATTCATGGCTCTTTAATGACAATTGTCCACAAGACAAGCAATTATTGAAATGGCTTTTTGAGCGTCTTTATATTTTGAATAATTTCAATGATAATGATACTAAAGAATTTGAATCGCTCTTTAATCGAAATTCAAATGATTTAGAGAATGAAAAAACCATACGACAAGTATTTGTTGGCTTATCAAAAAACATGGAAAGAAAGGCCGTTTTAGAGATAATAGAAACTATGAAGTCTAAATCTGCTTTACCGCTATATTTATTTTCATTTCTACGCAACTACGCAAATTTAAATAGTATTGAAATTGCAAGACGTGATATTACGAGTGTCTATTCAACCCAATTTGGCGAATATGCATTTGCTTTATTAGGTTATTTTTTAGGTTACAAAAACCTAAGGAATACCGACGAAAGAATTAGTAATACAAATTCTATTTTAAAGCAATTGGGTAATGTCCCAGCAAAACCCCCTATTAAATTCCAACTCACAACAGAATTTGATTATTTAATTTTAGAATTAGTTTATAATCACTCATTTTATGGGAAAGTAAATTCACTGTCCTTGAGCAATATTTCTTTAGAAAATATTGTTACCGAAAAAAAGTCGACTACTAATTTGGATAATTCTGAATATTATATATCAGAGACTTTATTATACGGAAAATTGTATCAAACTGTTTCCGATTCATGGACAATATTAATTGAAAAATTAAATAAATATCTACCCAATGATATTTCTTTGCTATCTGAATTTGGTTGGTATTGTTATAAATTAGGCATTAAAATGAAGCCATTTAGTTTCAGCGATATTGATTTTTCTATAAAATCAATATTAAAACTTTTTGGTTACTCCAAGAATGATTTTCTATTTTTTATAGAAACTAACAAGAATAGAATTGATATTGATGAATTAAAAACCCGAATTAACTTATCTCAAAAAAACAAAGAAGTATAATGACGATATTTCAATTTCATAGCAACATACTTCAATTTAGCGAAGCTGAAATTATTACGCTCATATCAGAAAACAGAAAAGAGCTAAAATTAATTTTTATAAATTTGGCTATAGAACATAATAATACAGAATTATTAGGGCAAATACTTGTTCATCTTTCAGCATTAGAATTGACTGATGAAGGTAAAGAATCCGAAGAAATTCAATTTTTGTTCACCGAATTAGCTTTTTACTTTAAGCGAAATAATAATCATGGATTTGTTGTTTATGCCTTACAAGTTATTAGTGCTAGTATATTAAAAAATCGCCTAAATGCATGGATACAAATAAAACTATACACAGAAATAAATTCAAACATTACACGTTTTAATGAGTATTTGCAAAAATTATCTTCTGCAATTAGCGATGGTGTAGAAGATTATGAAAACGAAGTTCTCCGTGATTTAAATGAATATTACGGCTATGCTGTTGATTTGTTTAACCAAAATAACGAACCAACTTTACTTGAAGAATTCAAGAATCTATTTGAAAATGAAGAGCTTCAAAATGACTTCCCAATACTTAAAGATTATAACGAAAATAAATTTCAGTTTATAGACGGAATTGAGATAAATGAAATAACCGATAAAATATTTCAACCATCGTTATTTACAGAAAATCTATTCAATGAAAAATTTTGGAATTATATCCGCTACCATAACAAAACAAATTGGCATGAAATACTGCTAGGGTATAGTAGTTACACAATAAGGTATGAAATAATAAATTTTGGACAAACAAATTTTGATAGCGGTTACAACGAATTAATTCCTCAGGATGTAGTAAAACTGTATTGTTATTTTAACATGAGGAAACATTACTATTCCAGTTTAAGTTTATTAGAAAGAATAGAAACCCTTAAGGACTTATACCAAGCGAATGGGATAATAAAATTTATTGATATTGGTTGCGGGCCAGCCACCAGCGGTATTGCACTTACAGATTATCTGAACTCAATTACAAATACGACTATTTCCTTTGACTATTTTGGTATAGATTATTATAAATCAATGAGGGACGAAGCAAAGTGTTTTATGGATAACTGTATATATAAACCTGCTTTGCACGAAGAGTATTTACAAAATCTTAATGATTTTAATTTTGATTGGCTTTTAAATGCGAACAGTATTTTTATAAATGCATCCTATTTATTTGCGAGTGATTCATTAAATGAAATTGAATTAGCTGAGTCAATCCAAAATATTAAAAGAGCAAAGCCAGAAGTTCCTTTTTATTTTCTATTTCAGAACACTACAAACATTTTGAAGAATCAAAAATATTATCAATTCAAAAAACATTTTTTAAATAGTGAAGTTATTTTGAGTGAAAATGCCACCATAAAATATAATAATAAAAGGAATTCATTTTATAAGCCTGAATCCGAAAAAACTTTTTTTGAAATTTTAAAAATCAACTAGTCATGTATGATTTATTTAACCAAGACACAAATATTATTACTCTCAAAGAGCAGAATAATATAAAGATATGGAATGACATTGTAGCAATTAATGGATTAACCTACATTCCTAACTTCATAGACAAGTTAGAGGTAAAAAGTTTTGTTGATGCAATAAATTCAGAGAAGTGGCTATCTGACATAAAACGGAGAGTGCAACATTATGGATATAAATATGATTACAAGGCTCGTTCCATTGACTATTCAATGTTTATCGGACAGTTACCGCATTGGGCTATGACTATGGCAAAACGGCTGTTTGACGAAAAATATATTAATGAATTACCAGACCAATTAATAATAAACGAATACGAACCAGGGCAAGGTATTGCTAATCATGTTGACTGTGAACCATGTTTTGGCGACACAGTTATTTCAATTAGTTTAGGTTCATCTTGTGTAATGGACTTTGTCAATGTTAAAACAAAGCAGAAGATAGAGATAATGCTTGAATCAGGTAGTCTTGTCGTTTTAAGCGGAGATGCTAGGCATAAATGGACACATGGAATAGCTCAACGTAAAACAGATAACTTTAACGGTATAAAAACAGATAGGAAATTACGAATTTCTATGACATTTAGAAAAGTGACATTGAAATAAAAGCCAACTCCCTTGGTAGCACATTTGCAATTTTTAGCTGACACACGAAGCCCAACAAAAAATGCAAAAGAGCTACCAAACCAACACACATCGACCGTCTCAAATTTTGCAAGTGGAATGATTGACGAGAAGAAGAACGAACGGCTTACATGGGGTTTTG
>JANOZW010000321.1:0-29260 GCA_031429575.1 Ferruginibacter sp.
TCTGCAAATTCATTCATCGATTTATTTTCATCTTGTATTTGTTGTATTTGCACTTCGTCTAACGCACCAGTACTATCTTTTCTATATCGAGCTATAAATGGTATGGTGCTGCCTTCGCTTAATAATCGTAAAACTGTTTCTACTTGCGATGGTTTTATAGAAAGTTTTTGTGCTATGAGGTTTTGGAACATTTTTTGAGTTACGAGTTTGTATATTAGTTACGAGTTTTTGGGTTGCGGGTTACGGGTTTATGAGCTTTGTAAATCGCAACTAATTTTTTATTTTTTTACTTTTTAATTTTTATTTTTTTGACGAGCAAAGACAACAGCAATTTTCAACTTCATTGGCGACGCTCCATTCATCTTCAAATCATTTTTGAACATTTTTTTGGATTGCGAAAATAAGGGAAGGAAAGGAAAGAAATAAATTAAAAATGGCAATGTGGGTAAAGAGTTTTAATAGCAGGAATATAGTAATAGAACATCGATTTAAAATAACCCGTAACCCAAAAACCCGCAACCCGTAACTCATTGAAAAACCAGCTTCTTTTCAGGATTTACCTCCACATAATTATAAATACTATTTCGTATAAAATCGTTGTCAGTAAAGGGCTGCAAGGTTTCTTTTAATACATCTAAAGATTTTATATTTGTATCGGATGCTATAAAACCCATTCCCCAAAAATTACCTTTTTCAATTAAAAAACACAATTTTTCATTTTTATTTATGCCTTCGTCTAACAATGCAAATGTGGGTAATTGTTCGTGCAAAGTTGTGATGGCATTTTTTACTCGTCCGTTATAATATTTGGGCTCTTCAATAAATTCTAAATCTTTTATAGTAAGCGGTTCTTTATTTATAAAACAAAGTTTTTCATTTAGTTCAAATTCTTCCATCATATTTCTTAGTAACACTTGCCCTTCGTGCAACAAATTAAAACAATATACTGCAGGTAAATTCTTTTGTCTTTTATCAATTGCTAACCTCATATAACCCCTATTATCTTCAAAAGAATACAACGCATATTTTTGCATGGGTTGTTTTTGTGCATAATTGTATTTTGGCCAAAGTCTTTTTATTTCTGTACTTTCTAATATAAGTGCATGTAGTTCGTTTGCACAATCTTTGTAAGAAATATCGGCTACCAAGCGTACAAAATTTTGTCGCCTACTGCCTGCATCATTGTGTGTAAAATGGCTGCTTACCCTTTTTCTTACATTAATGGCTTTACCTACATAAATTATTTTTCCTTTTACATCATGAAAATAATATACACCAGCTGTGGTTGGTAATTGTTGTACTTTCTTCTTATCTAAATGTAGTGGCAGCCATTGCTCGCTAGATGTACGTTTAAGCATTTTATCAATATGCTCCATACCACCTGCCTCCAATATTTTGTTGAATAAAATTACGGTAGCCGCAGCATCTCCATCTGCTCTATGTCTATCGTCAATACGAATGTTTAAACTTCTGCAAATTTTGCCTAAACTATAAGAAGGAAACCCAGGCAATGCTTTTCTTGCTAAACGCACCGTACAAAGTTTGTTCACTTTTAGTTCGTACCCACACAATTTTAAATGATGAAAAATAAATGAGTAATCAAAATTTACATTGTGTGCTACAAAAATATTTGAGCTTAGCAATTCATAAATGGTTGGTGCCATTTCTTTAAACGTAGGTGCACTTGCCACCATGGCATTGCTTATCCCTGTTAGTGCTGTAATAAAATCTGGCACCCTCCTTTCAGGATTTATAAGTGTTGTAAAATGTTGTACTACCCTCTCACCATCGTGTATATGTATGGCTATTTCTGTAATGCCGCTACCAGCTGCACTACCGCCTGTGGTTTCTATATCTACTATTGCGTACAAGGTTATTTGGTTGCGGGTTTTATAGTTGCGGGTTACGAGTTTGTAACACGATGCAATATACTAATTTATTTAGTTAAGAAGATTATGTGTGAAGAAAAATTTATAAACGCCGATTTAGAAAAGTTTTCAAAGAATACAACACTGGCGAATATGTAGTATGGCTGATTACTCGAACCAACATAACTTTGTTTATTATCCAATTTTATTTATCTTAGTAAGCATACAATTTCGTTAAGTCGCTAAAATATTCTTCTTCAATTGAAAACCAACACGAAAACCTATAAGGTTTTGATTAACTCTTTTATATTAATAGTCTCTACAAAAACCTTTTAGGTTTACAAACGCAACAATACTTTAAAGGTTTAAAAACAAATTCATAAAATCTATTTTTATAAAATACAAAATTTTTCTTTGCAAAGAATTTTATCTTTTTTGTACAAACAAAAATAATACATCCCTTTTACAAATGTTTTTACATTAATAGTAGATACATGTCCATTTCCATTTTTTACAACACTTCCGTACTGATTATAAATTTTATAATTGGTTTGCTCCAAATTTATATTCGTGTTTATAAAAATGTTATCACTCGCAGGGTTTGGAAATAACTTTAATGAAAATGTTTCTTCACCCATTTTTACTTTTAGTGTTGCAGATAATGTTTTCATTCCATTAATATCTGTTTGTACAAGTTGGTAATATTGATAGCCATTCATTATAATATTATGCATAAACTGATACTGCTTAGGAGTAGATGAATTTCCCATCGAAAAAACTTTTCCAATGGGTGAAAAAGTTACAGCATCTGTACTATGCAAAATTTCAAAATAATGATTATTTATTTCTTGTGCTGTTTGCCAATTTAACTGTACGGTATTGTTTTTTTGTACGCCAACAAAATAAGAAAGTATAACAGGTACTACGGCAGTATAAGTAATAGATAAAGTTGGTCTATTGGCAATGGTTGGATTTTCTCTGGAAGCAAATCGCCTTGCAGTGGCAGCGGTAGCTTCGTTGCACAATAAAATCCACCCAAAATTTGTGGAAGGATTGTTCAACCAATTTTGTACGTCCGTTACCATACCTGCAGAACTCCAAGAATAAAAACCTGTAGCAAGAATACTTGTAGCTGCAGATGCTATTGCAACATAATCGCCTCCTGCTGTTGTCCAGTTGCTACTAGGGAAAAAATTAGTTGGCCAAGTAGCATCATTAATTGTAGCGGCAGCTCCTCCTCCATCGCTGGAGGCTGCTGCATTAGAGGTACCCTCTCCCCAATCTGTAGTAAGCTTATACAATGAAACATTATCTGCAATAGACCTACTAACATTGCAATTTAGCGTAAGGGTTACTGCTGTAATAACAGCACCGCCTGGTACAACAGAAGCTATGTTGAATTTTAACAATGCTCGTCTTGGGCTATTTCCAAGATTATTTCCGCTGAAAAAATTTTGCCCAAGCGCATTACTATTACCAGGAAAATTTTGATAAATAGTATTATCTGCTGATGCACTCAGCACGACAGTTGTTTGCGCATTTGAAATAAAATACGAAAACAGTATAAAAACAAAAAAGAATATCTTAACCATCTGTTATAAATTTTGTGTTGCAACTTCTACTACATCATATTGTACCAAAAACAATTCATCTCTTGATGCTTCTCCATTTTTAATTTTCTTGGGTGGTAAAATAATCAGGTTATTATTTTCTTCGGAATTGTTATAATAGGCTATGCCAAAAACCTTACTACCAGCAGAAAGTTTAATAGGCAAAGCCATATCATATTTCTTTTTCCAATGCGCATCCCATTTGGGTATTCTTAAAATATTTATTCTTGAACCACTAATACTATCTAGTGCATATATTTCCCAACTATAGCAAGCGTATTGCCCTTGTGGCATTATGCTTATTATTTCAATGGGTTTATTAATTGTGGTTGTTGCAAAAAATTTCTTTTTTTCATCTACATCTATTACAAAAGGGCCGTTGGTTATATCCGTTTCTGAAAATAATATGCAAGACTGAATAAGCTTCAATCCTGCATTATTATTTTTACTATTGGATTTACATTTCAAATAAGATAAATCTTTTTCAACCGTATTAGATGCAGGATACGTAATATGAAATAATATTCTACTCCCCTTAGGTATTTTTTTAATGTAGGATTTTTCAAAAAAACTAGCACCCATATCAGCTGTCCATTGATACCAAATATATTGATGCGGTACAAAACCCACACTTGCAAAACTGCTATACCCATAATTTAAATCGTTGCTGTCGTACCGCATGCCAATACATCCTGTATCTATAGAAATACTACACGACTTTACAATTTTTTTATTGCCAGGCACAAACTCCAATTCTTCTATAAACATGTCTTCTTTAAAATTAGTAGGTATTACAAAAACTTGTGCTCTATCTGTATAATCTGCTGCTTGCACAAAAGATTCTTTCATGGCAAAAACAATATCTGGTTTCTCTATAGAAGTTGCTGTTGAAGTGATTTTTTGCTTTACATTTTTTACTAAAACGCCTTCTTCCATTCCATTACTTACCCAATTTTTTATTAGCGTAATTTCATTTTCATTTAAATAATTAATGTTCTTTAAATGCGAAAAACCATTGTCTGCTTTCCAAGGTGGCATTAATTTATTTTCTGAAACGTATTGTATCATTTTACCATACGCACTTACCTCTTGGTAATTCGTTAGTGGCATAGTGCCTACGTTTCCTTTACTATGGCAAGGATTGCAATGATTTTCAATTATGGGTTTAATGCTAGATATGTAATTTATTTGCTGACTATAACCTTCGATGCTTATAAGATTAAAAAAAACTAGAAGATACCTCATTCCATTTATTTTTTGTTATAAGTAATGAAGCATCCTACTGCTTTTTTCCAAGGTTTGGGAAATTCTTTTCCTTCGATAATCATTGCCAGTGCATTGTTTAAATCATTGTTACCAAAAATATGTCTGCGTTTGCCAGGTTCTAAATAAGCATCGTTTATTCTTCCTTTGTATATTATTTCATTATTGGCATCGGTAATAATTACTTCGGGTGTTACTGTAGCACCAAGCTGCTTGCTTATGCTTTGGTTTTTATCTAACACTATATTATACAAAGGCAATTTATTTTTTGTTTTAAACGAGCTAGCGGTTTTATTGCTACTCGATTTTAACGGAAACACCAAATTAAAATCAGCTTTGCTGTAATAAGATTGTGCTATTTCCGACAAAGCACCAGCCATATAAATTGAGATGGGACATTCCTCTGCTACAAATGCATATACATGAATATTTTTTGGTTGTGCTACAATACATTTTGAAGAAGTCAGTATAAAAAGAAATAAAAATATTTTCATACTCATTTTTTTTTATTTTACAGTAACATTACCAGTCGTTACTTTAAAGGTTAGTTTTTTTGTAGTAATTAAATCTGTTGTTAATTCTTCATGTATGCCATTACTTTTAAAATAAATAGTAGTGCCGTCTGTTGCAGCATTTACAGCTTCTCTCAGTGTATTGTAAGGAAAAGTAATGGTGCCAAACTCTGGACCACTATAATTTTTATCTACGTACAATCTTCGGGTTACAATAAATTGTTTCATCATGCCCCTATCTTCATGTATGGTAATATGACAATGATACATATATGGTACATCGCTCCAAAAATCATCGAACTTGGTTATAAACCTCACGGTTTCTTTCGGCCCTACATAGACCACATCTTTTCTTCCAATTTCGTTGGAGGTTAGTGGTATAATATTGTTGTTAGAATCTCTTCTGTCTAAAATATAAAATTGTATATCGTGTATATGAAATGGATGGTACATATTAAACGAACCATGCAGTGTCCATATTTCAGTACTGTTTAAAGGAATTACATCATCAATTGTTGTTAAACTAAAAGCATTGGCACTAGCTGGATTAGACGAATTTCCAATTTTTACACCCCCTGCACCATCACCACCAGCAAAGAACCATTTATTTCTTGTAACGGTTGCAGAGGCTTCAGGTATTGGTGTTACAGTAGCCAATGTAGAAGGTATAGAAAGTATGGGCGTTGGTGTGGTCGTTGGTGCCACTACTGTAAAACCGAGTATATTAAAAGTAGTACCATTCATAAAATTTGGGGTATAGCCTGGAGGCTCAGGTGCTGCCGCACCACCTAGCCATGCATTTGTAGCTCCAAATGTACCATTGGGCAAAGCACCTGCGTAACTCACCAACTGTAAATTTGTACCTACACTATAAATGTTGAACGGAACAACTATTTCTCCACGTTCACCTGGAGCAAGCCTTAATCTGCTTACACTAG
Source organism: Ferruginibacter sp. (assembly GCA_031429575.1). Lineage (GTDB taxonomy): Bacteria > Bacteroidota > Bacteroidia > Chitinophagales > Chitinophagaceae > Ferruginibacter. The sequence goes on from JANOZW010000321.1 coordinate 6,192, forward strand.
TTCGAGTCGCTTTTAATCCACCATCTGTAGCTATATGAAAAAAACTAAACCCATTGGATAATCCTATATTAAAAACACGCTGTAGCGATGCATTTAAAATTCTAAACCGTACATATTGTTGTGGTACATTTAATCTTGGGCTGGGAGTAGCATTTACCATTAATTTAGTATCGCTATTTGTATTTTGTCCTTGATAATTTATTGTTCCATCAGCATCTATTGACTTGGTTTGTATTATTAATGGAAAATCATCTACACCATAGGTACGAGGTAATGAAAGCGCTGCCTCTTCTGCATCTTTTACAATAATCATTCCTGCCAATCCTTTTAAAACATGCTTAGTAGTAGAGTCGTGCAAATGTGGATGATACCAATATGTACCAGCTTTATCTAGTACTGGAAATGAGGGAGTCCAAGTGGTATTTGGTTCTATAACTGTATGTGGGCCTCCATCATTTTCTGGAGCTACATGAAAGCCATGCCAGTGAACGGTTGTTGCCTCACCAATACTATTTGTTACATTCATAGATACTTGTTGGCCTGCTTGCATAATAAGCGTAGGGCCAAGTACATTTCCATTAAATCCCATGCTCGCACTATTTACAAGGAAACTAAACTGGTGTGTGCCGTGCTGCATATTCAAATTATACACAGGTCCGTTTAATGTAGGAGGAATATACAACGGAAAGAATTGTGCGTTTGCAAAATTGTGAAGAACAATACAAATGCAAAAAAGTATATAGCTACGAATATTCATTTTTTTAAAATTTTGTGTTGCTGAGTATTTGATTATTGTAAATTGATAAGTACTAAAACATATCCATTATCTGGATTTATTTTACCCATTGCTTTACCAATAATTGCACCTTGATTTTTATGTATGTTAGTTATTTTTTTTGCATACCCTTTTTGGCTGGAAGAGGTTAAAAAATCGCCTGCATTAATTTCGCCCGCTTCGTTGGTAGCTAGCACATAAACTCTTCCTACTAAAGCTATAGGATATTTACCAAAAGCAATGGTACCTTCTTGCCCCATAAGCATACCAGGTTTTATACCATTTGCACCACTGATTACCCCAACTATTTTTGTATCACTTTCTTTGTTGGTAAGGCAAAGTTTGCCTTCTGTTTTTGTATCAATAGAAACGAGCATACCCGGTTTAGCTTCCGCCTCTTCATCTATACCAATATCAAAATGTTCTGCTAAATCAGAGCCTCCTTTTATTTGTAATTCGCTGGTAATAACCCTTCCGTCACCATCACCAAAATCTGCATCTAACTCAATGGTAGCAACCCCTGCGCCATTGTACAATAAAATTTCAGAACCATCTACACCAGTTTCTGATGGTTTTATTTCTATTGTGGGTGCACCACCTGTAGCTTTTTCAATATAGATTGGTCCGTTGGTTGTAGTGCCCGCTTCTGCATAAAAATACATAGCCCTATTACTTGTAGTAGTACCAGCACCTACAAAGGTTAAAGCACTTTGTCCAAAAGCATTGTAACCAATTTTTCCAGCATTGGTTTCCTTGCCAGCAGTACCAGCACCTATTTCTAAAATATTACTTCCTAGTACTTGTGCAGTACCATCTGTAGCAATGCTAAATTTAGGGGAAGCTTGTATGGTAAAATTTAATTTACCAGTAGTATTACTGCCACCGGTACCAAAATCAACATCGGTAGCTGCACCAGAAAACGAACCTAAATATCCACGGTAAGTAGCATTTTCAAATAGACCAATGTACATACCAGTTCTACCATCAAAGTTGGCTATGTTACTAGCATTTGTAGAGGTTACATTTAATTTTGAAGAAGGAGTAATATCTCCAATACCAACATTGCCAGAAGAATCCAATACCATTTGGGTAATATTATTTCTGGTTCTAAACTGAAGTCCTTTTGGCGTGAAAGTGTGGTTATATATCACACTACCACTATTATTATTTGCACCCAAACCAAATATCAACCCCGATTCATTAGCACTAGGTGTAAGTAAACTTAAAAATGTATTGCCATTATTTTCTGCGGTAATGGTGGAAGGAAATGGTACCACACCACCAGCGCCTGTACCACCAACAACATGCAACGGGCTATTGGGTGCAATTTTTCCAACACCCAAATATCCCAAATCGCTTACCGTAACTTTTGGGCTTGCACCAATCGTAAAATGTATTTTGCCAGTTGTGTTTCCTGCACCTGTACCAAAATCCATATCTTCTGCATTGCCTGCAAAAGAGCCTAAATAACCTCTGTAAATATTATTTTCTCTAAACTCTAACCATGTTTGTGTGCCACCGCTAAACCTTGCTATGGCACCAGTTGAGCCAGTAGCTACATCTAACTTAGTTAACGGATTGTTTGTACCCACACCTACAAACCCTAGATTGTTGTTGTAAATATGATCAGCATTTTTTAACCATACATGATCGTCTTTTATAGACATTTCTTTCCAAAAACCATCATAGTATAAAAAGCTTTTTGTGTCTGTATTATAAACCATTAAGCCTTGTGCTGGTGCTACAATCAATCCCATTTCTACGGTGCTCATTCTCGGTATCAACACACCTTTAGAGCTAGATCTTACTTCAAGTTGTGCACTTGGCGCTGGTACTATTGCAGTATTACTTATACCTACATTTTGGCCAAAACTTATTATTGTATTAATACTTATAACGAATACAAGTGTAAATTTTTTCATAATAATTACTTTTAGAGAGAATTGTATAACAATAAAAGTAATTTAAAAAAAATGTGAAGCTTTAAGCGGGGAATTTATTTAACGGTATATATTGAATAGTGTACGGTAATATTTTAGATCCAAATTTTTATTGCTGAAACATAAAAAATTAATAAAAAAATATTATCCGAAATCTTTTTGAATATGTTGTACAATAATCTAATTTTAAAATACCTAATGTAAACACATTATTTGTGTTTTATATTAATTACGTTAAAATAAAAGTGATTTTTTATCACAATTTTGCACAAACTATATTCAATAAATAAAAAAGCTACCCCATATAAAATGAAATAGCTTTTAAAAATAATCTAAAGAAAAAAATTAGCTTACAAAATGAAACATATCTGCTTTTGCCTTTCTTACTTTTTTATAATTTGCGGTAGCATCTTCTGCTGAGCGAAAACCTATTGGCATTATCACAACTGATTTTAATCCTTTTGCTTCTAGTCCAAGTATTTCATCAAACTTAGCGGTATCAAAACCTTCCATTGGGCAAGCATCTACTTTTTGCTCAGCAGCAGCAATCAATGCAGTGCCAAGTGCAATGTATGCTTGCTTGGCTGCCCAAGTCTGTTGTTGGGTTTCATTCATACCATTTATAGTACCAGCTATCATGCCTTGGTATCCTGCAAGTGCTTCTAATGGAATCCCCCTTGTGGCGGCTACATTTTCAATAAAAATTTTTGCATCGTCATCCGTAAGTTTTGCAGGTACACAAAATACCAATATGTGTGAACTAGAGCCTACTTGCGCTTGGCCATAAGCTGCTGCTTGTAATTGCTTTTTTGTATCATCATTGCTTACTACTACTACTGTGTAAGGTTGTAAACCATAGGAAGAGGCTGTTAGGTTTGTCGCATCTAAAATGGCATTCAATTTTTCTTCTGATACTACTTCGCCATTCATTGCTTTGGTAGCATATCTCCAATTAAGGTCGTTTATTAAACTCATATCTATTTTTTAGAATGCAAAGATAGATATATTTCAATGTCATAACATTGAAATAAATAAATTTCACAATTTGTTCACTTTAGATTGATATAACATGAAAAAAAATGGCTAGTTAATATACATACAAACCATCATCTATGTTCTTAATAAAATTACATTAGGTTTATAGTCAAAATTAGACTGATATTGTTATAAATTAATCCATAGCTTTAAGCTATTAGTAGATAATATATATAGATAAACATTATCGTAAAATTATTGTAAATTCGTAATTCTAAAAAACATAAATGAACGATAATGGAAAGTAAAACAACCGAATCTACAGCACCATACAATGTAAATGGAGAAAGTAAATGCCCATTTACTGGTGCAACGGCTTCTAAACACAGTGCTGGCGCAGGACCTGTAAACCGTGACTGGTGGCCAAATCAATTAAAACTAAATATTCTTCGTCAGCATTCATCTTTATCTAATCCCACAGGAGATGAATTTAATTATGCAGAAGCATTTAAGTCGCTTGACCTACATGTATTAAAACAAGACATCATAGAAGTAATGACTACTTCGCAAGACTGGTGGCCAGCAGATTATGGTAGTTATGCAGGTTTATTTATTAGAATGGCATGGCATAGTGCGGGTACATACCGCATAGCTGATGGGCGTGGTGGAGCAGGGGCAGGCACGCAACGTTTTGCACCACTCAATAGTTGGCCTGATAATGCAAACCTTGATAAAGCCCGTTTACTTTTATGGCCAGTAAAAAAGAAATATGGTAAGAAAATTTCTTGGGCAGATTTGATGATACTAGCTGGTAATTGCGCATTAGAGTCTGCCGGCTTTCAAACATTTGGTTTTGCTGGTGGGCGTGCAGATGTGTGGGAACCACAAGAAGATATTTATTGGGGTTCAGAAAGAGAGTGGTTGGGTGACAAGCGTTATACTGGTGATCGTGAATTGGAACAACCGCTTGCAGCAGTGCAAATGGGCTTAATTTATGTGAACCCTGAAGGGCCAAACGGCAACCCTGATCCATTGTTAGCCGCTAGAGATATTAGAGAAACCTTTGCTCGCATGGCTATGAACGATGAAGAAACAGTAGCCCTAATTGCTGGTGGACATACACTAGGCAAAACCCATGGCGCTGCTGACCCTGGCGAACATGTAAGTGTAGAGCCTGCACGTGCAAGCATAGAGCACCAAAGCCAAGGTTGGAAAAATACCTTTGGTACTGGTAATGCTGGCGATACAATTACCAGTGGCCTCGAAGGAGCATGGACAACCACTCCTACTAAATGGAGCAATAATTATTTTGAAAATCTTTTTAATTATGAATGGGAAGTATATAAAGGCCCAGGCGGTGTACATCAATGGAGACCTGCAAATGGAGAAGGTGCTGGTTTAATACCAGATGCACACGACCCATCAAAACTTCACATTCCATTTATGTTAACGACTGATTTATCGTTAAGGGTAGACCCTATTTATGAGAAAATTTCTAGACACTTTCTTGAAAACCCAGCTGCATTTAATGATGCATTTGCAAGAGCATGGTTTAAACTCACACATAGAGATATGGGACCAAAAGTACGCTACTTGGGTGCAGAAGTTCCTGCAGAAGAACTTATTTGGCAAGATCCTGTTCCTGCTGTTACACATGCATTAATAGATGCACAAGATATTGCAGATTTAAAATCAACGATACTTTCTACATCATTTTCCATTTCGCAATTGGTATCTACCGCATGGGCATCAGCCTCTACATTTCGTGGGTCAGATAAACGTGGTGGTGCCAATGGTGCTCGTATTCGCCTTGCACCACAAAAAGATTGGAAGGTAAATAACCCAACACAACTAAGTAAAGTGTTGGAAACGTTAGAAGGTATTCAACATGCATTTAACAGTGCACATGCTGGTGGAAAGCAAGTATCGATAGCAGATTTAATTGTATTGGCTGGATGTGCTGCCGTAGAAAAAGCTGCAAAGAATGCTGGGCATATTATAACAGTACCTTTTACGCCTGGTAGAACAGATGCATCGCAAGAACAAACCGATGTAGAATCTTTTGCAGTGCTAGAGCCAATTGCAGATGGTTTCCGCAATTATTCAAAAGCCACATACACTGTATCTGCAGAAGGATTGTTAATAGACAAAGCACAATTGATGAACCTTACGGCACCAGAAATGTCTGTACTAGTTGCAGGTATGCGTGTACTCAATACAAATTTTGATCAATCTCAAACTGGTGTTTTTACAACAAGACCCGAAGTATTAACCAATGATTTTTTTGTAAACTTGCTAGACTTAAATACTACTTGGAAAGCTGTATCAGAATCTGACGATGCTTTTGTAGGTAGCGATCGTAAAACAGGAAGTATAAAATGGATTGGCACCCGTGTAGATCTAATTTTTGGATCTAACACAGAGCTAAGAGCCATTGCGGAATTGTTTGCATGCGAAGATGCACAAGAAAAATTTGTGCACGATTTTGTAGCGGCTTGGAGCAAAGTGATGAATGCGGATAGGTTTGATTTGGCGTAAATAATTTATTTTGGATATGGAAAGCTGGTCTTCTTTTGGAGACCAGCTTTTTTATTTTCAAATGTATAAATCTTCTTGGAAGTAATAACCACTATAGATATTAAAGTAACTTACTCCAGCTAATCATTGTTAACAAACATGCCAAAGATTTCAAATTACCTATTGTTGAATTATTTTCTCCGTAATTATTTCATTTTTACTGTTCGTTACTTTTAAGAAATAAATTCCTCTTGTTGGCAATGCATTAAAATTTACTACTTGCTGTTTTGCGAAAATCTTTTTAGTGAGCACTAATTTTCCGCTTTCATCAAAAATATTGATGTTATAATTTTCTTCTTTAGGAGAAAAGATTGTAACGACAAAATAATCTACAAAAGGATTTGGTGCAATGGTAATTTTGGCCCTTTCACTAATGATTGAATTAGCATTTATTGTAGATAAAGAAGCATTAGAATTTGATACACGATTAGTAGAATTATTTATTAACGAAGCATCGTCTATAAACATAAACTGGTTGCTATTATTACCAAACGAAAGCCTTACATCTGTTGCATTTGCTGGAACAGAAAAGTTTACGGCGTATTTTGTATAATTGTTGTTTATAGAACTTGGTATATAAGTAGATCCAATACTTATTTGTGTTTCACCATTGAAGCATTGGTACAAAATATTTCCTCCACCACTACCCACCCCACTAAATTTAAACCAAGCACTATAACTAAGATTATCTCCAGCAGAAAAGCCTGTAGTTATTCTTTGGCAATCTCCATCCCATGCTTTTTGTAAAGAGTCGCAGGTAGTACCAGAGCGTTGGTTGCTGGTGCTCACAGATGGATTACCCCACAATGTCCATGCGAATTTACCTTGCTCAAAACCTGGGTTTACTAAAAGATTATTGGAAAATGCTGGCTGTATATACGTTTGCGCAATCTGCCATGCATTTGTTCGGGCATATTGCAGTTCGACATTTGTAAGCGATATATTTAATGGGCTTAAAGGCGGCGGTGCATAATTTGATTCCTCAGGATTTCTACCAGATAGTATAGCAAAAAATACACAAGCATTTAAATAAGAACCTTGTTTAGATGGGTGTACGGTATCGGGATCGTATAAATTAAAATTTGGTTTTTCTGCCTTAGCTTTTTCCCAAGCCTTGCCGCATGGCACTACAATGGCACCTATCTCTTTGGCTATTTGCTCAAAATTATACACATAAGTTGGAAATTTATACCAATCGTTTTTATACGCCCATGTCATATATATAACTGTTTTGGCATTTACAGCTTTAATAGCAGAATCAAATAACCTAACATATTTAAAATATTGCTGAGGATTATCGTACGGCCTTAAACTTTGCTCTTGCAGCACCACGTAAGCCCAACCGCCTTGCCTTATTTTATTTAATGCTTTTTGATTAACATCTTCGTAATGCCCTTCCAAAGTTTGGCCACCTTGTATCGCATGGTCACCGAGTGTATAAGTCAAATTATCTACAGGACTCATGGAGTTAGATATACCATTAAAACTAATTGGCAACTCAGGATTGTTAGCATCTAAACTGCTGTAATATGTAAAACTATTGCCAATGAAAAGTACTTTTTTTTGTTGTGCGTAGCTAGTAGAACAAACTATAATTAATACAAGAATGTACAAAACGTTTTTAGTAAAATATTTCCTTTTCATAGCTTACCTTTTGATTATTAAAGTGTAGTGCTAAAATTATACCAAGTTTTAAAAGGGTTTATTTAGTGGTGGATTTTTATCTCTTCTATATGAAGATATGCTGCAAGAAAAAAGTCTGGCGGGGTGTCTGTGTTTTGCATAAACTTTTTATAAATTATCGTATAGAAAGCCAAAACATAATAGCCTCGCATCATTTCTGCTAGTGAAAATTACAGCCAACGTTTCGTGGGACACGAACCATGGCGTATATTTATATTTTAAAAGTTAGCAAGATTATAGATTACTTTGGAATCATATTTTCATTATTATTTTTTAATTAAAAGTAATTGTGCAATAAAAACAGTTAATTATTCCACTATTTCACTATTCAAATCAATCATCCGCTTCAATCTCCCCACCAATAAAAGCTGAAAAAAGTTCCTCTGCTCAGCCTAGCAGGGATAGAAGCGGAAATCCTTTTTTTGAGGAACGAAAAAAAAGATTGTAGCGAATAGCCGTGTACAAATGTTCAACAAAGGTTTTCAGCTCATGCTCCATCTTCACACGTGTCTGCTAAAACCTATAAGGTCTTAGCATGTACTTTTATGAATAAAAATCTACAAAAAGACCTTATAGGTTTGTGGAAACTATATTAAACTTTAAAGTATTAAAGACTAAAGTCCCACTTCGAGGGATTTAGGGGGGTATACTTTTTTTTGTACCTTCGCCGCACTATAAAAAAAGCCAACAATAAGCATGGAACTTAGCAAGAATTTTGAGCCGCAGGAAATTGAAAAAAAATGGTATAGCCATTGGATGAATAGTGGGTATTTTAAAAGTGTGCCCGATGGGCGTGAGGCATACACGATTGTGATGCCGCCGCCTAACGTAACGGGTGTGCTGCACATGGGGCATTGTTTGAACAATACGATACAGGATATTTTGATACGTCGTGCTCGTATGCAAGGTAAAAATGCTTGCTGGGTGCCGGGTACAGACCATGCAAGTATAGCTACGGAAGCTAAAGTGGTGGCTATGTTGCGGGAGCGGGGCATTACAAAATCATCGCTTAGTAGAGAGGAGTTTTTGAAATATGCTTGGGAGTGGAAGGAGAAATATGGTGGTATTATTTTGGAACAATTAAAAAAAATGGGTTGCAGTTTAGATTGGGATAGAACAGCCTTTACCATGGACCCCGACTATTACAAATCGGTAATAGAAATATTTGTACGCTTGCATAATGATGGTATTATTTACAGAGGGCTTCGCATGGTAAATTGGGACCCTGCAAGTAAGACAGCCTTGAGCGATGAAGAAGTAATTTTTAAAGATGTTGACAGCAAATTATATTATGTAACGTACCCCTTTGCCGATGGCAGTGATGGTGGCATAACCGTGGCTACCACAAGGCCTGAAACAATTTTGGGTGACGTGGCTATTTGTGTAAACCCAATAGATGAAAGATATATTTCGCATATTGGTAAAGAAGTTTTAGTGCCCATCATCAACAGAAAAATAAAAATTATTGGCGATGAATATGTAACGGCAGACTTTGGTACTGGTGCATTAAAAGTAACACCTGCGCATGATAAAAATGATAATGAGCTGGGTAAAAAACATAATCTAAGAGCATTGAACACGCTAGATGAAGAAGGGAAGTTTACTTTAGAAGAATTAGAAGATGATTTGATAAATGATACTATTATTTCCTATGCAGGTGTAGATCGTTTTGCGCTTCGCAAAAAAATTGCATTGGATATTGAAGCCATTGGTGGCTTACAAAAAATAGAAGATTACAAAAGCCAAGTGGGCACGAGTGAGCGTACTGGTGCGGTTATAGAAAGTCGTTTATCGCTACAGTGGTTTATGGATATGAAAAAGTTTATAGCCACCAACCCTGATATAGCTGCGGCTGTAGCGGATGAACGCATAAAATTTCACCCACAAAAAGCAAAGAATACGTATGCGCATTGGATGGATAATATTAAAGACTGGTGCATAAGCCGCCAACTTTGGTGGGGGCAGCAAATACCTGCTTGGTACGATGCGGAAGGAAGATTTGTGGTGGCAGAAAATGAGGAGAAAGCAAAAGAAATGTTCAATATTCAATTTTCAATTAGCAATGCTCAATTGAAGCAGGACGAAGATTGTTTGGACACTTGGTTTTCTTCGTGGTTATGGCCAATGGAAGTTTTTAAAGGCATTAGCAATCCCAACAATGCAGATATAAATTATTATTATCCAACAACAACATTGGTTACAGGGCAAGATATTATTTTCTTTTGGGTGGCTCGCATGGTAATGGCTGGGTATGCGTTTAAACAAACACAGCCGTTTAAAGATGTTTATTTTACTGGAATGGTAAGGGATAAGCAAGGCCGCAAGATGAGTAAGCAATTGGGCAACTCTCCCGACTTACTTTTACTGATTGACCAATATGGTGCAGATGCGGTAAGGTTTGGAATAATGATAGCATCGCCTGCGGGTAATGATATTTTGTTTGATGAAATGGCATTGGAGCAAGGAAGAAATTTTAATAATAAGATGTGGAATGCGGTGAAGCTTCTTAAGATGTGGTCACTTAGGACGACGGAAGCAGGACAACGGACGACAGAAGCAAGACAACGGACGACTGACGACGGACAACAAGCCACTACCGAAGGGGAATTGTGGTCTGTAGACAGTGGTCTGTGGTCTGCATTGTGGTTTGAAGCGAGGTTGAATGAAGCAAAATTAGAAGTGAATGATATGCTAAATCAATTTAAATTGAGTGAGGCATTAAAAGTTATTTACTCATTGATATGGGATGATTTTTGTAGCTGGTATTTGGAGTGGGTGAAACCTGGTTTTGAACAACCGATAGAAAAAGCGGTCTATGAAAAAACAGTTGGGTTCTTTTCTGAACTGATGGAATTGCTGCATCCGTTTATGCCTTTTGTTACAGAAGAAATTTATCATTTGTTGGAAGAAAGAAAAGATGATTTGTGTACACATGTGTATGCAGCGCCTGTGCAGGCAAATGAAAAAATATTGGGAGAAGGAGCATTGCTAAAAAATATAATTAGTGGACTGCGTGATGTACGCAATAAAAACCAAATAAAACCTAAAGAAACAATAAAGGTACATATACAAACGGTAGAAGCTGCTGTGTATAAAAGCATAGAAAGTATTTTGACAAAGCAAATAAATGCAGAAGCCATTACTTATGTAAACGATGCAGTGTCGGGCACAATAACCACTGTAATAGGTAAGGATAAATTTTACATAGAAACAGAACAGCCGCTAAATGTAGCTGGGCAAAAAGAAGATTTAGAAAAAGAACTGGCACATTTAAAAGGATTTTTAGTAAGTGTAGAAAAGAAACTGAGCAATGAAAAATTTGTGGCCAATGCAAAGCCCGAAGTGTTGGCAATAGAGCATAAGAAAAAAGCAGATGCAGAAGAAAAGATAAAAATAATAACGGATAGTTTAGCTACACTTTAATTTATGCAAAAAGCCATTCAAAAAAATGAATGGCTTTTTTATGGTGTGGGGGAAAATTAAATTATTCTTTTATTAATTTATGTACTACTTTTTGATGTGTTGTATTATTTTGAACTTCTAAAATATAAAACCCACTTTCTATATTAACTAAATTTATAGAAGCGGTATTTTGTCCTTTAGATAAATGCCTTTGTGTAGCATTTATTCTTTGCCCTAACCCGTTGTACAAACTAAGTGTATAATTACTTTCCGCATCAGCAATAATGGTAACTGTAGCCATTTCTTTTACAGGATTTGGCACTATGGAATAAATACTTAAGTTTATATTTTGATAGTCTTTTACATATACCGTTTGTATAGCAGCATTGTGTTTACTACCATCAATATCTACTTGGCTAAGCCTGTAGTAAATTTTTGAAATATGCGGAAAGGCAATATCATCGTAGCTATACGATTTAGATGACTGACTATTAACAGCACCAGGTACAACAGCTATTGTTTCAAAATTTATTCCATCTACACTTCTTTCCAACATAAATTCTTTGTTGTTTATTTCTTGTTGTGTACTCCAAAACAATTGCACCATTTTATTTTGATACAAGGCTTTAAAATCTGTAAGCAATATTGGTAGCACACAATTGATATTTATATTTATTTGAATAGTATCGGTACAGCCAGTATATAATTCTTTTGTAGCATAGTATATGCCCGAACTGGCAGCATTTGTAACAGCGGTAAAAGCACTATTAAAATATTGTGTATAGCCAGGTCGTGCTAGCAATACATTTGATAAAGGGTAAGGTGAGCATCCGCTAATACTAGTATCAGCAATGGGTGTACATAGCGGCACATTTACCACCAACGTTGTGGGACCTAAAGCAGGGCAACCAAATGCATCAAACCCTGTAGGGCTGCTATACGTGCTTCTCCCCTGCCCCGAAAGATTTCCAACAAAAGTTACATATGCTTTATTAACTAAGTTAGAATTACAATGAAATATTTGACAATCGGTTGTTACTGTAGCTTTAAATTCCATAGTGGTTACACTATCTGTAGCAGCGCTTATTCCCATGGCACCTCCAGTAGTAGAATTTGCTGCACTACCCAAATTAAACCGAACAAAATTTACGCCGCCTACAAGTGCGAAAGTTCCTTGATCATCTGCTGCTCCATCAGTTTTTACACCAGCATTAGCGCCAGTAAGTATTCTCATAGAATTGGGTACATAATTCATTGCACCATACAAACTATCATAAAGTACCACATTGGTTGCAGGATCATTTCCTTTGTTTACCACTTTTAAAGTGTATGTAAGTGTGTCTCCCAATTCTACCAATCCTCCATTTACATCCACGACATCTTTGTATATTTCTATGGATGGTTCAAACACATCTATAGCAGTAGAAATCATAAATGGCGCATACACATCACCAGATGATGTCATACGCAATGTAGCCGTAGTAGCTCCATTTGGTAAAAAATTATAAGTAGCATTATTCGGTACAAAAATATCTTGGTCTATGCCCAATGTATTTGGGTTATTGGGAGAGCGTACAATTTCTGCCAAATTATTTGTAATGGTACTATTAAAAGAGTTATCAACTTCATTTTTTGTATTGAAAACAGATAAGAAACCCGCAGCTGCATTACCTCTAAATTTAAGGCTATCACCAGCAGTTCCTCTATCACCTTCCAAAGAAAAAACGCCTAATTTTAAATTAACCAATGCAGGTGAAGGTGGTGTAAAAAATCCGTTGATGGTTATATTCTGAGGGTTAGTTGCATTTATAGCTGCTATACCTCTAAAAATAGAAAGATTGCGCAATGGCAAAACAGGATCGCTATAAATAACAACAAGTGTCCAACCGCCACATAAACCTGTGGTGGCAGGGTTATTTTGTAATACCTGATTGGCTAGCCAGTAAGTGCCAGTACCACCAGCTTTTACAAGCGCAGTTACATCTTTGTAACAATAATATCCAGCAAAAGGTACTGCTGCATCTGTACGAATATCAGCCTTTAAACCAACATAACCGCCTCCAGGCACTTTAAGATATACAGAATCTCGTTTTGCATAATTCGTAGTAGCCGCTGATATACTTCCTCCCCAAAATAATTCGGCATAAATAACACCACAACCACCAGTACTTCCTAATGTAAGGTTTGCATTGCTTCTACTAAAACGTGCGGTTGGGTCAGTTGCATCGGCAATGTTTATATAATTCATTACAAAACCATTATTATTAAAGTTATTACCTGCACCGCTACCTATTGGCGATATTGCGCCTAATGCTGTAGTACATGTACCACTTGCCGCACAAGTAAGCATGGAGTTACCAGTAAATGTGATATCACCTTTTTGTGTAACTTGTTTCCATATCGTAAAAGGCGTTATAGATTGTCCATTTGTTTTAGCAGAAAATAAAACGGAACAGAAAATAATTATTAAAACAATAGAGAGGGTAAAACGGTTTTTCATTTTGCACTAATTTATTTGCTTATGTGTAAAGAGACGAAGAATAATTTATTTTGTTGCTTAACGATTCCATATCTACTTTCTTTTTACCATAAACAGACAAATGTTATTATCAAACTACAAACCAACAAGTGCTTTTACTACAAATGCGTTAAATGCTCATGCTTACTAACGCTATGTTAAACTGAATGATTTAGCAAAAATATTTTGTAGTTTCGTTTCATATTATAAATTTTTAATAGAATGAGATATATAAAAAGTTTTACAATTGTATTTTTGTTGTGTGTAAGTTTAACCAACTATGCACAGAAGCCAAAGCCTGCATCAAATTTGTATGCAAAGTTTAAATCACCAAAACTTATAGCCTCGCTTGGCGGGTATAAAGATTCTAGCTTTGTACCAGCTATAACAGCAGATGCTATTATGGGTGCTAAGTTAAACGTGGTGGATGCAAAAAATGTAGCTTACACTGTTTCGTCATATCAGTTTTTATATAGAAAAATTGTAGTATCGGAAGATGAAGCCACAGGCAAGGCATACAATACTACTTCAGTAAAATCTTCTTTGTTTAAAGTATCTCCTCTACCCGCCATGTGGCTTAGTATGGTTAGAGAAAACTTACGCTCTGGCGAAGAAATTATTTTCTTTGATATAATTGTTAAAGATGCACAAGGCAGATTTATGTATGCGCCCAATTTAAAATTGACGGTAAAATAATGCAAATAAAAAAAGCTTGTTTGCAAGATATTGCTACCATACAACAGCTTGCAGAACTAATATGGCCTGAGGCATACGGGGAAATAATTTCTGCTGCACAGCTGCGTTACATGCTCCATTTAATTTACAGCGAAACTGCGTTAACCACACAAATAGAAAAAGGGCATCAATTTATTTTAGCCATTGAAAATAATATCCCCATTGGTTTTGCTTCTTTCTCCCAAAAAAACGACATAGAGTCCAACACTTTTAGACTGCATAAAATTTATGTATTGCCTAATATTCAAACAAAAGGCATTGGCAGCTTCTTATTCTCCTATGTATGTAGTGAAAGTATAAAACATGGTGCTAACCTATTAGAACTAAACGTAAACAAATACAACCCTGCCATGCAATTCTATCTAAAAAAAGGTTTTACTGTTTTAAGAGATGAAGTGATAGATATTGGTGAAGGGTATGTGATGGATGATTATGTGATGGTACTGGCCCTATAACTTCTCTACTATTTCTGTAAACTTACCAACTACATAATTAACCCTACCAGCTGTACAGTCTATCATAAATGGCTTTTCACACTTAGTAATTTTACATAAATTATTAATATGAAAAGATATCATTTATTATTGTTATTATCCCTTTTATACATTGGTTGTAAAAAAGATAACAGTACAGATACATTATTAATCAGCCCAATAGTTACTATTGCAAAAAATACACCTACCCTTATAGCTCCAGCTTATCAACCTGGCATTCCTTTTAGTTTGGCTGCTTTTCATATCTATGATTTAAATCATGATGATAATAAAGACAAAAAATATTTTAGAGTAGAAATATATACAGATGATAGTGCTCGCATTGTTATGGAGCCAAAGCCGATAGATAGTTTAGCCGCCAATTGGCCTGCTACAATAAAAAAACCAAGGTGGAGTTCGGGTGCAGAATTTATTATTGATCAAAATAGTTTTATACAAATTGCAGGCAATGTATTTAATCAAATACAATACAACCAAGCATCACCTCAACATGCATGGCTTAGTCAGTATAAAAATACTTTCCCTACACCAAGCAGTTTGCCTAATGCACAGTTTACATTTAGCAATGTGTATGCCCCTAATTTTTATTTTGATTTGGATGCCACTACTGGCTACGTGGATTCGTATAATGCTGCAACCAACAATTACACAACATTTTCATTACAAAGCCTTCCTTTTTTTGGGCAAGCTTTTGCACCCTATACTTGGGGCAATGTAACGGGTATGATAAGGCTGCCAAATGCTTTTGGGTCTCCCATGTTTTTCTTTGATTTTAAAAATTGGGTATTTTGGAAAATTAGTAAACCCAATGGTGCTTTGTTTGATTATGTAGGAGGACCGGTAAAAAGCTTAGACAAATTTGTAAAATGGCCCGAAGATTGGAGTAAAAAGTAAAATTTTCACTTAAAAAAAATCAACATGATAAAGTATCTCACAGTAATTATTCTTATGGGCGGTTGTAATTCTTGTACAAATAGCACTGCAGAAAAAAACACAGCAGCACAATTTATACAAACAGAGAAAGCTACCTACCTCACAGCAAATATAAATAATGTAGCATGGCAAGCTACACACGATATACAATCTTATACGATGGATAAAACGATTATGCTTGGAGGAGAAAATGACGCTTGGGTAATGGGAATAAATATTCCTGAGAATGTAACTACAGGGCAAATAATAAATACTGATGCAAGCTGTGCAAAAAAAATGAAAGGTTCCTCAAATATTTTATACAATGCAGAAAAAGCTACCATAACAATTGCCAGCAAAACTGCAACTATTATGGAAGGCAGTTTTTCATTTACAGGAATACATGCTAATGGTAAAGAAAAAGTTATAGTAGAAAATGGGAAGTTTAAAACAGAATTAAAGAAAATATAAAATAATATGCAGTAAAAATTATTTTCAACAGAAATAATCATTTTTGTAAGTATATTAATCAGTGTGTAACTTTAACCAAAACTCCATCTTTTGTATCATTATATTTTAAAGATATTATTCTGTTTTTTAAGTGTCATTTTTTCTGCAACAGTTACTATAAGCCAAACACTAGCTTTTAAAACTTTTAATTCTGAAAATGGTTTATCACAAAACAGTGGGTATTGTAGTACGCAAGATGGTAATGGATATATTTGGTTTGGCACACAAGATGGATTGAATAGATACAACGGCAGAAAGATTGTAACGTATTATAAAGAAACCATTACGAGAGGTTATTTGTGTAACAACTTTATTAAATCACTATTGTATGATAGCACTAGTAATTGGCTATGGATAGGCACTAGCAAAGGATTGTGCATTTATAATTGCACCGTAGATAGTTTTTACAATGCTTCCATTTATTTTCCAAATTTCAATATGCTTGATGGAATAATGATTGGAAATATTTCTACAATAAATAAAAATGAAATTTCCGTGTGTACAAACACCGAGGGTATTTTTATATGCAACACAAAAACAAAAAAAATAGCGCAGTACTTTAATAGCGCTTCTCAAAAAAATAAATCTCGTACTGTAAATAATTGGCACAATAAATTATATAGCATAACAAATGGCTACCTTTTTGGGTTGGATAATTTATCTACGCCTCTTATACAAACAAATATGGGCGATGTAAGAAATGCCATAGTTTGGCAAAATGATTTATGGGTGACTTCCGCAGACAAAGGTCTTTTTAAAATTAGCAATGTACAACAACCAACAATCTCATTACAAAATTTTGGAAGTAAAGCCATAGGCAGTTTACTGATAGACAATCAAAATAATTTATGGATTGGTAGCAGAGATAAAGGATTGATCATTGTAGAACCAAACAATTTAAAAGTTTTACACAGTTTTGCCAACGCAAGTAATCAAAACGAATGGCCTAAAAAATTTACACTATCCTTATTTAAAGATAAACAAAATATTGTATGGATAGGCAGCAGTGGTGGTGGTTTCACAAGTACAATTTTATCAAAAAACGATTTTGAAATCATTCAAAAAAAGGAAACATTACAGGGTAAAGAAGCCCACAATATGATTTTGAGCATGCACAAAGCAAATCAACATACCCTATATTTGGGTACACAGCTAGAAGGGTTAAGAATGTATAATACCATTACTAAAGAAACTATTTCTTATCCCTTAAAAACCAACTCTGCAAGCAATGCCATATATGGCATAACAAGTTGCCATGAAAATTCTCTATGGCTTGCCACTGCAGGAGGAATGTATAATTTTAATACCTCCACAAAAAAATTTACGCATTATACAGATACAAAATTTGAAGCAACACTAGGGGGACAAGCTATATTTAAACTACCCAACTGTGATACTTTATTATATAGCAGTAACCATGGGTTGGTGTTGTTTAACACGATAAAAAAAACATTTAGTAACCTAGAAATTATTGGAAAAGAAGATATTGCTAAAACAATTTCTGCTTATTGTTTTTATGAAGATGAAGAAGAAGATATTTGGATTGGTTGCCAAGGATATGGTCTCGTGAAATATTCATTTAAAAATAGAGCATTTAGTTTTTTTAAAAAAATAGCAAACATTTCATCAAACATATACAGCATCAAAAAAATAAATAATAATATTTGGCTGGCAAGCTCAAATGGTTTGATAGTATATAATTCAAAAAAAGATACTGTAACAAAAATAATAAATGCTGCAACAGGATTAGCAGGCAATGTGGCTTACAGCATAGAGGTAGATAATAATAACTTTGTATGGTGCAGTACCAATGCAGGTTTGTTAAAAGTAAATCCATCCAACTATCAAATTTTACATATCCATCCATCAGCTGGTTTACAGGCTAGTGAATTCAACGCTGCATGCTCTTTCAAAGATATAAATGGAATGCTTTTTTTTGGTGGCATTAATGGCGTAAGTTATTTCAACCCATCTAATATAAACTACTCTTCATTTAGCCCAACACCGTTTATAGAATCGGTAAAAATATTTAATACAGAAATAGCATTGGATCAAAATATTTTAAACGTACATCACATTAATTTAAAGCACAATGAAAATTTTATCACGTTCGAATTTGCAGTTACCAATTATATGAACGCTCTGGAAAATATTTTTAAATATAAACTAGATAATTTAGATAAAGATTGGATAGAAGCTGGCTCAAGAAATTATGCAAATTATTCTAACCTGCCTCCCGGAAATTATACGCTTATGCTACAAAGTGCAAATAGCAATGGCGTTTGGAGTAAGGAAATAAAAAAACTAACCATTAACATAAAGCCTGCTTGGTGGCAGTTACGATGGCTGCAATTTTTGTTTCTGCTAATGGTGGCTGCAGCTATATTTTATTTAATAATGATCAGAATAAAAATAATACGTAAAGAAGCAAACTACAAACAAAAAATAGCCGAAACAGAAATGCAAGCCCTTCGTGCACAAATGAATCCTCATTTTATTTTCAATAGCCTCAATAGTATTGAAAATTTTATTATGCAAAATGAAAAACGTTTAGCGTCTGACTATCTAAATAAATTTGCAAGGTTAATAAGAATGATATTGGATAGTAGTAGAAATGAAATAGTGCCTATTGCTGTAGATTTAGAAGCCCTACAATTGTACATAGATTTAGAACAATTGCGCTTTAATAATAAATTTATTTATAAAACAAATATAGACCCTGCATTACTTGCAGGAGATTATCGTGTACCTTCATTATTAATACAGCCCTATGTAGAAAATGCCATAGTACATGGGCTTGCACATAGTGAAAATGAAAATTTAATACTTATTGTTTCTGCAACACTAGAAAATGATACGATTAAATATTGCATACAAGATAACGGTATAGGAAGAGAGCAAGCAGCTTTATATAACTTACACAATAAGCCACAGCACAAAAGTGTAGGTTTACAAATTACAGAAGATAGAATAAATCATTTTAACAATGATGCATTTGAAGCCATAAAAATTACGGATCTTTTTAATGAAAACAATAAACCTTGTGGCACTAAAATAGAAGTAACAATAAAAGCTATTTAATATGGAAAAGATAACAGCAATATTAATAGACGATGAATTGAGTAGTCTCCAAAACTTGCAACAGAAATTAATTGAGTTTTGCCCAGATGTAAATGTAATTGCTACTACTCAAAAACCAGAAGAAGCCATCATACTGATTCAACAACATAAACCCGATGTAATATTCTTAGATATTGAAATGCCACGCATGAATGGATTTCGTATGCTAGATGAGATAAACGAATTTGATTTTGAAATTATTTTCACTACTGCATACAACCATTACGCAGTAGATGCAATACGCATGAGTGCATTCGACTATCTTATGAAGCCCATTGCTATTAAAGATCTACAAAATTCAGTGGAGCGTTTGGCAAAACAACAACAATTACAAACAAAAGACAAACTGGGTGTTTTAAAAAACTCCTTACAAAATACAAAAAGTCAAGAAGAAAAAATTGTAATCCCAACGAGTGAAGGCATGGAGTTTATAGCCATTAATACGATTCTTCACATAGAATCAAGTAGCAATTATAGTAAAATTTATTTTGTAGATGGTAAAAATATTTTGGTTACAAAATTGCTAAAAGATTTTGAAGAATTATTAATACCATATCGTTTTTATCGCATACACAATTCTCATTTAATAAACCTAAAATACATTGAAAAATATATAAAAATAGATGGTGGACAGGTGCGTTTAACCGATGGTACCACTTTGGATATTGCTAGAAGAAAAAAAGAAGAATTTTTGAAATTGATATCTGGGTAATAACTTAATCAACCGCATATTCAATCTTAGTTGTAATACTCGCCGTTTTATTTTTAGCCGATGTATTAAAAGCGCCGCCATAACTATAATCTTCGTTGCTATTTTTACCCGTTATTTGAAAAATGCCCATATTGGCTTTTTTTATTTTACCTAACCCACTACCACTATTCTTAGCAATGGTTTCTGCACGTTGCTTTGCATCGGCACTAGCTTTGGCTAACAAGTCTAACTTAAGTTCAGCTAATTTTGTATAATAATATGATGGCGAAGATGAATTAAATTCTATACCACTTTGTATTAGTTCTGTAACTTCCCTAGATATTTTTTCTACTTTATCAATATTTTTAGAATCCACAGTTACATCTTGCTTTAAATTATAGCCTGTAAATTCATTCCCAATTTCTCTTCCATTGGCATCGGTCTTTCTATCAAAATCTTTATTCAGATTTACAGCAGAAAAAACCATTTCGTTATCTGCAATACCCTTCTCTTTTAAATAGGTTCTTATCTTACTTTCATCTTCTTTAAGCAAAGTATAAGCAGCTTTTAAGTCCATCATCTTGCGACTGTAATTTCCTGTCCATACTATTTGGTCACTCACAAAATCTTTTTCTGCAAGCCCCGTTACGTTGATAGTTTCGGTTGCTTTAAATTTGTACTTATAGGCGTTGCCTAATGTCCAAAAACAAACAATAACGGCTAATGCAATGATGGTAGTACTAATATAATTTTTCATAATCCTAAAGTATAGAAAGTTAAACGATACTCCACCCTAATAAATGTTAAAATTATTTTTTAGAAAATTGCTACTATTAAATATTACCACTCTTGTTTTTGAAAAAAATTTCTAAAAAATAACAACTGATATTGCACCGCATTGCCCCAATATTTCCAGTCATGCTTACCTGGTCTTTCAATATAATCGTATGTTATTTTTAGTGAATCTAATTTTTCGTGAGTAGCTTTACTCATACCAAAAATAAAATCGTCTATCCCACAGTCTATAATTATTGCCAACGAATCTTTTGGCTTTGTTTCTATTACATTTAAAACACTCCACTTCTTGTAATATTCATTCGTTGTAGAAAAATCACCAATGCGTTTATTCAAATCATACCCTTTATTAATAACAGAAACCGCCAACGCTCCACTCATACTTCCGCAGGCACCAAATGTTTCTGCATGTCTAAACGCAATAAACATGGCGCCATGCCCACCCATGCTTAAACCTGTAATGGCTCTGTATTTTCTATCTTTTTTTGTTTTGTAATGTTCGTCAATATACTTTGGCACTTCTGTGCTTACATGTGTTTCAAATTTGTAAGTGGTATCTATTGGGCTATCAAAATACCAACTATTCACTGCTCCATCTGGGCAAACGATAAGCATTTTATAAGCGTCGGCTTCTGCTTGCAATGCAGGTACTTTTTTTATCCAGTTTGCATAGTTGCCAAAAGCTCCGTGCAATAAATATACTGTAGGAAAATCTTTTCCCTGTGCATAATTGCTAGGTTTTACTACAATGGCTTTTATATTTTTATGCATGGCATTGCTGTAAATAGAAATGGTATCTATGGAAGCAAAGGATAAAGCGACAAAAAGAAACAAGCAGTAAAGGGTAAACATAATTTTTCTCATAATTAAAAGTATTGCAAAAATTTAATAAAAGCATAAAGTCTCATAAAGTTTCAACTTTGAACCTTCAACTTCTTCAATACACCAACTGTACCGTATCCTTTATAACTCCCATTACAAAAACGCTCTGTACGTTTCCTATATTTTCTATTTGGCTTAGTTTGTTTACATGAAAATTGTAGTACGAATCCATATTTTCTTCTACTACTTTTAGCATAAAATCAAACTCGCCACTTATGCTGTAGCATTCTATAATTTCGTTCATTTCGTTTATGGCCTGTATAAATTTTATGCCTGCATTTTTGCTATGCAATTTCGTTTATTGGAACCAACGTATAAAAAAATCCCTTATCTTCGATATATGAGATACTTATTATTACTAATGGCGATTATCTTTTTTTCTTGTAGCAAGAAAAATGATGCTGTTGATTTACCTACCAATATTGTTGATAGTACCAATATACAGGCTTTAGGAGTACAAAAAGATATATTTAGTTCAACACAACATAGCTACGCAGGTATTTTAGAGTCTAATAGTAAAAGGATTTTTTTCGCATTAAATAGGTCTAGCAGCGGACAGGATGAGTTTTACACATGTGATGAAAATGATAGTTCTTATAAACTACAACCCACCTCATCTCTTAATTATGATATTAGTACTTACAATACTTCTTTCTGTTTAAAACCCAATGGTGAAATAATCGCTATCCATTTAAAAGTGAATGCTCCCCCTCTTCCCGATAGCCTTATCTTTTATATAAATAGGCCACACACAAATTATTGGCAAATCTATAAAAGAGAAACAAAAAATGCTTTTTGGAATGGCTTCTATGGTACGTCTGGAAGAGTTATAAAAATATTGAGCACTCAATCAGGAAGATTAGTTCTAGGAGGAATGAAGATTACTGTGAGTGATGACAATGGTTTAACATGGCGTCAAACCGTTAATAATCCAAGTTTTAGTACGAGCTTAAGCTTATCTGTATACTCTAATTGCACGACAATTGGTAGTAGAAATTTTATATCTCACGGGAATGGATTTATTTATTCCGATAATGAATTTGAAACTGCAAATTTTATT
>JANOZW010000322.1:0-3153 GCA_031429575.1 Ferruginibacter sp.
ATCTCAATTTTTTTTGCATTTAAAAAATCATACGCTGCTTTTAATTGGCCTACCACTATTTTACGCCTTTGTTCATTCTTTCCATTCCCGACTACACTCCCACCAAACCAATCGCCATTTACTTCGTTGCCTATTTCCCAAATGTCAACATACTTTCCAAGTTTATTATACATTTTTTTAGTTCGTTCCAAGTAAGCCGCCACACTTTTTGTTTCATCCAATGCAGAAAAACATTTTGTAGATGATTCCGTATCGGAGTCAACTAGTTCCGCCATTACAAAAGCAAGACCTTCGTTTTTTATGCGTTGTAATAAATCTAGATATTTTTTATCCAATTTATTGGTGAGTTTCGTTTCACTCGGGTCGCAATCTCCCCCACTCTCACAACCAATGGGCAATACTATACGAACGGTAAGTGCATTGTTATTAGGTTGAGCAGCTTTTATTTTTCGCAATTCTGATAAAATATTTTCAATCAATTTTTGAGCGTCCATTTTTAAGGCTACTTCGTCTAACGAAGATTCATCGATGGTTAAACCAAATATTTTGCTAGGCATTTCATTTGGCGATATCTCTTTTGCAGTTTGCACTAGTTTTGGTTGTGCATTTACAAATGTTCCTTTTGCTACAAATAAAAAAAAAATTGCAAAATAAACGAGTGTTTTTTTGATAGAGTGTGTTGGCATTTTTTTGATTTTTTATTTTAAGGAAGTAATGATTAATATAAATTTTATAAATAAAGAATTACCATCCATATCTATACATTAATAATTACACAAAATAATTAAAGTGAATGATTGTAAGCCATATATTTTTTTATAGCATATATAGTTTAATGCCAAATTTTGGTTAATAAATTTGGCTATAAATACGTTGATAAGTATGCTTACTTTTTTTTGATTTTAACGCTTCCATAAGAAAAAGCTATTTAATTTTAGCACCTATTCAAACCCTATAATGAAAAATATTTTATTGATTGGAACATTGCTAACAATGTATTGCCATGCTATGGCACAAAAAAACATTACACTTACTGCCACTTACGAAAAAGATAAAAAAGCAGTATTGTTACAAGGGCAGCACGTACATAAAAATGCAATTTCTTATACCCTCCAAAGCAGTAGAGACAATACTTTTTTTACAGATATTTTTATAAAGCAATGCAATGGCATTTCTATTGGAAGTAATATTAAATATGCTGACAAAACCATTACAGGTGAAAAAATATATTACAGACTACTCATAAACCAAAATGATGGATTATTTGAAAATACAATACCAATAATGGTAACACTAAACACAGCAGAAAATACATGGCTTTTGTATCCACTACCAGCAAGAGAATTTGTGAATTTAAAATATACAGGTACTGGCACTGTTGACGGGGTAATTTCTATTTTTATACAACGGGTTAGCTCCGGTGTAATTTTTAATAGATTAAGACTTGCATCAAATACCAAAAACATAAAAATTCCGATTACAAATTTGGGTAGCGGTGTGTATGTAATGCATGTATCTATTGGCAATAGAGCAGCCTGGAACCAGCAGTTTATAAAATACTAAAGTGATGCTGCTATTGTTTCCCACTTTGTATTTCCATCAAATACTTTTTTAAAATTTCCTTTTTTATCATACAAAAAAATGGCGGGGTAGGTACGTACATCATAAAAACCTGCTAAAAAATAAGCAGCATCCCAACCTACTTTTACATTGGGATAATCTGCCAATTTTAAATCTGTATAAAACTTTTTTACGTGGCTATATGTAAGTGATGTAGCCATTACAATTTGTGCTTTTTTAAACAAATCATAATGGGCTAATAAATCTTCGGTAGAGTGTACACAATGATCACAATCAGGGCTAAAAACCATAACGATGGTAGCACGCTTTTTTTTAAGTTCATCTTTTATAAAAATGATGCTATCAGGCGCTATTGCCAACTTAAAGGGCGGCACAGTTGGTATTCGCTTGTAGCGAGGTAAGCTGTCTGTAATGGTTTGTGCAAATAAAGTATTGCCTATAAAGGCAAAAAATATTAAAATAAAAGCTTTTTTCAATGGTATAATTTTTACGAAAATAATGCTTTATTCTTTTTCCTGATTTTTAGATTTTTGTTTATAATTAGTTAATAGTTTAATACATTACCAATCAGATTTTAAGTGCACTTTTGCAGCCTAATAAAATATAAGATATGAAGAAAATATTTACCCTTTTACTTATTTCATTATCCTTTGCTTCTTTAGCTCAAATTAGGATAAGTGCGGTTTACCCAGGAGGCGGTAATACTGGTGCAACATACAACAGAGATTATGTTGAACTTTTTAATGCAGGGAATGCAACAGTATCCATTGATGGCTGGAGTATTCAATATGTATCTGCAGCTGGAACAGGAGTTTGGGCTTCATATGTTTTCCCTGTTGGTACATCAATAGCCCCTGGAAAATATTTTTTATTTGCTTCTACTACCCCTGGGACAAATGGAGTTGCTTTACCAACACCAGATTTCACGGGAGGTATTGCTATGGGTGCTAGTGCAGGCAAAGTTGCACTAGTTATTAACGCTACAGCACTATCAGGCGGTACAGCTTGCTCAAGTGGTACTGTGGTCGATGTTTTAGGATATGGATCAACGGCATCCTGCTTTGAAGGTACAGTTTTAGCTACCGCTCCCACTACTGCTCAATGTATAAAACGTGCTAATGAATGTATTGATAATAATGTAAATAGTACCGATTTTGCTATTGCAACTTTTAGTGGTTCTGTCGTACCAAGAAATAGTGCAACTGCTCCAAATATTTGCATAAACCCTACAATTTCTGCAAACCCTGATACTATAAGCTTAAGCACAACTGTTGGTGTTACATCTGCTTCTATGATAGTAACCCTATCTGCAAGTAATTTAATACCTACAGTGGGTAATCTTATAATTGATTTATATCCTACTTTGGAAATATCTTTTGATAATACAACTTTCTCACCTGCATCATCCCAATTATTACCATATACATCTGGAACCATAACAAGTACACAAATATTTGTACGCACAAGATCAACAACTCCTCAGGGAGCATCATCACCTTTACTCATATTCCGTGGAGGAGGAGCTTATACAGATACAGTCTTTATTAAGAGTGCGGTTTCCCAAAATTTTTA
>JANOZW010000323.1:0-6337 GCA_031429575.1 Ferruginibacter sp.
CAGGGTAGCCAATTTCTCTTGCTGCTTCTCTAGCATGTTCTGCATCTCTCAGCAATCCATCAACGCCTGGTACAACAGGTACACCCGCAGCAATCATGGTTGCTTTTGCAGTTATTTTATCACCCATGGAGTTTATCATATCTGGCGTGGGACCAATAAATTTTATACCATGGTCTGTACATATTTTTGCAAACTTGCTATTCTCTGCCAAAAAACCATACCCAGGATGTACTGCATCTGCATTGGTAATTTCACAAGCCGCAATAATATGGGGAATATTTAAATAGCTATCCATACTGGCAGGTTTGCCAATACACACGGCTTCATCTGCAAATTTTACATGTAGGCTATCTTTATCAGCAGTTGAATAAACAGCTACCGTTTTAATGCCCATTTCTCTGCAGGTGCGAATTACACGTAAGGCTATTTCGCCACGGTTTGCGATAAGTATTTTCTTAAACATATAAAAAAAATGGGCAAATGTGCAAATAGAAAAATGTGCAAATAGTACATTAAACTTATTATTTTAAATGCCGCTGTTTTAATTTTTAAAAAATAAAAAAACTAAGTATATAACTAATTGGCGTTTTACGTTTAGCTGTAGAAATTATACTTCCTAAAATTCTATTTAATTCTTCCAATTTATTTAATAAGTTAATTGGTTTGGGATAATCTTGTGCTTTTTCACAAAGTATCAACCAATATTGTGTTTCACCTGCTTCTTTTGCAGCTATTTTCATTTTATGAATAAAGTCTGCTTTGCTTTCAGGGTTTTGTGCTTCCATTGCGTTAGCACCTATAGAAGTTGCAGAGCGGAACAACTGTTTTGCTATAATGTATTTCTTTTCTTCATTTAATTTTTCGCAATAGGAAATAATTTCTAGTGAGAAAGCTATAGATAATTTTAATAAAGGATTATTTTCTATAAGTTTGGTTCGCATAAAATTATTTTGTAAAATTTATTTGATTGAAAAATTACTATTTTAATTGTTCTCTCGAATTGCTATTTGCACAATTGCCTATTTGCAACTTTGCACATTTTACATCGGTTCCACCAAAAACAACGGCTGATCATACTCCACCGGGCTTGCATCTTCTACCAATATTTTTACAATCTTTCCTTTTACTTCGCTTTCTATTTCATTAAAAAGTTTCATGGCTTCTATAATGCAAACTACTTTCCCAGGAGTCACTTCATCTTCTACATTTACAAATAGTGGTTTGCCTGGGCCAGCGGTACGATAAAACGTACCTATCATTGGACTTTTTATAGTAATTAAGTTATCAGCTTTTGGAGCCGCATTTGTAATTGGTGCCGTAGCTATTGGTGCTGCTACTTGTGCAGGTGCTACTGCTGGTGCACTATACGCTGCCGGAGCGCCTTGTGTGTAAATTTTTTGTGATGGATCTTTCTTTTGTTTGATGGTGATTCTTGTACCATCTTCTTCGATGGTTATTTCGCCAATAGACGTTTTATTGATGAGTTTTACCAACTCTTGTATTTGCTTAATGTCCATATTAATTTTTTAAATGGTTAATGCAATATTTTTGGGAACGCTAAGGTAGGGAATGATTGTAAAAAAAGCCAATTATTATTATTTTTTAAAATGGATAAAAAAGCCTAAAAAGTGTAAAAAAGTGTTCTAAAAAGCCAAAAATGGTTCAAAAAGCCTTAAAAAAGGCAAAAAAGAATGGATAACAACTTTCGTCATTATCCATTTATATTATCTAAAATCTTATGTCTTGTATCTAATATCTAGCTCTTAACTCTCTCTACATACTCACCAGTTTTTGCCAATATTCTTATCAATTCTCCTTCGTTTACAAAAAGTGGAACGTTTACTGTTGCTCCTGTTTCCACTGTGCAAGGTTTCAACGTTTTAGTAGCGGTATCACCTCTCATGCCAGGTTCGCTATAAGTAACCAATAGCACAATTTTATCGGGTAATTCCACAGCCATTGGCATATCTGTTTCTCCGTTAATAGATACACTTACTTCTTGTCCATCTTTTAAAAATCTTGGTGCATCAATCATTGTTTCTGCCACAGTAATTTGCTCAAAGGTTTCTATATCCATAAAGCTGTAACCAGTATCATCTTTATACAAATAAGTGTAAGCCTTTTTTTCTACACGTACGGGGTAAATTGTTTCACCAGAATTCCATGTTTGCTCTATCGTACGAGAATTATCTACGCCTTTAAGTTTTGCCCAAACTTTAGCTGCCGAACGGGCTGTTTTATTTTGCCCAAAATCTATTACTGTGTATAGACTTCCGTCAACTTTAATAATGAGACCTGAGCGTATATCTGTTGTAGTTGCCATGGTACTTTTGTTTTTTTGTTGGCTGCAAAAGTAGCGGAAAAATTTATAAAATGACTATTGTGCCAGCATCAAACCTTAAATAATAAAAAGCCAAACAATTATATTTGTAAAAATAATCGTTTATGGATCAATTAACATTAGGAATAGGCACCCGTTTGCAACATACACTGCATGGACAAGGAGTAATTGTAGGTGTAAAATATGCCACTTATTTAATTTCATTTATAGACCATGGTATAAAAGAAATAGATAAAGGGGATGATAAATTAGAAGAGATTATACCTGAAAATATAACTACAGAAATAGAAACAACTTCTGATGTAGAGAAATCTTTGTTGAAAATATTGAAAATGTGGGGTGGTATTACTGAGCATGTACCACTTGGTGATAAATGGATTGGTGGCACCATGGTTTTACAAACAGCTGATAAAACACTAAAGCCAAAAGAAATTCCTATTGATGATTTTTTTCATAAAATTGTAATGCTTAGAGATAGGCTTCGTGTACTAGAGCAAAATATAAATAGCCACAAAAAATTAACCGACGAAGAAAAAGTAAACATACAACAATATATCACTCGTTGCTATGGCTCGCTTACTACCTTTAATGTATTGTTTAAAGATAAAGAACAATATTTTGTAGGTGATAAAAGTGGTAAAGAAGATTGATTATTCTTTTATTGAATCCCACTTGCCATTTTGAAAAGTATTGTTGTACACCAATACAACTTCACCATTTCGATTTACACTATAAATTTTCTTTTCCCATTCAGGAATAGGATCGTGCCCTTTTTGGGTGAAATGTGTTTTTAAGATAAGGCTATCTTTTTTTATTTCTATTGTGCCAATATCTTTAAACACGTTATTACAATCTACTCCATATTGGTACATATAATGTTTATATAAAAATATTTTTTTGCCTTTTACCATTTTATAAATATTAAGGTAATAGTCTTTTGAACCGTAGTCATTTTTTTCTGAATGCTTTGTTGTAATAAATGATGTACCATTAATGATAAAAAGATTTTTGTTGGGCAAATGATTTTTTTGCGAAGCAGAGTATGAATAACAAATAAACAACTTTCATTTTTTCGTTTTCTTATTGTTTCACAAAAATGTAGCCAGCTTTTTCTGCACCCCATACTTGTTTTCCTGTGGCATCAAAACCTTGATCCCACGAAATAAGTTCCCCATTTTTCATCGTTATTTTTGTAGTAGCATATTTAGCGCCACGGAGGTCAGAAGGGCAGTGGTCTAACGTTGTACCACCTGTGTATTCATTATTGCCATTTGTGTTTAAAGTAACGGTGCAGCCTTCTTTTAATTCTATTTTATCAAAGCTTAACTTCTGCATTTTAGCATCATCATTTTGCGCACCTGCAAAACGCATGGCATCTTTTATGGTATAAATATCGCTAGTGAATATATTGCTCGATGGATGTTGCAAATGGTAAACACGTTGGCGGTATGGTTTATCAAGTTTAGTAGCCATTGCCTGCTCTACATACAACCATTTACCGTCTGTTCTGTCTTTCCAAATCGGAATCATTACTAGGCTAATATTAAAGTAACTTGTATCAGCCATAGATTGTGCTTGGCTATTATATTTACCTGCCATTAATTGTTGAAATGTTGCCAATTCATTATTGGATTTACTCATCGTTTTGTTAGATGAACTGCAAGCAGCAAAAAATAAACTACCAACAATTACAAAAGAAAAAATTTGTTTCATAAAATTAATTTTAGAAAAAACAAATGTATGTATATGTAGTGAAAACTGCTAGGGATAAACAAAAAAAATGGCTTGCAATATGCAAACCATTTTTAAAGAAAATGTATGTAGTAATTAATTTTTTATAAACCTCCTCGTATTCACTTCCCCATTACTGTTTTTAATGGTAAGTAAATACATGCCACTATTTAATTTTTCTACAGGAATGTAATTTAATTGTGCGCCTTGTACATGTGCAATATTCTTATGGTATAGTTGTTGGCCTAGTAAATTACTAATAATAACTGAAGCTAAACCATTTGTTGGCGATGTTATGGAAAGCACTAGTTGGTCTTTTACAACCGTTGATTGTAACAAGATTTCAAAATTTAACTTGCCATTTTTTAGTGTAACAATACTACTTGTTTTTTTATGACCGTCTACTGATTTTAAAAGTAAGCGATAATAATTTACACTTGCAGTTGCATTTTTGTGTACATAGTTATATACAACACCATTGCAATCTCCTACGGCATTAGTAGAATATATTGTTGCAAAGTTTATACCATTTGTACTATATTGTAACTCAAAGGCATCGCCTATTCCTTCACAAGAAGTTTTCCATTGCAATGTACTGTTGTTGTTTTGTAATGATCCATTAAATGATTGCAATATGATTGGCAGTACAGCAGCTGTACCTCCAAATGTAAAAGGACTAAAAGTTGAAATAGTATTTTGTGCAATAAAGTTTCCATTTACATCAGCGCCATAAGAATCTCTTCCTATATCATCCCAATCTACTCCATTAAAATGAGCTATTTTAGCCTGCGATCCATCAACAAGACTGGTAGGATTGTAATAAAATTTAATGTTAGGATTAATTGTTCCTACTCTATCAATATTCCAATATTCTTTTGCACTAACTTTATAACCTGGTGTAGCAGCAGATGTAGATGGGTTTATAAGTAAATTGCTATATGCTTGTTTAAAATATTGAACTGTAAAATCGCTTAAAGAAGTTAGTCCACTCATTTCTACAGGTGCATATTGTTTTGCTTGCCCTGTAGGAAAAAGAAATGTAGATGTTGAAGTATTTGTTGTACGAATTTTTCCATCAATATAACTAGATGTACTACCACCAGTGATGGTAGCGGCTGCATTTATAATCATTGTACTGGCAGGCGTTAATACAACTACGCCTTTTGTTAAGTTTACATTTCCAGCAATTTCTACCGTTCCATTTATGATAATACTATCTCTTGCAGGGGTAGTAATGTTTACCGTTAAATCTGTTAATGTACTACCAGTTTCAAATACCAATGTACCAGGGTTAGCCGTGCTGGTAATAGATTTATTCATAATAATTTTACCATTGGTAGAATTAATTTTTCCAGCTTTGGCAGCATCTGTAAATACAATACCATTTTTTACAATAGCCAGTTGAGCATTGTTGTTTAATACCATTCTTGTTATTGTAGGCGTGCCAGATACTTTTTGCAACAAACTTAAACCACCACTCGTATTATTGCCAAGTGTAATTTTTGAATTTGCTGCCAAAGTAATATCTACATTGCTTAAAACAGTTGTATCTCTAATTATTCTAAAAAGATTTAGTTCGCTTCCCTGCGTTGAAATAAGCTGAGCAGTTGCACCCGCCATGCTTAATGTAAATCTATTTGCAGAGCCTGTAGTGCTGTCTTCAGTTGCTGCAGCATTCATCATGGTTAAATTTCCTTTCAACGAAATAGTAGAAAAAGGAGAAGCCGCACCATTAGAATTTATTGTACCATCGTATACAAGATTACCATTTACTGTTGTTGTACCAGATTTTAAATATTTAAGACCATCCTTTAATATTAAATGATGATAAGCAGCTGTATTTATTTTTACAGTATCAGTAGTAGCCGTTCCATTAAAATTATAATTTACGGTACTACCTGTGGCAAGGCTACCAAAAGTTGGTGCCACCCTGCTACCTATCTCTAAAGTGCCAAGGTTTTTAATATCTACTATAGTTGTGCCTAAAATTGTATCAGTAATAGAAGTAGTAACAATAGTTGGGTTTGTACCATCACCAATTATTATTTTACTAGCAGTACCACTTACTTCCCAGTGAGCGCCTGGCATAGCATTGGTACGATTTACCACATTAAATATTTGATAAGGACTGGTAAAATTTGTTGGCGTAGTACCTGTACCATCGTTTACACAATCATTAACAGAGGGCTGTGGCCCACTCACCGTAAGCTTTACCAACACTACAGCATTTATAAATTTATTTACGTACAATTGGGATTTTGGAGA
>JANOZW010000324.1:0-22691 GCA_031429575.1 Ferruginibacter sp.
CAAACAATTAACAGCTTATCCAAGCATCAAAAATTACAGCGGAATGGGCTCCAAACAACCCATGATGGAAGATAGTAAAGGTCAAATTTGGCATGCTGGGTTAGGCGGCTTGTTTATGATACTAAATACAAGTACAGAAAAAATAACTACCATTAATATTAATACCAATACCGCTAAACCAATATTAGAAGATGCAATATCTACAACATTGTATGATGATAAGGGGGGTGCATATTGGATTGGTACTTTAGATGGTTTTGCAAAAGTGATTTTAACCGACGAGAAAAATACAGCAACACAAGTTAAATGGTATTACAATAATAATAATCCAAATTCGCTCAACTATAATCATGTGTCCTGTTTTTTAAATGATCCTTCAAACGCCAATTATTTATGGATAGGTACTAAAGGTGGCGGATTAAATAGGCTGGAGAAATCTACCGGCAACTTTTTACATCTTACCATAAAAGATGGTTTGCCAGATAATGTGGTGTATGGATTATTGACAGATGATGCTGGCAATATTTGGGGTAGCACCAACAAAGGTCTTTTTTGTATGAGTGTATCCAAAAATGATAATAATAAAAAATGGGCTTTTAGAAATTTTACCAAGGCGGATGGTTTGCAGGATAACGAATTTAATACAAATGCATACACAAAATTATCTAATGGGCATTTGGCTTTTGGCGGTGTAAATGGATTAAATATTTTTGACCCTAAGGAAGTATTAGCCAAAAATTTTACACCGCAGGTTTTTATTACAAACATTTTGGTAAACAATTTGCCAGTGCTGCCAAATGATAAAACTGGCGTATTAAAAAATACCATTGAGCAAACAAAAAACATTTCGCTTAATTACTTGCAAGATATACTCACACTAGAATTTACTGCATTAGATTTTACAACTGCTTCGCAAAATAAATACCGTTATAAATTAGAAGGTGCTGATAAAGACTGGATAGAAGCAGGTACAAATAGGAGTGCTACTTATTTGCATTTGCCTGCAGGAAAATATATTTTTAAAGTACAAGGTAGCAATAGCAAAGGCGTGTGGAGTGAGCATATTGCCGAACTAAAAATAAGTGTACTACCGCCATGGTGGCGCACTTGGTGGGCATATTTATTTTATTTGTTAATAGCTGCTGTTGGGGTAAGAGCATATTTTAAATTTAAAGTAAAAGAAGCTAAACTGCAAAACCAATTAAATTTTGAGCAGCAAGAAGCCAAGCGAGTAAAAGAATTGGATGCCGTAAAAACACAATTATATACCAACATTACGCATGAGTTTCGCACACCACTTACGGTAATATTGGGTATGGCACAGCAGGTAAAAGATAAACCTGCTGAGCATTTTGATAACGGTATGAATATGATTGTACGCAATGGCGAAAACTTACTCAAATTGGTAAATGAAATGCTAGATTTATCGAAACTAGAAAGCGGGAAAATGGAATTGCATTTACAGCAAGGAGATGTGATTCATTTTTTAAGATACATTGTCGAATCTTTTCAATCATTGGCAGAAAGCCAAAAAAAGCAGTTTCACTTTTTATCTGAAGTAGATAGTTTGTATGTAAGCTATGATAGTGAAAAACTAAGGCAAATTGTTGCCAATTTATTGTCTAATGCATTAAAATTTACACCTGAAAAAGGCAATGTATATATTTCTATAGCGTCTAATGCTAAAATAGATAAAGCTACCACTACGCTTATTATAAAAGTAAAAGATACCGGTATAGGCATACCCGAAAGCCAATTGGAGCATATATTTGAGCGTTTTTATCAATTAGACAATAGCCATACACGAAAAGCAGAAGGCACTGGTATTGGGTTGGCACTTACCAAAGAATTAGCAAAATTAATGGATGGAGATATTGTGGTAAAAAGTCCACCAACAGGCTTTAATAAAGGTACAGAATTTACAGTGTCGTTGCAATTGCAAAAAGTAAATTCACAAGAAATAAATATTGTAAATAGTTTTGAAGAAAAAGAATTTACATCAAAAATTGCAATACATAATCAATACAATATTATAGAAAATGGCGATACACAAAAGCCATTAATTTTATTGGTAGAAGATAATGCAGATGTGGTAGCCTACACGGCTAGTTGCTTACCCGATTATAGATTTGCAGTGGGTAGAGATGGGAGAGAAGGTTTTGAAATTGCCGTAGAAATTATTCCTGATTTAATTATTACCGATGTAATGATGCCTTATGTAGATGGCTTTGAGCTGTGCCGTATGGTGCGTGCAGATGAGCGCACGAGCCACATACCCATCATTATGCTTACTGCTAAGGCGGATATAGAAAGTAAACTCGAAGGCTTGGAGCGTGGTGCAGATGTATATTTAGAAAAACCTTTTCATAAAGATGAATTGCTGCTACGTATAAAAAAATTATTGGAGCTGCGCAAAAAACTACAACAGTTTTATATAAAACAAGCGGGAATAAATACAGTGATAGAAATAGTAGAAACAATTACTCTGGCAGAAATACCTTTAGCTATTGAACCAATAGAAAATGAATTTGTAAAAAAAGTAAGAGAAGCGGTTGAAGCGCATATTGAAGATGTAAACTTTTCTGTGGAACAGTTGTGCAAACATATTTTTATGAGTCATTCACAATTGCACCGAAAGTTAGATGCACTTACAGGTTATTCACCCAATAAATTTATACGCATTATTCGCTTAAACAAAGCCACAACATTATTAAAAGATTCTGCAAATAGCATTGCTAGCATAGCATTAGATTGTGGGTACAATGATGCAGGGTATTTTGCAAGGGTTTTTAAGCAGGAGTATGGGGTTACACCGCAGGAGTGGCGTGTGGGAGAGAAGGTATAATGCACCCAAAAATTATTGCTGCCATTAATATTTTTGCACAACATTATAATAAAAAAAAGTAGGAGGGCCATCTACACCTGCCGCTATCATTTTATCTTTTAAGTCAGGAGAATTGCCGTATGCCGAAGCTTTCTTAAAATCAGTTACAGCCAATACTATGGCAACTAAATTCTTATCGTCGAGGCTGTACCCAAGCCCTCTGTCTATTAGTCCCGCTTTCATCCTTTCTGATTTTTGATCGTCATATATTTTTTTCCAAGCAGTGAACTCTTTTACTTTATGTGTTACCATCATGCGTGCTGTTTGGTCTATAAAAGAGCTGTCGTTAAAAATTACTTCTACATATATAAACGATGGTACTCCCAAAACCCCAGCTTTTTGCATACGATCTTTTAAATCTGTTGACTGTACCAATGTTTTTGCCCGTAATGTATCTTCCATTTTTAAAAAGATAATAATCGTATTAGAATCATTTATACCACGCCCGAGTGCATAATTACGCAAACCATGTAACAGCCGAATAGAATCATGAGCGTCGTATAGTTTTTTCCAATTGGCAAAATTTGCCACTTTGTGTTGTATAATTAGAACGTCATTTTTTTTAGAAGTTGGGGGTAGCTCTACCGTTGTCAATGTAGCAGTGTCGTCTAGTGCTTTTTCATTTTCTTTTTTATCTTTATTGGTATTGCATCCAAAAAATAATACCACACAGAAAACCAAAATTAATTCCAACCAAAAATAGAATCGCTTCATTTAAGTTTGTTTATTAATGACTAATAAATTTTAGGGGGGCTATAAAATTGTATATCAGGGGGATGAGGAAACGTAATTTAGTTAAGTTTTTTGATTTGTAAAAATATTTTTTAAAGTTTCTAAGTGCCAATATTGCAAATAACCTGAAAAAATATCTTCTCATTTATTTATTATTAACAACAACGTGAAATCTAATAAAATAACAAAAAACTTTCCTTTTATCTAATAATTCCTTAGTTTTGCACTCCCCAATCAAATATTGAATGGGCAGGCATTTGCGGATATGGCGAAATTGGCAGACGCACTAGACTTAGGATCTAGCGCCGCAAGGCATGTAGGTTCGACCCCTATTATCCGCACACACACAACTTCCTTCCGCCAAAACGGAAGGATTTTTTTTAAATGCCGCTTATAAAACGGCACAAAAACAATAAAATGGCTACAGTAGTTAGAGAAAACATTGGCTTACTAAACGATAAGCTTACCGTAAAACTCCAAAAAGAAGATTATTTACCGGCT
Source organism: Ferruginibacter sp. (assembly GCA_031429575.1). Lineage (GTDB taxonomy): Bacteria > Bacteroidota > Bacteroidia > Chitinophagales > Chitinophagaceae > Ferruginibacter. Next base: position 4,118 of record JANOZW010000324.1, read on the forward strand.
TTTGAAAAAAAGCTAAAAGAATACAGCAAAACAGCAAATATACCTGGCTTTAGAAAAGGAATGGTACCAGCTGGTATGATTAAAAAAATGTATGGCGCAGGTGTTTTTTCTGATGAAGTGCTTCGTACGATAGAAAAAGAATTATATACTTATTTAGAGAAAGAAAAGCCAGAAATTTTTGCGCAGCCATTACCACTAGAAGGAGAAATGAGCAAATTGGATATGAACAATCCGAGCGATTTTGATTTTTCTTTTGAAATTGGATTAAAATCTACTTTTGAATTGCCAAACCTTAGCAAAGCAAAACTTACACTGAATAAGGTAGAAGCTAACGATGCCATGGTGGAAGAAGAAATAAGCCGTATGCAATTGAAGGCGGGTAAAATGCAAGAGAAAGATGCTGTGGATAATGAAGAAGATGTAGTAAATGTATTGTTTACAGAATGCGATGAAAACGCCATCGATTTAGAAGGTGGAATTGTAAAAGAAAACTCTGTATTGGTTAAATATTTTAACCCAAAAATGCAACAGCAATTAATGGGTAAAAAAGTAGGAGAGAACTTTGTATTTCAACTAGCAAGTACTTTTGAAGGAGATAAATTAGAAATGATGTTGCAAGACCTTGGTTTTGCAAAAAATGATGAAGCTGCTGCGCAAAAATATTTCAACCTAGAAATAAAAACAATTGGTATTGTTGAAAAAAGAGAATTAAATGAAGAATTTTTCAATGAAGTTTACCCAGGTAAAGGAATAACAACTGCAGAGGAATTAAAAACAGCGTTGAAAGACGAAATAGAAAAATATTGGGCTTCGCAATCTGCTAACCAATTGCACGATCAGATTTATCATTTATTATTAGATGATACAAAAATGGAATTTCCTCAAGCGTTTCTTACCCGTTGGTTAAAAACAGGTGGCGATAAACAACGTACACAAGAAGAAGCTGAATCAGAATATCCTACTTTTCAAAACCAATTAAAATGGACATTGATTAGCGATACCATCATCAAAGAAAATAAACTAGACGTAATAGAAGAAGAATTGCGTACTAGCATGAAAGAAGAAGTAAGCCGCTATTTTGGCAATATGAATATGGGCGAAGATATGAGCTGGTTAGAAAGCTATATTGATAGAATGATGAAAGATGAAAAGCATGTGGACAGTACGTATCGTAAAATGGTAACAGAAAAGTTATTCCGTTGGGCAGAAAGCCAAGCAAAACCAACAGAGAAAAAAGTAACAAGTGAAGAGTTGATAGCTATGCAGCACAATCACCAACATTAATAAGAATAAAAATTATAATTTATCCCTTTACATTTTTTGTAAGGGGATTTTTTTATAAAATAATTATTCAAAATAGCCAACCATTTTTTAAATATTCTTGTCAATATTAAAAAGTAAAAGCGCTACTTATTTTGAAAATAAAATTACTAACACTCATTAGCTTTTTAAAAATAATTATAAAGATAAGTAAGATGTATATTGCCTATTTACAACAAAATATAGCACTTTTATAAAGTTTTGTTAACGCTGTAACTTTTAACATTCTCTCTCGTTTAAATAATAAAATAGAGAATTAAATTTGATTTATCATTCACACATTAAAACCAAATAACATGAAAAGAATAATTTTTACCTTCATTATTTTGGCAGCAGGTTTTGCTACACAAGCACAAGAGCTTGCTCCAGATCAAAATCCTAATTACAAAGTAAGCATGGATAAATATGCAGCTATTCAAGTAAACCTGCAGCTTACAAACAATACCACTGTACAAAGCACTTACAAAGCCTACGACTGGAGCACTGCAAAGGCTGAAAGAAAGGCAGAACGCAGAAACTTTAGAAGAGAACGGAGATTGTTTAACACCTATAATAACAATTGGAATAATAATGGATTTAATAGTTGGAATAACAATAATTGGAACAATAATGGTTGGAACAATTATAACAATGGATGCAGAAATAACCGTTTTCGTTGGATATGGTAATACATTCTTTCTTTAATCAAACATTTATAAACACTTAAAAACTCACCATCATGAAAAAGATATTTACACTTGCAGCAGCTGCCTCATTTTTAATTTTTGCATCTTGCGCACACAAAGTAACAAGAATAGACCCTATCGATACACCAGATATTAGTGGCAACTGGAATTATACCGATAGCCGCCTTACAGCCGAAGAAATGATAAACCAATCGCTTACTGGCAAATGGTTGGGTGATCATCTTCAAACAAAAGGGAAAAAGCCAGTAGTAATTGTAGGGTTTGTAACCAACAAAAGCCACGAACATATAGAAGCAGAAACGTTTATGAACGACCTTGAAAAATCGTTTGTAACTACAGAAAAAGTAGGCCTCGTACAAAGTGGCAAAAAGCGTGAAGAAATGCGTGGAGAGAAAAGTGATCAACAAACAAATGCATCTGTAAGCACTATGAAAAAGTTTGGTTTAGAAAAAGGTGCTGATTATATTCTACAAGGTTCAATAAACTCTATTGTAGATGCTTTTAAAAGAAAGAAAACAGTTACGTATCAAATAGATCTTGTCCTTACCAATATTGAAACAAACGAAGTGGTATGGATAGGCGATAAGAAGTTATCTAAGAACGTAAAAAATTAATTTTCATACATCAGTTTTCTTATTTCACTTTTAAAACTACACTGATGATACGCACACTGCAACGGGTATTGGCAGTATTCATGTTGGTACCCGTTCTCTTTTCTTGCGCTACTTACAATAAATCGATGAATGCTTATTACGCAGATTTGCGAGAGCATAATTACGAAAAAGCCATGCGCAGCATTGAGAACAATAAGCTAATAAAAAAAAATAGAAATGCTTTGCTCTATAATTTAGAAATGGGAAAACTCTATCGCCTACAAAATGATTTTGCCAATAGCAATTTGCATTTAAACCTTGCAGATGGAATGATGGAGAGCAACCGCAAAACACTTGCAGACGTGGCTTTGGGCAATTTACTTAACCCCATGCGCCAAACTTATAGAGGCGAAGACCATGAGCAATTTATGATGCATTTTTACAAAACACTAAACTATGCAGCACTTGGTAAAACAGAAGATGCAGTGGTAGAAGCTAGGCGCATTACTTTATCCAGCAATACCCAAGGTGATAAATTTATAAATAAAGAAAGCCGCTATAGCAAAGATGCATTTGCTTTAAACCTGCAAGGCATGATATATGAAATGGCTGGCGATATAAACAATGCATTTATATCTTACAGAAACGCTGTGGAGATTTATGTAAAAGCAGATAACAATTACTATGGTGTAAAAATGCCAGAGCAATTGCAACAAGATTTTTTACGTACATCTGCTGCTATGGGCTTTTCTATAGAATCACAATACGAAAAAATATTAAATGTTTCATATAATAATACGAGTGTAGAAAATGGGGAATTAATTCTGTTTTTAGAGGAAGGACAAGCGCCTGTAAAAGAAGAAAAAACTTTTTTTCTAACAGCGGGTAGCAATGGTATTTCTAGTTTTAATTATATAGATGGTAATGGAAACAATGCCAACTTTAATTTTAATGCAAGCAATTATGGTATTGCAGAAGATAAGATTACATCACTTCGTACATTTAAGTTATCGTTGCCTACATACAGTATTCAATATTCTCAACCACAAAATATTATTGTTTCAAACAATGAGAATAATTATACTCCACAACTTGCACAAAATGTAAATAGCATTGCTATAAATGTTTTACAAGAACGTTTTCTTGTAGAAATGGGAAATGCATTGGCAAGACAAATAACAAAAAAGTTGTTAGAAAAAGGTACAGAAGCAGTCGCAGAAGGTATAGCAAGAAGTACAGATAAGCGAGAAGCAAAAGACACAACTGCATCTGAAAAAGAAAAGACAGAGAAGAAAAAAGAAGATAGAATAAACCGTGCAGGAGAAATAGCTGGTTTAGCTATGAATATTTTTAATACCATTAATGAAAAAGCAGATACAAGAAATTGGCAGAGTCTTCCTGCTTTTGTCAGTTATGTGCGCATTCCTTTAAAGGCAGGAGAAAATACGATTAATATTTCTACAGGTGGTACAACTAAAACAATAAAAGTGAATGGGGGTAAAGGTTTGCAGATGATGGGTGTGGCGGTGGAGTGAATATGTTTGATATATAGGGGTTAAAAATAAGGTCCAGCTTTTTAATTAAAGTTGAGCCTTTTTTTATTACGGCTTGCTTAGTATTTGAATAAGTGTTTGAGCCCTTACATACATGTTCTGTAGTTTTTCACTACGCTCAAAAGGCGTGTATAATTGCCACTCAATTTCTTCAAATAACTGCTGGGTTTGTACACTAATATTATTGTCAATATTTTTATTATCCATTATTGTAAGTAATGTTTTGCTATTAATAGTTTCTCTATCTATAGAAAATTTTTTTGATAGAAATTCTTTTAATTCTTTGCTTAATAAAGAGTAAAAATCTATACAATCATCTTTCATTAGACAGTTTTCTGTTTTTTCTAGATAATTTATATTGGGAGATAAATAAACTGGCGTATTTATTTTTACTTCTTCCTTTTTTATTTCTTCCAAAACTATTTGTTTTTCTTTCTTTTTTTCTTTGGTTACCCAAAAAATAAAGCCAACAATAATAATGCTTGCAAGCAACAATATAACCAACCACCTGCTTGCAAATAACTTGTTTAACAGCGATACTGGTTTTGCTTTTTTACTTGGCAAAGCAACACTGCTAGCGACATTCCCTATGCCTTTAGAAATAGTTAACAAAATACTTTTTGTGGAAACCATTTTGTAAGAACCAGTAGCTGGGTCAAAAAAACTTAGCTTAATTGCGGGAATGTTATGAGAACCTGTATCAGCAATTGTAAAAGGAATTTCAAATGTTTTGCTACCGCTTATTGGTATTGTGCTGTTATTTATATTGTCGGTTATTTTTGTTTCATATATTTCAACGTTTCCAGGCCATTCAATTTCAGGTATGGTTAGCAATTGCATATTTCCTTTTCCAGAAATGGTTATTAGTAATTTGCCAGTTTCATTCGTAGAAAAATTATTTTTTTCTACGGAGGCATCTATCGAAAAGTTGCCTACTGCTTCTGTAAAGTTTTCTGGCTTTCCTGCTTCTGGTAATGGCTTTACTTGTATGGTTACTGGCTTGCTGGTGAGGCTTACACTTTCCTCAAACATGGTATTATTGCCATTTTCATTCTTTACAAAAGTTATTTTATTGTCAAGTGTGGCAGGCTCAAGTTCTATAGCGCCAGATTGTAGAGGATACAATTGGGCCTTACGTATTGTATATACATTATACTCACGCCCATTGAGGCTTTCGTGGTTGTAAGGATTTTGATCTATTTGTTGCAACATATCCACCACAGAAAACCCATTGAAAGACGGATTTTTAGATACATTACTTTCGCTTTGTAACCTTGTAAAAAGTTTATAGGTAGCTAAAATGGGCTCACCTACATAGCAAGAAGTTTTATCTGTTTGCAAGCGTAGTTGCATATTTCGGCTCACATTTTCTTGTACGGTTTCGCCATTTCTTAAAATATAATCTTCAAATCTTTTCTGAGGTTTGGGTTCATCAAACAAATCAAAAGCGGCAAACGGCGATTGATTGGTTGCACTAGGGTTTTTAGTTGAAGATTTTTTATTGCTTACAGAAATACTTACGGTATTGCTTTTATAGTTTTTTCCTTCAATGGTAGCAGTGCTTGCACCTATATTAAAATTACCCGATTTTTTAGGTTGTAAGATATAACTTAAAGATACAGATTGAGTAACAACGCCATTCCTGTTGGTTTGAGAAGAAAACTGATTAGGACCACTTACTGTAACAAAATCCGAAAATTCAGGATGGTTTATTTGCTCAATACTTTTACCATTTTCTATCGTAAGTGTATAGGTTATGTATTCATCTATTCCTGCTTTTGCTGGGGTAGCACTTGCATAAAATTTTGTTTGTGAAATAGAAATTTTACAAATAAACATTAGGCAACAACAGGAAAATAGTTTGGTAAAAAATAACTTCATAAATAGAAAATAAAATACAAAACAAAATTAAACAACAATGGCAAAAGGAACTGTTTTTGTTATCATAAAATATTTGAAACAAACTGTTAATTACAAATCCCCAAGTTGTGGGCGCATTACAATTTCTTCTGGTACTGCTGCTGCTGAAAGTTTGGTACAAGCCAATATCATGGAGGCTATATCCGAGGCTTCCATGATTCTGTGTGTACTATTATCAAAACCTGCCCAAGAATCTGTAAACACAGCTCCCGGGAAAACGGTAGTAACCTTTACTCCTGTTGGCTTTAGCTCATGACGCAGGTTTTGGCTAAACCCATTCATAGCAAACTTACTAATGCTATAACTGCCGCCATTGTTGTATGCTTGTAGACTGGCAATAGAACAAACATTAAAAATATGCCCTTTGCCATTTTTAACCATTTGTGGGGCAAGCTTTCTTGTAAGATAATAAGCGCTGTATAAATTATTGGTCATCATTTCTTCTAAGCTACCATTGGGTTCTTCTAATATATTGCCGGGGGTAAAACTGCCTGCATTGTTTATTAATATATCTGGCAGTTCTTTTTGCAAACAAAAATCTGCAAATGCATCAGCATTTTTTTTTAAAGATAAGTCTGCAACCATTGTGTGTACAGTACAGGCGGGAAATTGGCTTTGTAATGTTGTGGCAGTTTCTTCTAGTGTAACTTTATTTCTAGCACATAAAAAAAGTGTATTTCCTTCTACCGCAAATTTTTCGGCAATGGCTTTTCCAATTCCTCTGGCTGCACCTGTAATTACTATATTCATATTTTACATTTTTTATTAGCTAACTTTATATTTTCGTAAAGTTAATTCAACCTTTTTAAAAGAAATAATTACATGCCCGTTTACAAACATCTTTTTTTTGACCTTGATCATACCATTTGGGATTTTGATACCAACGCTAAAGCTACCCTTGCAGATTTATATAAACAAGGATTGGAAGAAAAAACGAAAGTACCCTTCAATGATTTTTATGAGCGATACATTTTTCACAATGCTCATTTATGGGCACGCTACGAAAAAGGGTTTATTGGTGTGGAAGAGCTAAAATGGAAAAGGATGTGGCGATCTTTACTCGATTTTAAAATTGCTGATGAAGTATTGTCAAAAGAATTAAGTGCTCAATTCCTGAATATACTTCCTACTAAAAAAGAAGTTTTTCCGTACACTTTTGAAATATTGGAATATCTCACTAAAAAAGATTACACCCTACACCTTATTACCAATGGTTTTACACAGGTGCAAACAAGAAAATTGCAAAACAGCGGATTAGATAAATATTTTAATGAAATGATTACTTCCGAAGCAAGCAATAGCCTAAAACCAAAAAAAGAAATTTTTGATTATGCTTTACAAAAAACTGGTGCAAGTTTAAAAGAAAGTATTATGATAGGCGATAACCAAGATGCAGATATTGCAGGAGCACTGAATGCAGGTATGGATGCCGTTTTTGTAAATCATATAAATGAAACTTTAAAATTAAAACCAACTTACACCATTACACATTTAAAAGAATTAGAAGGGATATTGTAATAACTATACATCAAGTTTTTCGTCTAACTGCTTTTCCATTTTTATTAATGCGTCTACCATTTCTTTATTGAGCATACTATTGCCATCTCCACCTACATTTTGTGTAGCATACCAAATAATTACCATGGCTATATAATCTTGCATGTCTTTGCCTGCAAACTGTTCTTTAAATTCAAATATTTTATCGTTTATCATTTTTACCGTTTTGCGAATAATTTCTTCATCGCTCACGGTCGTTTTTATACGATAGGTTCTATCTGCTATTACAATATTTATGGGAATCAGTTCACTCATTACATATTTGATTTATGGCTAAGTAAAGAAATACACTTATCAATATTTTTTATATAACCATTTATTTTTTGTTCTAATTCTTTCTTTTCTGCTTCGTCCATTTTATCAATAGATGCTTTTAATATTAGTTGCTCTTGGCGCAAGGCTTCTAATTTCTCTTTTTGTTGTACATCGGTTTGTTGCAAAGTTGCAATAAACTTTTTTTGTTGCTCATTTTCATGTTGCAATTTGGTATGCTTTGCTAATAAGAGCTGCAGCTTGGCATGTACTTGTTTAATATGTGCGTTAATTTCTGCCAATATTTACTTTCTTACACTTGCATTTAATTGTGTTTCTAGCGATGTTATTATTTTGTTCATCATGCCTTCTGTATCTGCATCTTCCAATGTTTTTGTTTCATCGCTAAAGGTAAAGTTTACCGCCATCGATTTTTTATCTTTCCCCAATTTTTCGCTTTCAAAAATATCGAACAATTTTATAACTTTAAGCGATTGTATTTTATTTGCTTTTATATTTTTTTCTATATCAGCGTATGCAATACTTTTATCTACAATCAATGCCAAGTCTCTTTGTACAGAAGGGAATTTAGAAATTTCTTTGTATGTAATATTTATCTTTTGATTTAATGCAAGCACTTCATCCCACAATATATCTGCAAACTGTACTGGTTCCTTAATGCCAAATTTTTTCAATGTTTTTGCATTGATATTTCCTGCTTTACCAATTGTAATATTGTTTGCTTTTATGCAAATACTATAATCTAAATCTTCATCAGGTGCAATTTCAATACTAATATTTTTTATACCTGCATTGGAAAATATTTTTTCACACAAACCTTTTACATAATAAAAATCGGCCTTGCTATCTTTTTGTTGCCAACCACCTTCAGTTACTGTGCCACTTGTGTAAATAGCCAAGTGTATTTTTTCTTCATAATTTCCAACCCCAGTTGTATGGTATGTTTTACCAAACTCATATAATTTTAAATCAGTATTTTTTCTATTGAGGTTGTATGCAATTACTTCTAAACCCGTTTGCAAAAGTGATGGACGCATCACATCTAAATTTGCACTAAGGCTATTCATCATTTTTACGGTGCTAGCTAAAGTAGTTTCGTTATAATATTTACTATCGGTAATGCTATTGGTAAAAATTTCGCTAAACCCATTGCTAGTAAGGTAGTTTGCGGTTTTATCTGCTAGTGCTGCTCTACCATTATCGTTGTCTGCAGAAGGAGCGATTGAAATGGTATTTGGTATTTCCACATTGTCCAATCCATCAATACGCATTATTTCTTCTACAATATCTGCAGGAATAGCAATATCCGTTTTGCTAAAAGGTACGTTCACAAAAATTTCATCTACACCTTCTTTTTGTATTTCAAAACCAAGTGCGGTAAGAATATTTTTGATGGTATCTGAATGATAATTTTTACCACTTAGTTTTTTTAAATAATGGTATTTTAAAGCTACCGAAGTTTTTTCAGTGGGGGTTGGATATATATCTATCACATCGCTGCTTATTTCACCGCCTGCAATTTCTTTTATCATCAATGCTGCACGTTTCAATACATTAACGGTATTGCTTATGTCCACTCCTTTTTCAAAACGTGTAGCAGCATCGGTTCTAAGCCCATGCTTTAATGATGTTTTGCGTACTGCTTCATTGCTAAACCATGCACTTTCCAAAAATATATGTACGGTGTCATTTATTACGCCACTCGCTGCACCACCATACACACCTGCAATACACATATTTTCTTCTGCATTTGCTATCATTAAATCTTCTGCAAATAATTTTCTGTCTTTGTCATCCAGTGTTTTAAATATGGCACCTTCTGTAGCATTCTTTACAACAATGCTATTGCCTTTTATTTTTGCTGCATCAAAAGCATGCAATGGTTGCCCAGTTTCATGCAATATAAAATTGGTAATATCTACAATGTTATTGATAGAACGTAAGCCAATGGCTTTTAATTTATGTTGTAACCATGTAGGGCTTTCGCCAACTTTAATATTGCTGATACTTACACCTGCATAACGTTTGCAAGCATCGTTATTTTCTATTTTTACATCAATAACCAAATCGTTATTGTCCGCTTTAAAATTATTTTTGAAAGGAGATATAGCACGAAGTTCTTTCTTATCGTGATGCCATAAGTATGCACACACATCACGTGCCACACCAAGGTGGCTCATAGCATCCATGCGATTTGGTGTAAGACCAATTTCATAAATATAATCGGTGTATGTTTCAAAAATATCAGCCGCTTTTGTACCGGGTATTTTATCCGCATCCAAAACCATAATACCATCATGGCTTTCACCCAACCCAATTTCATCTTCGGCACATATCATCCCAAAACTTTCTACGCCTCTTATTTTTGCTTTTTTTATTTGAAATGGTTCTCCGCTACTTGGGTACAACATAGTACCAACCGTTGCCACAATTACTTTTTGCCCAATAGCTACATTACTTGCACCGCACACAATTTGCGATGGCTCTGCAGTACCAATATTTACGGTTGTTATTTTTAATTTATCTGCATCAGGGTGTTTTTCGCAGCTAAGCACTTCGCCTACTACAATGCCTTCTAGCCCACCTTTTAAAGATTCGTATTTGTGCAGGCTCTCTACCTCAAGCCCAATAGAAGTTAGAATTTTGCTCAATCTTTCGGTATCTATTGTTACAGGAAGATATTCGCTAAGCCAATTGTAAGAAATAATCATTTGCTGTGTAAAAAGTTAAGTTGCGAAGATAAGAAATTTGGGTTGGGTAAGAAAGTTGGGTTTCGAAATATTACTTTCCACAAAAAAGCCACCTAAGAAAGATGGCTTTTGAAATTAAAATATTTTTATTAAGCGGGTAAAGGATTCTTCATTTTTGAAAGGACTTCGTTAGCCATTACTAATTTTTTAGAAACTAAATCTTCTCGTTTATATTCAAAAAAACCACTTAATCCCAAGTCTTCATTCAAATCTGGCCAATGAATTCCAAAGTGTCCAATTCAAAATTATTTCTTTCTTGCATCGTGGCATTTAATAAAACAGGAAACCAACTAAGCGGATTGCTAACAATATGTCCTACATCGGTTTTTATAAAAACATAATCATTATCAAACCATACTTTTTCTATTTTCATTTTAATAAGTTTTAAATTATTTATCAAAAACTTCTTTCCATTTTTTAATTATTTCTTCTTTCCTTTCTTCTACCAATGCTTCTGCAAGCACTAAGTCTTTTGGCTTTATACCTTTGCTTTCTATTAACCTAACAATTTCTACTTCAAATCTTGCTTCTCTATCCGCATTTTTTACATGGATATGTATTGGTAAATGGTCATTCATCTAAAAGAAAAACCTCATTCCAAACATTCTATATAGTTCTGGCATCTATCTATTTTTATAGATTAAAGGTACAAAAAAATCATTTGCAACTAATCATTAACATTCTTAAGTATTTTATTCAAATTCTCAACCTTTATTTTCTCTAAAAAAACATTTCAACGTGTAAAAAAAGAAAAAAATACTTGTCATTTTGTTGATAAAAACAAGAAATAGCAAATAAACATTGAAACCTAGATGTTAATTCCTTTGTGAACAAGCTAAGATAAGCTGTGTATAAACTATCTTTGTTTGTGAATTAACCGTGTATAAGAATAAAAAAATCGTTAATAACAGTGTAATGTTAATTTAATATTATCGAATTGTTTTTTGTAATTATTTATCTTCGTCGCCCTGCGGGAAAATACTTGGTAATTTTTCGCTGAGACCAAAACAAATTAACAATTAAGCATAGGAAAAATTAATAATGGAATTAAAAAATTTTAATAAGGACAAAGTAAGGCGCAAACCAGTTTTAGAAAACAGTAGCTTGATGTTTGGCAAAATACCGCCACAGGCAAAAGACCTAGAAGAAGCCATTCTTGGTGCAATCATGTTGGAGAAAGCAGCATTTGATACAGTAGTGGAAATTTTAAAACCTGAATGTTTTTATGTAGAAGCGCATCAAAAAATATACAAAGCCATGCAAGGCTTGGCAATAAAAAGTTTGCCAATAGATTTGCTTACGGTGGTAGAAGAATTAAAATTTAGAGAAGAACTAGATTTTGTTGGTGGACCGTATGCGGTTACTAAATTAACAAACGCTGTTGTATCTAGCGCAAATATAGAGGCGCATGCTCGTATTGTTTTGCAAAAATTTATACAAAGAGAATTAATAAGAATAAGCGGAGAAATAATTGGTGAAGCTTATGAAGATAGCACAGATGTGTTTGATATGTTGGATTTGGCAGAAACTAAATTGTTTGAAATAACCAACAATCACCTTCGCAAAAATTTTGATGATATAGAAACGGTGTTGGTAAAGACCATTAATCGTATTGAAGAAATGCGTAACCGCCAAGATGAGATGACGGGTGTGCCCACAGGTTTTCCATCGCTTGATAGATTAACCTATGGATGGCAACCGACGGATTTAATTATTTTGGCAGCAAGACCATCCGTTGGTAAAACGGCCTTTGCGCTTAACCTTGCACGTACGGCTGCATTACACCCTACAAGACCTACGGCTGTTGGTTTTTTTAGCTTGGAGATGAGTAGCAGCCAATTGGTACAAAGAATACTGAGTGCTGAAAGTGAAATATGGTTAGAAAAAATTGCTCGTGGAAAATTGGAAGAGCATGAGATGAAACAGCTTTATAAAAAAGGAATTGATAAATTAAGTAAGGCGCCTATTTTTATTGACGATTCAGCTGCATTAAATATTTTTGAATTGCGTGCAAAATGCAGGCGTTTAAAAAACAAACACAATATTGGCATTATTATTATTGATTACTTACAATTAATGAGTGGTAGTGCAGATAGAAATAGCAATCGTGAACAAGAAATTAGTAAGATATCTAGAGATTTAAAGGGATTGGCAAAAGAGCTACAAGTGCCTATTATTGCGCTTTCGCAGCTTAGTCGTGAAGTGGAGAAAAGAAAAGAAGGTAATAAAATACCTCAACTGAGTGACCTTAGAGAATCTGGTGCTATAGAGCAAGATGCGGATATGGTAATGTTTTTGTATCGCCCCGATTATTATGATGTAACCACCAACGAAATGGGCGAAAGCAACAAAGGTGAAACCTATGTAAAAATAGCGAAGCATAGAAATGGTAGTTTGGATACCATAAAATTAAAAGCTGAATTACACATACAACGATTTATAGAAGAAGAAGGTGGTGGAGATTTTAATCCAAACTTAGGCGCTGGCAGTTGGAAACCAGTGCAAGGTGGTGGTGAGGATGGCGCAAGCATGTATGTACAAAGAGGTAGTAAAATGAACGATGGACAGTTTGATGATGAGGCGCCGTTTTAGTTTTTTGTATTGACATTTTGTTTTAAATTTATGCAAAATTTTATTTTATGGAAACTATAGCAGAAATAAAAGAAAGACTACATCCTCTTTTAGATAACGTGGAAAATATAGAACTGCTAGAGAAAGTTGAACAGTTAATCTATTCTGAAATGCAAGTAGAAGAAACACTTTCTGAGGAAGAAATATTGATTGTTGAAAAAAGAACCGAATCATATTTGAATGGAGAGGGCAAGACATTAACTTGGGAAGAGGTAAAACAATATGCAAGAGCTTCAAAAAATAAAATTTAGTTTTATGGAGAATATAGCTGAACCAACTTTGAAAGAAAAAATTCATTTTGCAATATCTGATATTGATGATGAAAAATATCTGGAGGCTATTTACTATATACTTACTTGCCACATTAAACATAAGGAGGAAGTGAATAAGAAGAATTAAACATTAAATAAATAAAGTTGGGTTAGTAATTGTGTTTTGGAAATTTTATTTATTTAAAAGTATACCATAATTAATTTAACAAATTTTCACTTGGCAAGAGTAAATCTCATCAATTCTAAAACTGTATTTTTTTCAACATTAATTGTTGTTCCTACACTTTTATTAATCGTTTATTTAACAGGTATAAATCAACATCGAAGTCTCTATTTAAATTCAGTTTTATCTACATCCATACTTTCAATAGTATTTTTTCTATCTATTTTTATTGGATTATATCGTGGTTGGAAACTAAAAGATAATTTAGGTAATGTTCTAAACAATTTTGAACGATTACGAAAACCTGAGATGGTAATATAGATACTTTAACAGCAGTTGATTTTGGGGGAGATATAGGCGAAGATGGTGGACTTGGTTGTTTATTTTCTTTCATTGCATGGATAGTTATTGGATTGTTTGGGGCAATCATTTTTTGGTTTTTTGGTGCAATTTTTTGGGCTATAATTCTTACGATTGCAGCACTTTTATATTGGATTATTTTTAGAGCTTTTAGATTAATTTTTCGAAATTCTGCAAATTGTAAAACAAATCTTTTGAAAAGTCTTGGTATTGCAATTCTGTTTACTTTTTTATACAATTGTTGGATTTATGCTATTATTTTTGGTGCACACTTCTTAATTAAACAATAATGCCCCTCCCATTTTTCTATACCGCCCCCATTCCCACTTCCGATAATATTATTGTATTAAATGAAGAAAACTCCAAGCATATTGTGCAAGTACTTCGCATGCAAAATGGCAAGCAAATAAAACTGACTGACGGTTTTGGCAATATTTTTTTAGCAGAAATTACAGATGCCCATAAGAAAAAATGTACTGTAAAAATTATAGAAAGAACCAAGCAGGAAAGACCTGCCAATAAAGTTTGTATAGCCATATCTCCTGTAAAAAATAATAGTAGGTTAGAGTGGTTTTTAGAAAAAGCAACAGAAATTGGTGTTGCCGAAATTGTATTGCTTATGTGTGAGCGCACGGAAAAGCAAAATATAAGAATGGATAGAATGAAAGGCATTTTAATTAGTGCTATGCTACAATCTCAGCAAGCGTGGTTGCCTATTTTAGAAGAACCGAAAAAGTATATTGAGTTTATAAAGAAAGTAAATACAGCAAATAAATTTATAGCCCACTGCGAAGAAGAGAATAAGCAATCTTTAAAAACTTCCATTTCAACCCTTCCACCCTTCAACTCTTCAACAGTCCTTATTGGTCCCGAAGGAGATTTTACCCCACAAGAAATTGCATTGGCAGTAGAAAATAATTTTACCCCCGTAGCGTTAGGTGATACTAGGTTAAGAACAGAAACTGCTGCACTGGTTGCAGCTACATTACTTTGTGTACAATAAATTTAATGTGCACTATCAGAAGTCTCAACATTTTCATTTTCTTCATGTAGCCTTGGTTCATTTAAACGAACAATTCTTCTTTTCTTTTCTCTTTTTACAAGTATTATGTTAAGTATTTCTACCACAAAAGAAAAAGCCATACCAAAATAAACGTAGTTTTTTAAATGTAAATCATGTGCTTTTTCGTTATCCCAACCTTCTATTACAAGTGTAAGACCAATCATAACTAAGAATGATAAAGCCAGCATTTTTAAGGATGGATGCTTATGTATATATGCAGAAATTTTTGGGCTAAATAAAAACATGATGAACATGGCAATTACAACGGCAGCAATCATTATTTCTACATGGTCTGCGGTACCGCCAGCGGTAATAATACTGTCAAAAGAAAACACCATATCTATCAACATTATTTGAAAGATAGCTTTACCAAAAGTTAGCGGTGGTTTATTTGCCCCTCCAAGTGTATCATCTTCTCCTTCAAGTTTATGATGTATTTCCCTTACTGTTTTATAAATAAGAAATAATCCGCCTAATAGCATTACCAAACTTGCAAGGTCAAAACCTTTACCTGCAATATGAAACAATGGTTTTCCTTTTTGTGAAAGTAACCAACCAAGCGCCATTAATAAAAGACTTCGTACAATAATACCCGTTATCATCCAAACTCTTCTTGCTGCTTTTTCTTTACTATTTGGTAATCTGTCAATAATAATACTTACAAAAATTACATTATCTATGCCTAAAACAATTTCTAATAATACCAATACAAAAAAACTAATGATACTTTCTGATGTAAATAAATGCTCCATTTCTTTTCTAAATTATTATGCTTAATTATTTCCTTATTACTTATTTTCGCCCGCAAGATACGTAGTAATTTTTTTTACAATGGCTGGCCCCTCGTATACAAAGCCTGTCCACACTTGAATAAGACATGCACCCGCATCTAATTTTTCTTGCGCATCTTCTCCAGTAAAAATTCCGCCACTTGCAATGATGGGCATTTTGCCATTTGTTTTTTGGCTAATATATCTTACCATTTCTGTTGCTCTATCTTTTAATGGCAATCCGCTCAAGCCGCCTGCACCAATAGTCTCGAGTGTTGCTTTTGTTGTTATTAAGCTATCCTTGTTTATTGTTGTATTTGCAGCTACCAACCCATCTAAATTTATTTCTTGTGCCAAATCTATCACATCATCTATTTGTGTTTGTGTAAGGTCGGGTGCAATTTTTAATAAAATTGGTTTTTGCTGTGCAAAGCTTTTATTCAGGTTTTGTAAGTGTGTAAGAATTTTTTTTAACGGTTCTTTTTCTTGCAACTCTCGTAAGCCTGGCGTGTTAGGGCTACTAACATTTACCACAAAATAATCTACATAATCGTGTAAGGCATTAAAGCAAATTTCATAATCTTTCCATGCAGTTTCATTGGGGGTGTTTTTATTTTTGCCGATGTTGCCTCCAATAATCAGTTTGCAGTGGGCAGTGGGCAATTGGTTCTCAATTTGCGAAGGCTCTTTTGCCAACTGCAAATTGTCAATTGCCAACTGCCAATTACGAAGTCTTTCTGCTATAACTAAAACGCCATCATTATTAAATCCCATGCGGTTGATGAGTGCTTTATCTTTTGGTAATCTGAATAAACGTGGGGTGGGGTTTCCTGCTTGTTGTAGTGGTGTAACGGTTCCTATTTCTACAAAACCAAAACCGAGTGCTTCTAATTCGTTTAAATATTTAGCATTTTTATCGAAGCCTGCGGCTAAGCCCACAATATTTTTGAAGGGAAGTTCCAAAAGTTTCGGGTTGCGAGTTAAGGGTTTCGGGTTGTTTAACTCGTAACTCCCAACTCGTAACTCGCAACTACGATAATTTTGAACTATAATATTTTTTATAAACTTTACCCTACAAAGAACTCTCAGTCCATTCATTGAAAAATGATGCACTTTTTCTGCATCGAACATAAATAAAATACTGCGAATGATTTTGTACATAATGTGCGCAAAGATAACTCATCATTTTTTTTGTAACTAGAGTAAAATTTATATCTTTGAACAAGAAAGTTGCATAAACAACTAAATTAGACTTTAGATTACAGATATAAGATTTTAGACAAGAGATAATGCGGATCTAATATGTCAATAAAAGTTGAAAAATGATATGCCGATGAAGAGCTGCGGGATAGAAGTGGAAATCCTTTTTTGTGCCTAAGACAAAAAAGATTGCAACGGATAGCCCGAATCAATGTTGAATAAAGATTCAATGTTGACAGCCCAAAAGAATAAAAAAAAAATTAATTTCATAAAGAACTAAACCGTGGTCAGTCGTCCGTGGTCAGTTGTCAAAAAGTTTATCATGCAAGAAGCATACATTGTAGCAGGCTTTAGAACTGCCATTACAAAAAGTAAAAAAGGAGGATTTAGATTTACTCGTCCCGATGATTTGGCGATAGATGTAATAAAAGGTTTGCTAGCAACCGTGCCACAGCTAGATCCAAAACGTGTGGATGATGTAATTGTAGGAAATGCTGTACCCGAGGCGGAGCAAGGCTTACAGGTAGGTCGCATTATTGCAGCAAAGGCTGTAGGTTTTACTGCACCAGGTATTACCATTAACAGATATTGTGCAAGTGGCTTGGAAGCTATTGCTATGGCTACTGCAAAAATTCGTAGCGGCATGGGCGAGTGTTTTATAGCTGGTGGTGCAGAAAGTATGAGCCTTGTACCAACTGCTGGTTGGAAAACCGTACCTGCATACAGCATTGCAAAAGACGAACCCGATTATTATTTGAGCATGGGATTAACTGCCGAAGCGGTTGCCAATGAATATAAAGTGAGCAGAGAAGATCAAGATTTATTTAGTTACAATAGCCATGTAAAAGCAGCGAACGCTATAAAAGAAGGTTATTTTAAAAGCGGTATTTTACCCATAAATGTAGAGCAAGTTTATGTGGATGAAACTGGCAAGCGTAAAACAAAATCGTACATTGTAGATACAGATGATGGTGTGCGTACAGATACAAGTATTGAAGGATTGGCAAAACTAAAACCTGCTTTTGCGGCAGGTGGTGTTGTAACCGCAGGCAATAGCTCACAAACGAGTGATGGTGCGGCTTTTGTTCTGGTAATGAGTGAGCGTATGGTAAATGAGTTGGGTTTAAAGCCCATTGCCCGCTTGGTAAATTGTGCAAGCGCAGGTGTGCATCCACGCATTATGGGCATTGGGCCTGTGGAGGCTGTGCCAAAGGTTTTGAAGCAAGCAGGTATGACGCTAAACGATATTGATTTGTTTGAATTAAACGAGGCATTTGCATCCCAAGCTTTGGCTGTAATTCGTGAGCTTGGTTTAAATCCTGAAATCGTAAACGTAAATGGTGGTGCCATTGCCCTTGGCCATCCGCTTGGGTGCACGGGCTGTAAACTTACCATACAATTGGTAAACGATATGAAGAGACTGAATAAAAAATATGGCATCGTAACAGCTTGTGTAGGCGGCG
>JANOZW010000325.1:0-5289 GCA_031429575.1 Ferruginibacter sp.
TGGAGCGAAGAAAAATTTGATGATGGTGTAGTTTTTAAACCTACAAACATTCCCGCAGGTGAACATGTGGCTATACAAATATTGCCATCAATAAACAACGCAATAAGTTTGGAACAAGCCCTCATACAAAGTTTTGAAGAGGTAACCGTTTTATACAAAGGCAGCCCAATGTATCAAAGCGATGGAAAATTTAGTAAGAACGCAATAAAAAAATCGTACAACGGTTGGGAATATTTAAGAGGAAAAGGCGGTATCAGAATAAATGATGGAACACAGTTTGGTACAGAATATGGGTTGGAATTGTTTCTAATAAAAGTGAACGACCGTTTTGAAAGAATTGCCATTTTAGAATCAAGAAAATATTGCAACGGCTCATCATTGTATTATGCTACAGATAGAAGAACGTACCGCAATGCTGTTGAGTCATTTTTATTCTCCTTACATTTTGCTGATTTTAATGGAGCTGTTTTATCTCCCGGTTCTCTAATAGGTAATGGGGTTGTGGGTTTGTGGCAGGGCACTATACAATCTACCGGTGCAAATTCGGGCTTGCGGTTAGAAGTGTTCTCACCCATTTTTTTAAGTAACGGGCAGCTTTATTTTGGAAATAAATTTCCGACCGAAGGGTTGGATGGCATACACACACAACTGCCACCACAATTGCATGACAGAGATTGGGGCACTTATACTTTTAGCAATGGGAAAGGCGTACTACAAATGCCTTTCGGAAATTTTCCTTTCAGGCTGCAAGGCGATAAAATGATGGTAACTAAAAACCAACGAGACTGGACATTTTACCAACTGCCTTCTGTAAATGGCGCTACGTTTAATGGCACCTATACCATGAAAGCCGTAAACGGAAATGTTCCTTCCATTACTTTTACAAACAGCGGAACATTTACAGACAACGGAGCATTAAAAGAATTGTACCACGAATATATTTCCTGCTTAAACCCTGCGGTAACAAGTGGTTCAGGCAAATACATGGTAAATGATTACTCCATTATTTTTAATTATACGGATGGAAGAAAAATAGTACTGGCATTTTTAGGAGCCGGGTATAATAAAACTGACCCATCGCCTCAAACATTAATGATGAGTTCTAACGAAGACCCGTTAACAAAGCAATAAATAAAAAGTAATAACATGAAAAAAATAATCGTTTTTCTCTTTTTATTGATTGCAATAAATGCAGTTGCACAAACTGAAGTAACGGAAGATACAACTGCCAAGCCCGCAATTACAGGCTTTGGCAAAGATGATGGTAATAAAACTGAATTAAAAATCGGGAAAGATGGTGGTAGTATTTCTTCATCGGATGGAGTAATAACATTAATTTTTCCCGAAGATGCACTATCTAAAAAAACAAATATCAGCATACAACCAGTTGAAAATATGGCGCCGAATGGAAACGGAAAAGGGTATAAAATGGAGCCTTCAGGTATTCAATTTAATAAAAACGCAACCATTGTTTTTAATTATGCCAATGAAGATACAGCAAACAATGCACAGGCCTTAATGGGTATTGCCATGCAGGATGAAACCGGCAAATGGTATAAGCTTAATAAAACAGTAACGGATACGGTAGCAAAAACAATTATAGGAAGCATTAAACATTTTAGTGTGTATGTAAATTTTAGTCAAGCAAAAATATCTCCTAAATATGCAAGGGTAAAAGTAAATAAAAGCATACGATTAAAAATTGTAGGAGCTTTTACTGACGTTACAGATTCAGATGGTAACGAAGTAATACCCCTTAAAATTGAATACCCAAAAATGAATTGGAAAGTAAATGGTATTGAAAAAGGTAACAGTACTATAGGATTTATTTCTGCCTCTACAAATGGCTCGGCTATTTTTAAAGCACCCGAAAAAGTTCCTGTACCTGCCCTTGTTGCGGTAAGTGTTTCTCCTAAGCAGCTTTTGTCATCCTCTATTGGTCAGCAATATAATTTTATGGTAAGCAACATCCTCATTTACGATAATGCCTATAAAGTTACCATGGTACATAGTTTGAAGGAAGCTGGTGCTGGAAGTCAAATGGGTGCAGCAAACTATATCGACACAGGGAGTTTTATCGTATCAGTGACAGGCAAAGAAGCTACAGTGATAGAAAAAGAAAACAGAAATACAACCAGTTCATTAAATTATAAAGGCCGCTGTACAATTCAGCAACTACAACCAGGTAGCGGCACCATTCATATATTGGGTGTTAGCAGTATTCGGCTTATTCCACCTGCAACACAGGGTGGCAACCCTTGGGTAGAAATATTTTTTAAACGGGCACCACCAATTACTCCCTTAATACAAATTACTTGTCCGCATTTAAACGGCAAAGGCACTTATACAGGTACAAATGCAGAGGCAAGAACATTAATGGCAAGCATAATGCCTGCCTTCCCAACACAAGTGAAGTTTGAGTTGAAAGAAGAAGAACAAACTATTTTGCTGTTAGGGCAAGAAGGCGGTGAGAGTTTTGTAAAGTTTACGGTAAAAAAATTAAGTGATGATTAAGAATAACCAAAAGAAGATTTAGGTAACGCACTAACTTTTGTTCTATTGTTATCTAATAAATAAGCAAGTAAGTTTAATTTTTAAAAATTGTTGATGATGAAAAAAAACTATATTATTTCACTTTTATTTTTAAGCAGCAATTTATGTTTGCCTGCTACTGCATTGTGCCAAAATAAGACAGTAAAAAAAGGAGCAAAGTATGATACCATTATTGTAAAGCACCAAAAACCAATAGTTAAAAAACCAATAGCTAAAGTAGCTGTACAGGAAATTGTTTTGCCCACACCTGAATTTATAAACCAGCCTTACTATTTTGATAAAAGCGATAATAAATTAATTAAGTTAGAAAATGCCAACGCATTAATGACAACAAAAAAGAAAACGCTTGGTTTAAAAGGTGCCAAGCAAATATTGAGTATGGATGCTGCTTCTTCCAAAATAAGGTTTGTAGCCAAAAAAGATATTGTATTTTTTATTAAAACCAGTGGAGATGTTATTGACCTTACCTCTTACGTAAAGTTATACCAATTTATACCCGTAGAGCAAAAAAGAGAAGTAACGGTAAATGCAAAAGAAGGGCTGCTGGCAGATAAAGATGAAGCAAAAGGAAAGCTGCTAAACTTTAGTGTAAAAACAATTGGCAAAGATAATTACCAGATACAATTGCCCGAACAATTAGAAGCAGGTGAATATGGATTTGTGTGGGTAAAAAATATGGAGTTGAAAGAGTTTATGGTTTTCGCTTTTGGTATAGACTGGAAGAACAGTGATTAGGTGTATAAAAACTGTTTTCAATATTTTTTAACTTTCAAAATAATTATATGAAAAATATAATCGTAGTTTTCTTATTAATGTTTCCGCTTTTTGGAACAGCACAATTTGGAATAAAAGCAGGTATAAATTTTGCTAAAGTATCCAATGCGTCTTCTATAAATAGTGGTACTAAGTCAGGGTTTAATGTAGGTGTTTTATTGGCTCCAGCATCAAAAAAAATTATCAGTTCCCGCACTGAATTGGTTTTTTCTCGCCAAGGGTATGATTATAAAAATGGCACCAACACAGGCAATGTAAACCTGGATTACATACAGTTTGGACAGTTGGCATCTATTAATATTAGCAAATACTTTTCATTACTCTTTGGTGCACAAACTGCATATTTAGTAAGTGCCCAAGCTGACAGTACAAAAAACACTGGCGGCTCAGGCTCATACGATAATATTATGAATTTGTATAACCGAATGGATTATGGTTATGCTGTGGGTGCAGAAGTGCATCCCTTTGCGGGCTTAATTATTGGCGGAAGATATAATGTAAGTCTGGCTAATGTGTATAAAGATTTACAAAGTGGGCAACAGCCAACATTCAGCAGCGCAGATGCGAAAAATAATGTAGTGCAAATATTTGTAGGGTGGCGGTTTGTTAGAAAGGTGAGTGGTGAATAGTGAGTTGCAACTTGAGGTGACACCTCTTGATGTAAACAATCTTTCTAAAATTATAAATTCTAAAAATCAATCAATATGAAATATTTTATGCTATCAATTATTATGCAATGCTGCAGTTTACTATTAATGGCACAACAATACCCTGAGCCTGAATTTAGCAACGAAGTTTATTGGTTAAAAAAAGACAATGGCTACAAAGTTACAAGACTGGAAAAGGGTTCATCCAAATTAGAATCCAAAGTAAAATTTGGAGGTATGGGTGGCTCGGAAAGCGCTTATATTTTAGATGGCGAAAAATCAACGGTTCGTATAGAAAATAATAAAAACCTTTCCTTTGTTTTTTCCAACGGTACAGCCGGCAGTAAGTCATCTTCTGCAGCAGATTCAATGATGGCAGCCAATGGTATTGATGTATCTGCCATTAGCAGTATGATGGGCAGCATGAATGACCCATCCAAAAACATTGTTTTGTACAAAGTAGAACAGAAAAATGGCAAGCGAAAAATTTTGCTACAAAAAAACCCTGGCATGTCTCCTTTTGGTAGTAAGAAACAAAAAACAGGAGAAAAATATACGTTTAGTGTAAAAAAAATAAGAGAAGGTTATTGGGAACTGGTTGTTGATAAAAGTTTGACCAGAGGTGAATATGCTTTTGCTATGATAAATTCAGGCAGTGCAGATGGAAGTATTACTGTGTTTGCATTTGCGTTGGAGTAATATCATCTTTCAATAAAATGCAGTAATTTAAAAATAAAACAATATTTTTAATAGTTATCTACACCAACACATTCTAGTTTCTATAAAACAAAAAATTATTAAATTCACAATGTTAATTAAACTTAATTTTTTTAGGATAAAAATTAATTATAAAAAAGCCCAATCATTCCTTACTTAATAAATATGATATGATAGAGTTTGTGATTTTTATTTTAATCTTATTTACAACCCACCCATTGCCTTTTTTCTTTCTGAAAAAACCACCAAATACCATTTGTATAGCTAAAATTAAAATTTGATTCTAGTTTAATAGATTCCGGAATGCTAAAACCAACATTTGTAAGAAAACCAGTTCTCTTGTCATATAATTCAATAGTACCATCTACAACGTTTAAAACGGCCAATTCGTTTTTTGGTATATTGGTATATTGTACTGAAAGGTTTCTTTCGTTCCACTTGGTTGTAGATTCTGTTTCAGTTAATTCATCAGACTCTTTTTTGGTTTTACAACCTACATATAAATAAGTAAGTGAGCCTAAAGCCTTAAACGATTTTGAATCGTATTTTTCTACATAGTGGGATGGGCTAAAATATATTACATTATTACCAGGCGTGT
>JANOZW010000326.1:0-5430 GCA_031429575.1 Ferruginibacter sp.
GCGTTGTATGCTTCTACCTATGGGTGTGTAATAGCGTGCAACGGTGAGGCGAAGTGCACTTCGATCGCTAAGGTCATACTGCTCTTGCACCAAACCCTTGCCAAAGCTGCGTCTGCCAACAATGGTGGCTCTATCCCAATCTTGCAACGCACCCATTAAAACCTCGCTAGCACTTGCACTCCCTTCATCGGCTAGCACTACTACTTTTCCTTTTTCAAATTGCCCTTCTCTGCGGCATCGGTATTCTTTTTTGGGGTGATGCAATCCTTCTGTGTAGGTTATTAATTTATCGCCAGGTAATAATTCATCTGCTATTTCAGTAGCTTCATCCAGCACTCCACCGCCATTGCCTCTCAGGTCAAGCACTAGTTTTTGCATATTCAATTTTTTGAGCGAAAGCAGGGCATTCATAAACTCTTTGTAGGTTTCAGAACTAAACTTATTTAGTTTGATATAGCCAGTGGTGCTATCTAGCATGTAATATGCATCGAGGCTTGCAATGGGTATAGTACCTCTGTCAACCTCAGCCGTAATTGTTTTTCCGCTGCGCAAAATGGTTAGTTTTATTTTGCTTTGTTGTGGCCCTCTTAAAATATTTCGTATTCTTTCGGTGGATATTTTTTTACCTGAAAGGGCACTATCACCAGCTTTTAAAATGATATCGCCTGTTTCTAAGCCTGCTTTTTCTGACGGGCCATTATCTACAATTTGAATAACGTTTAAGCTGTCATCGATAATGCTAAACGCAATTCCAATACCGTAAAAGCTGCCTTTTATTTCGTCGTTTATTTGTTCTAAATCTTTTGCAGGAATAAAAACAGAGTGGGGGTCTAGCTTGCTGAGTATCACCTGTATGGCAGTATCGGTAAGGCTTTTTATATTTACTTCGTCCACATAGCGGGTGTTTAGTAAATCCGTTATTTCTTGCAGGGAAGAACGTTTTTCCATAGAGAAGAATTTGCGCCCAGGCATGGAATCTCTCATTTTATAACCCATAAACATACCGATAATAGTGGTAATACTTAAAAGCAACGGAAGCCAGATGTTGAATTTTTTATTGATCATATTTTTATGTTGTACAACTGTAAGTTTTTAAAAAGAAGTTTGATGCGTGTGAACTTTGTTGAACAAAGATTTATTGCTGAAGGGCTGCGGGATGGAAGCGGCACCGCAGCGTAGCGGAGGTACAGCGTACAGCCCGAACAAATGCTGAGTAATGCAACCTGCTCACAGCCCCAAAACAAACACGTGATTTTTCCTTTTAAAGAACTTCAATTAATAAATTTTTGCGAAGATAATTTTTTCGGGCAGTTTTTAATGTGAATGTTTTATCTTGTTTGCTCAATTAATCCAAAATGCATACGATACTGATAGCTGACAGCGGTTCTACAAAAACACAATGGTGCCTTTTGCAAGGCAATAAAAAGAAAATGATTATTACCCAGGGTATTAGTCCTTATTTTATGAATGATGAAGTATTGGCTTCTATTCTCACAAAAGAATTGTTACCCAAAACTGGGGAAATACATATTGATGAAATTTTTTATTATGGCACAGGTTGTAGCAATGATACCAATGTGGCTTTGATAAAAAGGAGTTTGAAAAAGGTATATAAAACCGCTAAAGTGAGTGTACAGCATGATTTGCTTGGTGCAGCAAAGGCGCTTTGTGGAAATGAAAAAGGTATTGCATGTATTTTAGGTACGGGGTCTAACTCATGCTACTACAATGGAAAAAAAGTGGTAAAGAATAGTCCTGGGCTTGGTTTTATTTTGGGTGATGAAGGCAGTGGCACACACCTTGGTAAAAAAGTGTTACAGCATTATTTATACAAAACCTTTGATGCGGAGCTAATGGATAAATTTGAAGCAAAATACCCGCATAATGTCGATGATATGCTTGATAATGTGTACAAAAAACCGTTGCCAAATCGATTCTTATCTAGTTTTGTGCCGTTTTTGATAGAAAATAGGGGGCACTATATGATTGAAAATATTATAGAAGACAGCATAAATGACTTTTTCTTTAACCATATATATAAATACAGAGAAAGTTGGTCGTTGCCTATAAATTTTGTAGGTAGTGTGGCTTTTGGGTTTAAAGATGTGCTTAAACAAATGTGTAACGATTATGAACTTAAACTGGGTACGGTTATAAAAAGCCCGATGGATGGGTTGGTGAAGTATCACAAGAATTGAGTTATGGGTTACGAGTTTACGGGTTGCGGGTTTGTTTAATGGTTGCGTTGTTAAATTGTTGATTAGTTGATTTTGGGGTCTTAAAAATGCGAACCTGTCCGCCTGTGGAGGAGCATTTTCCTTTCCGCCTTTCATTTCAAAAAAACGCCTTACCGCCTTCTCGGCAAAATAAAATTAAACCGACTGCGCTTTTGTAACATTCTCTTTATAATATGTTAAAAACATTAAATTAATACCGTTCATAAAAAAATAATATTTGATATAATAATATTTTCGTAAATTGTACTTCAATTATAAACTTTAAAAATCTAGATTATGAATTTTAAACTTTTACTAACAGCAGGATTAGTAGCTACAACTTTTGTAGCTGGGGCACAAAGTGCAAACAGAGGCTATGCCATCACAGGCGATGGTAACAAAGACTACATGTGGATGAACATTCGCCAAGTAGATTTAAGCACAGGCCAAGTGGATAAAACGATTTTTGATAGAACAAAATCTAACTTTACCATAACAGATGTAGAGGCGAAGAAAACACTAAACCAAACAACCGTAAATGATGGCACAAGCTTAAGTGCTGCACAATTTCCAACTTCTACTTTTGTAGCTGCGGCTGCTTATGATAAGCGAAACGAAAAATTGTTTTTTGTACCTATGCGCATGGGGCAATTGCGTTGGATGGATGCCAATGTAAAAAATGATGCACCTTCTTTTTATGGTGTAGCAATACCTGGCTATGTACCAAGTGGAAACATGGAAGAAGCCAATAACATTACTAGAATGGTAATAGCTTCTGATAATAGTGGTTATGCAGTAACCAATGATGGCAATCATTTATACAAATTTACCACTGGTAGAAAACCAGTAGTTACAGACCTTGGTGCTTTGGTAGATGCGGAAGAAAATAAAGGACTTTCTATACACAACAAATGCAGCAGCTGGGGTGGAGATATGATTGCTGATGCGTATGGCAAATTGTACATTATTTCTGCTACAAAAAATGTATTTGTGGTAGATGTAAATACTCGTATTACTACTTTTAAAGGAACCATTTCTGGTTTGCCTGCAAACTACACAGCCAATGGTGCTGCAGTAGATGCTGATGGAAACGTAATACTATCAAGTGCTACAACGTTTGTAGGTTATTATAAAATGAACATTACAGATTTAGCTGCTACAAAAATAGAAGGTTCTGATGTTGTGTACAATGCATCTGACCTTGCTAGTGGAAACTTATTGTTTCAAAAAGAGGCTGACGAAGCTAGAGCAAATTCTTTTGCTAAATTGATTCCAGCTAACACTAGTGTAATAAACGAAAATACGGTGTTTCCTAACCCTGTAACAGGTTCTACATTTAACGTAGCACTTGGTGGCAAACTACAAGGCACTTACACTATTGTAATTACTGACCTTGCTGGTAGAGCCATGCAAACTACCAGAACTGGTTTGAGCAAAGGCCAACAAGTACAACAAGTAAACTTAACAAGCCGTCCATCTAAAGGTACATACTTAGTAAAAGTATTGGATGAAAAAGGCGCTGAAATATTATCAGATAAATTGATGATACTATAATAAAAATTTTATTGGTTATAAGTACGAGGCTGCTCTTTTGGGCAGCCTCTTTGTATTTTGGGGGGATGATGGTTTTGTAGTGCATTTATCCCTTTAATGGCTTGCTTAAACTTCTCATTTATATAGCCAATGCTGTTTACTTAATGGTTGGTGGCCCCACCAACCATTTCTTGTAAGGTATTATAATTTAGTATTTGTAAAAAATTGCTAAAAGACCAATAATTAAAAGGGTACTTTCTTTCATGCGAAATTTAATGGTTGGTGGGGACACCAACCATTAAAAAAATGTAGCACTTGGTGGAAAACTCCAAGGCACTTACACTATTGTAATTACTGACCTTGCTGGTAGAGCCATGCAAACCGCTAGAACTGGTTTGAGCAAAGGCCAACAAGTACAACAAGTAAACCTCACAAGTCGTCCATCAAAAGGTACATACTTAGTAAAAGTATTGGATGAAAAAGGCGCTGAAATATTATCAGATAAATTGATGATACTATAATAAAAATTTTATTGGTTATAAGTACGAGGCTGCTCTTTTGGGCAGCCTCTTTGTTTGGGTTTTGTTTTGTACATTTATGCTGCCGTTGTTGGTATGCAGCGCAAGCAGGGCAGCCAAGCGTACCAACAACTCGTGTAGCGCTTGCATAAAAAATCGTATTTTTAAAATATGATATACGCTACCGAGTGGCCACAGTTTTATACTGCCACAATACTTAACTGGCAGCATTTTTTAGAAGAAGATAAATACAAAGACATAATTGTAGCAAGTTTGCAATTTTGTGTAAAAGAAAGCAAAGTGAAAGTGTATGCTTTTGTTATAATGAGCAATCACATTCATTTAGTTTGGCAACAAATACCACCTACTACAAAGGCAAAGTTGCAACATAGTTTTATGACATTTACCGCACAAAAAATAAAAGAAGATTTACAAAAGAATAATCCTACTTTATTAGAGACTTTTAAAGTAAATGCCAAAGATAGAATGTATCAAATATGGGAAAGAAACCCACTAAGTGTCGATTTGTTTTCTCCAAAAGTGTTTTATCAAAAAATTGGGTACATACATTTCAATCCTGTAAAAGCGGGGTTATGTATCAACGCTGAAGATTATTATTATTCATCTGCTAAGTTTTATGCCACAGGTATAGATGAATTTAATATGCTCACACATTATGATGGGTGAGGAGTTTGTTTTGTATAATTTATAGTTTCAGCAAGTGATGTTGGTACGGCTCGGCTGCTTTACCTGCGCTGCATACCAACGGCGGTCGCTGCATGAATACGAACTTTTGCTCGAAAGTTTTTTAGTAAACTTGGAATGCCAATGAAGGCGAAGTTTAATACGCTCACAGATTATGATGGGTGAGTCGTTTGTCTTGTATAATTTATAGTTTCAGCAAGTGTTGTTGGTACGGCTTGGCTAATTTACCTGCACCGCATACCAACAAAGGCCGTCGCTGCACGAAAACGAACTGTTACTCGAAAGTTTTTTAGAAAACTTGGAATGCCAGTAAAAGCAAAATTTAATATGCTCACACATTATGATGGGTGAGTCGTTTGTTTTGTATAATTTATAGTTTCAGCAAGTGTTGTTGGTACGCTTTGCTGCCCTGCTTGCGCTGCATACCAACAACGGCGGTCGCTTCACGAAAACGAGTT
>JANOZW010000327.1:0-13464 GCA_031429575.1 Ferruginibacter sp.
ACATTTCAAAGGGTAAAAAGACCATGGGAGACGAAATAGTAAAAGGCGAAGGAAAAGCAATACAACTTCACCCATTGGTTACATCTGCGTTCAACGCCGATTTCGATGGAGATCAAATGGCGGTTCACGTGCCTTTGAGCAATGCCGCTATTTTGGAAGCACAATTGTTAATGCTGTCTTCTCATAATATTCTTAACCCACAAAATGGTACGCCAATCACCCTACCTTCTCAGGACATGGTACTTGGTTTGTATTACATCACCAAAGGAAAGAAAACCGTTGGCGATGATATTGTAAAGGGTGAAGGAAAATCTTTTTACTCTGCAGAGGAAGTTATCATTGCTTACAATGAGAAAATGATTGACTTGCATGCAAACATAAAAGTAAAAGCAAACTATCGTAACAATGATGGTAGCCTTACTTTTAAATTGATAGAAACAACAGTAGGTCGTGTTATATTTAACCAACATGTACCAAAAGAAGTGGGATTTGTAAACGCATTGCTTACAAAGAAAAACTTGAGAGAAATTATTGGTGATATTATTAAGTGGACATCTGTTCCTATCACTGCTCGTTTCTTGGATGATATTAAAACCTTAGGATACCGCATGGCATTCCGTGGTGGATTATCGTTCAACATTAATGATTTGATTATACCGGCTATTAAAGAAGAATTGGTAGAAAATGCACATGGCGAAGTATCGGAAGTAATGGATAGTTATAACATGGGTTTGATTACAAACAACGAGCGTTATAACCAAATTATTGATATCTGGAGTCGTGTGGATACAAAAGTTACAGAAACATTGATACGTGATTTGGCACAAGATAAGCAAGGGTTCAACTCTGTTTATATGATGCTTGACTCAGGTGCTCGTGGATCTAAACAACAAATTAAGCAGCTTGCAGGTATGAGGGGTTTGATGGCTAAGCCACGTAAATCTGGATCATCTGGAAGTGAGATTATTGAAAACCCAATTCTGGCAAACTTTAAAGATGGTTTGAGTGTATTGGAGTACTTTATCTCTACCCATGGTGCTCGTAAAGGTCTGGCTGATACCGCTCTTAAAACTGCGGATGCTGGTTACCTTACAAGAAGATTGGTAGATGTGGCGCAAGATGTGGTTATTAATGAAGAAGATTGTGGAACCCTTCGTGGTATTGCAACTTCGGCATTGAAAGATAACGAAGATATTATTGAAGCATTGAGTGATAGAATAGAGGGGCGTATGAGTTTGCATGATGTTGTTCACCCAGTAACGGAAGAAATACTTGCAGTAGCCGGTGAAGAAATAAGCGCAGATACCGCAAAAATAATTGACGAGAGTGGCATTGATACAGTTGAAATTCGTTCTGTATTGACTTGCGAAAGCAAGCGTGGTGTATGTGTAAGATGTTATGGTAAAAACTTAGCATCGGGTACTATTGCACAGCGTGGAGATGCAGTTGGTATTATAGCAGCACAATCTATTGGTGAGCCTGGTACACAGCTTACATTACGTACTTTCCACGTGGGTGGTGTGGCAGGTTCTACTTCGGTTGAATCTAGCTTGTACGCTAAGTTTGATGGTACATTACAATTTGATGGATTGCGTACCGTATCTACAGAAGATGCAGAGGGTAAAAAACAAGTGGTGGTAATTGGTCGTACTGGTGAGGTAAGAAATATAGATGTAAAATCTGATCGTTTGTTGAACAGTATGCACATTCCTTACGGATCTGTATTGAAAGTAAAAGACGGACAAAAAATTGCAAAAGGTGATCCTATTTGTACTTGGGATCCATTTAACAACGTAATTGTAGCAGAGGTAAGTGGTACTATTAAGTTTGATGCATTATTAGAAGGTATTACTTACCGTGATGAAGCTGATGAACAAACAGGACATAGAGAAAAAGTGGTTATTGATACAAAAGATAAAACCAAATTGCCATCTATTATTGTAGAAGGTAAGGAGAAGAAAAGTTACAACTTACCAGTAGGCTCTCACATTGTAATTGAAGAAGGAGATGATGTAAGAAGCGGACAAGTATTGGTAAAAATACCTCGTGTATTGAGCAAGTTGAAAGATATTACGGGTGGTTTGCCTCGTGTAACAGAATTGTTTGAGGCACGTAACCCTAGTAATCCTGCGGTTGTATGTGAAATTGATGGTGTGGTTGCATTTGGAGCTATTAAGCGTGGTAACAGGGAGATTATAGTTGAAGCAAAAGATGGTGTGGTTCGTAAATACTTGGTACCATTGAGTCGTCAGATTCTTGTACAAGATGGTGATTTCGTAAAAGCAGGTTCTCCATTATCTGATGGACAAACAGCACCAGCTGATATCTTAGCCATTAGAGGTCCGTTTGCAGTACAAGAGTATGTGGTAAATGAAATACAAGAGGTTTACAGATTGCAAGGTGTGCGTATAAACGACAAACACGTAGAAGTAATCGTACGCCAAATGATGAGAAAAGTAACGATAGAAGATGCAGGTGATACCATATTCTTAGAAGGAGATACAGAAGATAAGCAAGAGTTTAATGTAGAGAACGATAACATCTACGACAAAAAAGTTATAACTGACCATGGCGATAGCACAAAACTAAAGACAGGACAAATTGTAACATTGCGTGATGTGCGTGAAGAAAATTCTATCTTAAGAAGAAACGATAAAAAACTAGTTGAATTCCGTGATGCGAAACCTGCCACATCTTCACCGTTGTTGTTGGGTATTACAAAAGCATCGTTGGGTACACAAAGTTGGATATCTGCGGCATCGTTCCAAGAAACTACCAAAGTATTATCTAGCGCAGCTATACAGGGCAAGATGGATCCAATGCTTGGTTTGAAAGAGAACGTAATTACAGGTCATCATATACCAGCGGGTACGGGCTTGCGTGAGTTTGAAAACATGATTGTAGGAAGCAAAGAAGAATACGAAACGTTGATGACTACTAAAGAGGCGATGAGTTTTGATGAAGAAGAATAAAAAACAAATTTGCAAATGTGAAAATTTGCAAATGTGAAAATAAATACAAAGGAGTGAGATGAAAGTCTTGCTCCTTTTTTATGTTAATTAAATTTATATAAACACCATTTATTAATCGACAAAAGTTTTTTCCTCAAAATTGTATTTTTGAAGGCAGAAATACCGTGAAATACATTATTCCATTTCAATAATTATTTGTATTTTTCCCTTC
Organism: Ferruginibacter sp.; assembly: GCA_031429575.1. Lineage (GTDB taxonomy): Bacteria > Bacteroidota > Bacteroidia > Chitinophagales > Chitinophagaceae > Ferruginibacter. The sequence goes on from JANOZW010000327.1 coordinate 3,184, forward strand.
TAAAAAACCCCTACCATGTTAAAACGAATCGTACTGTCAACAATTTTTGTAGCCATTATTTTTGCAACAACAATCGCACAAAGAGTTACCTCATGTGGTTATATCATTCCGCCACGTTCACTAAAAAATTCTTTTAAATCCGTTTATGAAGCCAAGCAAGTAGTTAGTACTATGCTTGATGTAATAAAGTGGACAGAAAATTTTAATTTAAAAGAACAAAACGGCATTCAAAATGCATATGCTACCATTAGTGGTGGGCAGCGTTGGATAGTGTACGACAATAATTTTTTAGAAGATATAGATGCTTATGCAAAAACAAAATGGGCAAGCATAAGTATAATGGCACACGAAATGGGGCATCATTATTACGACCATGTGGTAAGTGGCAAAGGAAGTAATGTACCATCAGAAATAGAAGCCGATGCATTTTCTGGCTATATGATACAAAAGCAAGGAGGTACTTTGGAGCAAGCACTAGCAGCTATGACGGCTATTGGTACAGAAAAACAAACGGCCACTCACCCTGCAAAAGCAGCTAGACTTACGGCAATTACTCGTGGGTGGAATGCAGCAAAAGCAAACACAACGGCAACAGGGGCAAACACTGGTGCCACTACACCACCACCGCCACCACCGCCACCAACTCCACCAGGTAATACTGGCACACCAATAAATACAGGTACTACAACTACAGGTCAGTCAGATCCTCAAACAGATCCATCATGGATAGCGCTTACTATACAAAGCAACCAAGATGAAACAGTACAACTGAGTGATGATGGAAGAACCTACCAACCTGCAACGATAAAAGCTGGGCAAGCGTTTGTATTAAAATTTGAAATATACCAATGGGGTTGGCTGAAACTGCCTTACTACAATGGTTTTAGAACATTTAAATTATTACATGGCAAGGACTATACCATAGTTTATAATAGAAGAAATAAAAATTGGACGGTGGCTGAAATTCCGAATTAAATAAAGTAATTTTCTGATATAAAAGCGTATTCATTTTTGGGTACGCTTTTTGGTTTACATACTTTTCACTTTTTTCTCCAACCTATTCTTTACCCCACTTTCCCACTCGCTTTTCAAAATACTTAAAATAATACTATTTCTTCTTAGCTCAGTATAGGTAGCTACATGGCTACGCAACACGCCTTCTTCCACACAACCAATACTACGCATAGCAGCTTTACTTCTTTCATTATTGTTGTCTGCTCTAAATTCTATACGTTCCAAACCCAAGGTTTCAAAAGCAAATTGCAACAACAATAATTTACAATTTTTATTTAACCCAGTTGCTTGAAAAGCTTTACCGTACCATGTATAACCCAATTGCATCGATTTATTATTCATTTGTATATCGTAAAACCTAGTGCTGCCTGCATATTGTAGTGTGCGTTTATCAAACACGATAAAAGGATATTCTACACCCTTTGCTCTCCCATCAGTAGCTGCGGCTATATAATCTTTCATGCCTTCTGCACCTGAAGGAGATACGAGGGAAAATTTCCAAAGCTCAGGTTCGTTTAGTGCAAAGGATAGTAAATGCTCAAAATCATTTTCTGTAAGTGGGCGAAGTAGTACAGCATCATTTTCTAAAATATAATCTTTTGTAGCATCAAAGGTTATCATGGTTATGTATTTTTTATATACAGCTAAATTAAGGCTCATTTTGTTTAAAACCCGTGCAATCTTTTCTGCTTATTTATAATTGATTTCATTTTACATTTGCAATGATTTTGTGTTTAGTATTTACCAAACATACATTAGCATTCATTTAAATTTTATTTCGTGTCCAAACATGTCAACAAAGTTTCAGCTGCAGGTATCATTATTGCATTAGGAATTATCTACGGAGATATTGGTACTTCTCCATTATATGTTTTTAGTGAGATTATAAATGGAAAAGCAATTGAAGAACTACTTATTATTGGGGGATTATCTTGTATTATTTGGACACTTACTTTACAAACTACTATAAAGTATGTACTACTCACACTAAAGGCAGATAACAAAGGGGAAGGAGGAATTTTTGCTTTATATACGCTAGTGCGTAGACAAAAAAAATGGTTGGTAGTGCCTGCTATGATTGGCGGTGCAGCACTATTGGCTGATGGTATGATAACGCCACCCATTTCTGTAACTTCTGCTATAGAAGGCTTGAGCAATATTCCTGCATTTAAGGAAATTACCACCAGCACCATTGTAATTATTGTATTATGTATTTTAACGTTGCTGTTTTTTATGCAACAGTTTGGTACAAACTCAATAGGTAAAATGTTTGGCCCTATAATGATCATATGGTTTAGTATGCTGGCTTTCTTGGGCATAACACATATTGCAGATTATTGGGGAATTTTCAAAGCTTTTAACCCATATTATGGTATTAAATTATTAACCCAGTATCCAAAAGGGTTTTGGCTATTAGGAGCAGTGTTTTTGTGTACTACAGGGGCAGAAGCATTGTATAGTGATTTAGGGCATTGTGGTAGAGCCAATATTCGCTATAGTTGGATAGCTGTAAAAGCATGCCTTATCATTAATTATCTAGGGCAGGGCGCTTATTTGCTGAGTCATAATAAAAATACTGTATTTGCAACGCCATCATTATTAAAAGAAAATGGAGGTGCATTTTTAAAAGAATTTCCTGCAGCTGTGGAGATGCAAAACCCATTTTATAGTTTAATGCCGGATTGGTTTTTATTGCCAGGTATTGCCATTGCTACACTTGCGGCTATTATTGCAAGTCAAGCATTAATTAGCGGCTCGTTCACGTTAATAAGCGAAGCCATTCGTTTGAATCTTTGGCCTCGTATGAAAATAAATTATCCTTCGGAAGCAAAAGGACAATTATATATTCCAGGTATAAATACTTTGTTGTTTTTGGGCTGTTGTGGTATTGTGTTGTATTTTAAAACATCGAGTGCTATGGGTGCAGCATATGGTTTAGCTATAACCCTTTGTATGCTATCTACCACTATTTTGTTTGCTAATTTCTTAATCTCTAAGCGTGTAAAGTCTGGCTTAATTTATCTTTTTCTTGCTGTTTTTATAACCATAGAAATAAGCTTCTTGATAGCCAATTTAGAAAAATTCCCTCATGGAGGTTACGTAGCATTAATAGTGGGAGGATTGCTCTTTGCTGTAATGTACATTTGGTATAGGGCAAGAAAAATTAAAAATAGATATGTAGAGTTTGTACGTGTAGATGAGTATGTACCAAAGCTTGAAGAACTAAGCAATGATTCCTCTGTACCAAAATATGCTACGCATTTGGTGTATTTAACAAGTGCTGATAATCCAAAAGAGATAGAGCATAAAATAATGTATAGTGTGCTAAGCGGTAAACCAAAACGTGCAGATATTTATTGGTTTGTGCATGTGGATACGTTGGATGATCCTTATACAAGTGAATATTCGGTAACACATATTATACCCAATGATATTATAAGAGTTGAGTTTAGGTTAGGCTTTAGAATAGCACCAAAGATTAATTTAATGTTTAAAAAAGTGGTAGAAGATTTAGTGGCTAACAGAGAAGTAAATATTACAAGCCGATACGAAAGCCAACAAAAAAATAATGTAGTAGGCGATTTTCAATTTATTGTATTAGAAAAATTCCTTAGCCAAGATAATGAGTTGCCATTTTTTGAACAGCTTGTAATGAAAGGATACTTTTGGATAAAAGAAATATCACTAAGTGAAGAAAGAGGATTTGGATTGGAGCAAAGCAATGTATTGGTAGAGAAATTTCCATTAGTAGTAGCACCGGTAGCAGGTTTAAAAATGAAACGGGTTTTTCATAATGAAGAAGATGGGTATTAAAAAGTTCAAGGTTGAAGGTTCAAAGTTGAAGATTGTTGAAAATGGTTGATTAGTTGATAGTGAAGTTCATCAAAATAATAGTTGGTTACAGTTTGAAGATTAGCACTTCTCTATTTTGCTCCTTTAGATTGCATGGTTGGATTACCTTATTGCCTTGTTGCATTGCCCCGTGCTTTAGCTCGGGGGCAAAAAATATAGGTTAAAGTGGCTTTAGCCACAAAGCTATTTTTTTTGGGCTTTAGCCATTTTTAATGAAATACTAACACCAGCTTAAATGTCGGCACAATTAAAAAGTTGCTTCACTTAATGATATTGATACATGAATTCTATCACCCCATTAGATTTAAAAGAGAAGTTAGACAACAAAGAAGAAATTGTTTTAATAGATGTGAGAGAAGAATTCGAATACAACGATTTTAATATTGGCGGAACACTCATTCCCATGAACACTGTGTTTGAGCTAATAGAAAAAATACCAAAAGATAAAACAGTAGTGTTATATTGCGCAAAGGGAATTCGCAGTGCCATGGTAATACAACGCTTGGAAGAAAAATACGGTTACAACAATTTAGTAAATCTTACAGGCGGTATGTATGCATGGAGAAAAGAAACTGGCGAATAATTTCTAACCATTAATTGCATCATTTTTTTGAACCCAACATTACTCTATATAATCATTGGTTACATTGTACTGTTTGCCGTAATATATTTTATACAAGAGCGGGTTATTTTTAAACCTGAAAAATTAAAACAAGATTTTAAATACAGTTACGATGCGCCTTTCAATGAATTGTTTTTTGATGTGGAGCCTGGTGTAAGAATCAATGGCTTACATTTTCATGTAAACAAACCGCTTGGTTTGGTATTGTATTTTCATGGCAATAGCCGTAGCATAAAAGGCTGGGCAAAATATGCCAAAGATTTTTACAGATACAAATATGATGTAGTGTTGGTGGACTATAGAGGCTTTGGAAAAAGTACTGGCAAGCGCAGCGAAAAAGATATGCTGAGCGATATGCAATTTGTATATGATACCCTTGCTGTTCAGTATGCAGAGCACCACATTATTGTTTACGGACGTAGCTTGGGTAGCGGCTTTGCTGCAAAATTAGCTAGCGATAATAAGCCAAGGTATTTAATATTGGATGCGCCATATTTTAATTTTGCAAAATCTATGGAGCGTTTTATTCCCATACTGCCCATGAAGTATTTATTAAAATATCAATTGCGTACAGATAAATGGATAACCCATGTAAACTGCCATACTTACATTATACATGGTACAAAAGATTGGTTAATCCCCATAAGCAACAGTGAAAAATTGCAGGCGCTTAGCCCTAAAAAAATTACGCTCTTGCGTATAGTAGGTGGTGGGCATAACAACCTACCATCTTTTAATGAATATCATAATTTGCTGCGTGATATTTTGCAGTACTAAAAAATAATAATGACATTTAATAAGAAAAAAATATTTCGTTGGGTAAAAATACTTTTACTACTTTATGCATCCACTGGTATTGCATTATTTTATTTGCAAGAAAAATTTTTGTTTCATCCCACAAAATTGGCAAGCGATTATACATTTAAATTTGATGGTAAATTTGAAGAAATACGAATGCCATTTAATGAAACGGATACCATGAGCTTAGTGAAATTTTTTCCAACAGACTCAATAAGAAAGGGTATTGTTATTTATTACCATGGCAATATGAACAATGTAGAACACTATGCCGCCTATACAAAACCTTTTACAAAACTTGGTTACGAAGTATGGGTGCAAGATTACCCCGGGTTTGGAAAAAGCACTGGAGAAATAACAGAAAAAAAATTGTACGACCAAGCGTTGCAAGTAAAAAAAATGGCAGATGTAAAATTTGGCAATGATAGCATTATCATCTATGGAAAGTCTTTAGGTACGGGCATTGCAGCTTATATAGCTAGCAATACAAAAGCAAAAATGTTGATTTTAGAAACCCCTTATTATAGCATACCCGCTTTGTTTAGTTGCTATGCCCCCATTTACCCATCTAGCAGCATGGCCAATTATAAAATTCCTACCAATGAGTATTTGCAAGATGTAAAATATCCTATTGTAATTTTTCATGGTACTAAAGATGGGGTAATACCTTATCGTTCTGCATCAAAATTAAAAGCTGTTTTAAAATCTACAGATACATTTATTACCGTGCCAGATGCTACGCATAAAAACATTAATGGAACGGACATTTATTATGCTGCTATTGATTCTTTATTGGGCAAAAAATAAAGAAGTAAATACTAATGAAGAGAATTTGCACAATCCGCCCATTTTTTTGTGAAGAATAAAAATTATACAAATACTTTTAGCAATAAACAGGTGCAGCGCACCTAAACCTTTGAAGTTTTTAAATTATGACAAAGGCAACACAGGTGCAGCGCACCGAAATATTTCTTCACTATCTTGTAAATTATAAACCAATATTACGGTGCGCTGCACCTTTAAAACTTTGTGCTGCATTGCAGCTACAAATATATCGGTGCTCTGCACCTTACAGCTCAACCAAACTCGCCCCTTTTTTATTTACCTCCAATGTATATTTTACCCCAACTTTTAGCGCCACATTTTCATTGCCATGCCCCACAGGAAAACCATAGCACACAGGGTAATCGAATTCAGCAACGATATCGCTTATAATTTCATAGATCGTTTTTCCAAAAGGTCTATCGGTATCTTGCATATCAGAAAAATTGCCAACGATAAGCGCAGCAAGGTTTGTAAGCTTACCACTTCTTTTTAATTGATACATCATTCTATCAATAGCATATAATTGCTCACCGATATCTTCTATAAATAAAATACATTTTTTTGTGTTAATATCTGATGCGGTACCCACTGCATTTGCAAGTAGCGCAATATTACCACCAACCAATTTACCTTTTGCCTCACCAATTTTATTAAGCTTACTTGGTTTTATATGGTAATTATTTTTATGCCCTTTTAAAGCGGATAATAAGGATAAAATATTAGTAGGATTGTGCGCAGCATTTGCAAAAGCCGCCGCCATGGGTGCATGCAACGTAGCTATTTTATAGTTGGTAAAAATATGCGAATGTAGTAACGTAATATCGCTAAAGCCAATTAACCATTTTGGATTTTGTACAAATTTTGTAAAATTTAGTTTGTCAATAATGCGCCCTGTGCCATACCCACCACGCCCACATAATATTGCTTTTACACTTTTATCATCTAAATATTCTTGCATTTCATTTAACCTTGCTAAATCGGTTCCACTAAAATAATTGGTTGATTTACTGCCCACTGTTTTGCCTATAATTACTTTATAACCTTCTATTTGCAATCGTTCTACACATAAATTTATTTTCTCTTTTGGCATAAAACCTGCTGGGCAAGTAATAGCAATTACATCGCCTTTTTTAAGATATGAGGGAGTTGTCATTTTTTGCTTATTTTTATGTATTCTTAAATGATAAATGTATGCGTTTTTTTACTTTTCTTTTTTTAATAATTTCTTTTGCTGCTAAAGGGCAAAATACTTGTACAACGCCAGGTCAAAGCCCTAGCTCTGCAAACCCTGCATGTATTACTAATGCACTATCTCAACCAAGTGTATCAGGTTGCGATAATGGATTAGTATTTGTGCCTAATTGCTCAAACGATGGTTCAGGTACTGTTTATACGGCTGTAAATCCATATTGGTATAGTTTTACTTGCTACCAATCAGGCACGTTAGCATTTTCGATTTTGCCTGTGAGCCCATCAGATGATTATGATTGGCAATTATATGATGTTACAGGTATCAATATCAATAACTTTACTTTTCTTACTAATGCTAGTCTTATTGTGGGTGCAAACTGGTCAGGGTTTACAGGCGCTACTGGTTCTACTGGAGCATCAGGTTCGGGAACTAGTGCTCTTGTATGTGCTAGTGGTACGGCATTCCCATTTTCTACAAAACCGAATTTAATTGTGGGGCACGATTATTTATTATTAGTAAGTAATTTTAGTCCCTCAGGTTTGGGATATGCATTAAGTTTTGGAGCCAATACTGGAGGCTCTAGCGGGAGTACAGCACTTCTTGTAGATCCTTTAGCACCACCAATTCCGCTTTTAGCATCTGCTACATCTCTATGCGGTACTGCCGTAAAAATTAAAACAAATAAAAAAGTAAGGTGTAATACGCTTGTTGCAAATGGTTCTGACTTTAGTGTAATAGCACCAGATGGGGTTACGATTATCCCTCCTATTTCTGCTGCTGCTATTAACTGTAATACTGGTTTAGTATTCGATTCTGTTATAATAAATATGGGCACTTTGTTAGCTCCCGGTACTTATAAAGTAAGAATAAAAAACGGCTCAGATGGTAATACACTTAGGGATAATTGTGATAACCCAATTCCAGTAAATGATGAAGTATCTTTTGTAGTAGCTCCATTACCCGCAGCACCTGCTGTTATCACTCCTGTAGATTTTTGCCAAAATATCACAGCTACAGCATTAACCGCTACAGGTACAGGTTTACTTTGGTACACAACTGCTACAGGTGGTACTGGTACTGCCACGGCACCTACGCCTGTTACAACAATAGTAGGGCCTACTTTATATTATGTGAGCCAAACAATAGCAGGTTGCGAAAGTCCAAGAGCAGCCATTACGGTAAATGTAAATGCTGCACCTGCTGAACCAACTGCCACTACACCCATTACTTATTGTCAGAATATTGCTGCCACCGCATTAACGGCTACTGGCACAGCTTTGTTATGGTACCCAAATGCCACTGGTGGTAGTGGCATTACAACTGCACCTACACCAATTACAACAATTGCTGGCACATTTAATTTTTATGTAACACAAACCGTATCTGGCTGCCAAAGCGCAAGAGCGCAAATAGTAGTAAATGTAACAGCCACACCAGCCGCACCAGTGGTTATTACACCTGTTACCATTTGCCAAGGTGCTACACCCACAGGGCTTACAGCTATTGGTACTGGCTTATTGTGGCACACTGTTGCCACAGGTGGTTCAGGTGGTACCATAACTGTGCCTTTTCCACCAACAAGTAGTTTAGGCAGCACTACATATTATGTGAGCCAAACGATAAACAATTGCGAAAGCCCAAGAGCAGCTATTGTTGTAAATGTAATAGCACCACCAGCTGCGCCAGCTGCTTCTACGCCTATAACTTACTGCCAAGGAATTACTGCAACGGCATTAACTGCAACACCTGCAATAGGTGCAATTTTACTTTGGTACACTTTACCAACAGGTGGTACAAGCAGCACAACAGCGCCTACACCAATTACTACTACCGCAAGTTCTGTAACGCATTATGTAAGCCAATTAGTTGGTACTTGCGAAAGCCAACGAACGGCAATTTTAGTTATTGTAAAACCAACGCCAACTGCACCAGTTGCAATTTCACCAATAGGTCTTTGCCAAAACACAACGACAACAGCATTAGCAGCAAGTGGTGCAAATTTATTGTGGTATACAGTAGCAACTGCTGGTACAAGCAGTACTACTGCACCTATACCATCTACCACTACAGCTGGTAACACTACTTATTATGTAAGCCAAACAGTAAATGGTTGTGAAAGCCAACGAACACCCATTTTAGTGAGTGTAATAGCTACACCTGCTGCACCAATTGTAACTGCCACTGTAGGTTATTGCCAAGGAGCAACTGCCATAGCATTAACAGCAACTGGTACAAATTTATTATGGTACACAACAGCTACAGGAGGTACGGGTAGTACCACTGCACCTACACCATCTACAACAGCATTGGGCAGTACAAATTATTATGTGAGTCAATCTACAGCTCCTACTGGCGGTTGCGAAGGGCCAAGGGCTTTAATAACAGTTACTGTAAGCACTACACCAAGTGCACCAGTTGTAATTGCAAGTATATCCTATTGCCAAGGAGCAATGGCTGCGGCATTGACGGCAACTGGTTCAGGTTTATTATGGTATACACAAGCTACAGGTGGTACAAGTTCTACCATAGCACCTACACCATCTACAATAGCCTTAGGCTCTACTATTTATTATGTTAGTCAAACATTTGGTACTTGCGAAGGACCAAGGGCTTCCATTACTGTAATTATAAATAGTACACCAGCAGCACCTACTGTACCAAATGCGGCAGAAAGTTATTGCCAAGGGGTAACTGCTATTGCATTAACTGCAACTGGCACAAATTTATTATGGTACACCGTACCAACTGCTGGCACTGGCTTTTCAACAGCACCAATACCTTCTACAACAACAGCCGGCAGCACTTCATATTATGTAAGCCAAACAACTGGTATTTGTGAAGGACCAAGAACGCAAATAACGGTGACGGTGACGGCTATTCCTGCGGCACCAGTTGTAATTAGCCCTGTAGTTTATTGCCAAGGTACAACGGCCTCAGCATTGACGACATCTACAGGTACAAATTTATTGTGGTACAC
>JANOZW010000328.1:0-1976 GCA_031429575.1 Ferruginibacter sp.
GTAGTACTAATTGCCCGTAAGCTTTATTTTTTATTTTTAAGCACCTCACCTAGCCTCTCCAAAGGAGAGGGAAAGGAAGAAGCCAACAAAATAGCAACTATTATGAAAGTTCAACTTATCCCAATATGTAATTTATTTTTATTCGCTCTGCGAATTACCTTTTTATGGTGATTTTGCCGAGGGTGTTCACCTCTTCCCATACCGAACAGAGAAGTTAAGCCCCTCATGGCCGATGGTACTGCACAAAAATGTGGGAGAGTAGGTAGTTGCCATATTTATTTAAAAGACCCTTGCGTGTATAACGTGAGGGTTTTTTTATGCACCTACTTCATATGCTTTGGGTTGTAAAACTTTATACTTGCTGGTTGTGCATTCCCAATAGGATTATGTTAAAAATTTGAATACCTACTTAACACAATGTTATTTTTATGGACTCTAATGGAGTAGGTATGGCATTACTATGGAGTAGCTATGGAGGAACTATAGGGCAGAGGTCTTTAATGCCTTCTTATTTTATATCCATTTTGTTTGAGTTTGTAGTAAACCTATTTTAGGGCAATCATATTTTATTAGGACAAGACACTTTACAACTAATTTTTTGTTAGAATATGGTTTATAAAATATCTGTTTTTCTGTAAAGGATATAAATAAATTTGTACTTCTGTTTGTTATATAAAATCAGAGATTTTTTATTGTTACTTATTTTGTAAAAATGAATATTAATTTAATTGCCGCACAAACTATAGAAGATTTAGTAAGTACTGCAACTACGGCAAAAGCAAAAAGAATTTTTAAAAACTGCGAAATTGTTTTACTGGAAATAGAAGCAAGTGTATATTATTTTTTATGCCAAAGCGAAAGTGATAAATACCACAATTATGAAGTAGAAATTGATTTTAGTGATGTGGACGACCCTGCCCCTGTATGTGAATGTAGGCAATATGAACGTGAAAATTTTTGCAAACATGTAGCAGCATGTTTATTTTTCTTACAAAAAAGTAAAGATATTAATCAACCTTCGTTACATAAAAAAGAGAAAAAAAATGTTGATTTATTAGATGATACTGCAAAAAAGTCTTTTCTTGAAAATATCAATACTTCCTTTACCCAAAAATACAATTCAAATAATTTAAATGACTGGAGTATTTTTTATGGCTTAACTAATGCCAAAAAGTACAAAGTGCAAGAATTATCAAGCAATGAAAATATTTCGATTTTATTTGAATCCCAACAAAAATCGCTGGCAGCTAATGTACAAGATGGCAATGAAATATTTTTAGTAGAAATTAAAAAAACTCAGGATAAAATTACCTCGCAATGCAAATGTGGTAAAATACACACCCCTTGTGAGCATACCTCAGCTGTATTTTACAATATTTTAAAAAACAAAAAAAACAATTATTATTTAGACACTCTGATAGATACTACTTCTCAAAAAAATGCCCTTCTTTTTAAATATGGATTAATATCAACCGACCCAGAGGCAGAATTGTTTGATTTTTATTTTACCAATATTGATTTAAAAATAAAACCAAAAAGCAATAATATAATTGAACTCGCCAATTGGAATACTGGTGGTTTTATAAAAAGAATCATTCAGGAAAAGAAAACAAAGCCTGCTTTTAAACCATTTGCCAATAATAATTATATATGCATCTTAAGTTCGTATGCAGGCACACCAACAATAAGGTGGCAGCCTTACACCATATTAGGAAATGTGGATGATATAAAAGCCATTGATAAAATTGTAAGAACAGGCGTAATAGAAGAAATATACACTACTTGTAAAAAAGATGCAGATTTTATTTATCTGTTTACGCCCAATGGAATGTGCAATAAATTAAAAGAAGAGGGTATTATAAAATATTATTATAATGCTGATAGTGAAATGAAAGGACTTAGTCCTGCAAATTTGCAAGAAGTAAAAAGAATAATGATTGATGGATACAAAAACAATATCAATCACTTGGCAGAAG
>JANOZW010000329.1:0-9269 GCA_031429575.1 Ferruginibacter sp.
GCTGCTTTAGATCCAATAGTTTTAAAAAATTATGCCATACATTATCAAACAAAAAAAGTAATACCACAAGCGCTTATTGCTAAAATAAAAAAGGCAGAAACATTTAATAAAGGATATGATGTAACAGAATTACTTGCCGCCGCTACGCTGGATATGGCATGGCATTCTGTAGAAAAAGCGTCAGACTTTAAACCTACATTGGTTTTTGAAAAAGAAGCACTACAGAAATATGGATTGCTGGTAAACGAAGTGCCTACAAGATACCACACACCTTATTTTGCGCATATTTGGAGTGGTGGCTACTCCGCAGGATATTATGCTTACACATGGTCAAAAACATTAGACTACAATGTATTTGATTGGATGAAAGCAAATGGAGGTTTGACAAGGGCAAACAGCGAACGTTTTAGAAAGTATATTTTATCCGTTGGCAATAGTGTAGATTTAAACAAAGCATTTGAAAATTTGATTGGGCATAAGATGATGGTGGAGCCGTATATTAAGAATGCGGGGTTTTAGAGGTGAGAGGTGAGTGGTGAGTAGGTAGTGGTGAATGGGGGCTTCAAATGGTGAACATAAAAACTATAGGAAATGGTTTAATTATTTCGAAGCATTTTATATTTTAGAAATTATATTTTTTTAATGAGTTTAATAAAAAAAATTCGCCTTCTTATTTTATTTTTTATTGTTGCTTTAATACTAAGCGGTGTTACAGCTTTTCCGGTAGAAACAGAATTGCGGTGGTTGCTCAATCATCCATCGTTGGTGCCAAAATTTGCCAATGTATGGTTGAAAGATGTGTACAGCGCATTGGTAAAAACAAACCAAAAATATCCAATGTTGGCTTATGGTTTTGACTGGTTGGCATTTGCACATATTATAATAGCGATGGCTTTTATTGGTCCATTGAAAGACCCTGTAAAAAATAAATGGATAATAGATTGGGCAATGCTTGCTTGTATAGCAATATTTCCTTTGGCATTTATAGCTGCGCCCATAAGACATATACCTATGTTTCATGTATTAATAGATTGTAGTTTTGGGGTAGTGGGGTTAATACCTTTGTTTTTTTGTAGAAAATGGATAAAACAATTAGAAGAAAATAAAACAGCGAATTAAACGTTTATATAAATGTAAAGTCCAACAAAAAACTTTTGTATGAAATATCTATTATTACTTGCCTCTATTTTTTCTATTGTAAGTTGTAAAAAATCAACAGATACTGTTGTAATTCCCGACCCTGTACCTGTTCCTTCTACTGAATATTATTTTCCTGCATTAACGGGAGATATTTGGGATACAAAAACTACCGCATCTGTTGGTTGGGATGATACTAAACTTACTGAAGCATTTGATTTTGCAGCAACAAAAAATACGTTTGGATTGATAGTCCTACACCATGGAAAAATAGTGAAGGAACAATATTGGAATAACTGGAATACAACTACGAAATATCCTTTAAATAGTGCTGGTAAAAGTGTTGTAGGATTTGTAGCGGGTATTTTGCAACAAGAAGGTACGATAAATATTAATAATAAATCATCGCAATACTTAGGAGTTGGTTGGACATCTTTACCATTGGTAAAAGAAAATTTAATTACCCTAAGACATCAACTCACCATGACAACAGGTTTGGATGATGGGGTAGCAAATCCTGATTCAACTGCACCTGCGAATCTTGTATATAAAGCGGATGCTGGCACTAGGTGGGCATACCACAATGCACCATATCGCTTGATGCAAAATGTAATGGCAAGTGCTAGTGGCAAAACATGGAATGCCTATTGCAAAGAAAAATTATTTGATAAAGTTGGTATGGCAAATAGTTTATGGTTTAATAATATTATGTACTGTACTACAAGAGATGCTGCTAGATTTGGATCTTTGATTTTAAATAAAGGAAAATGGAATGGTACACTGCTATTAACGGATGATGCTTATTTTACAGCCATGACAAATACCTCTCAAAATTATAATTTGAGTTATGGTTATTTGTGGTGGTTAAATGGTAAAGCTTCTACAATGGTACCAGGTTTACAAACAATTTTTCCTGTTCCACTTGCATCTAATGCACCTGCAGATATGTTAATGGCATTGGGTAAAGATGATAAGAAAATTTATGTAATACCAAGCCTTGATGTAGTAGTAGTAAGGCTTGGTGATAATGCGGGGCCTACACCAGTATTAGGCCCAAGTAGTTTTGATAATGATTTGTGGGGTAAACTGAAATTGGCAATGCGGTATTAATTTTTTAGTGAAAATAATTTTTAAAAGCTGTTTCGTTTGGAGCAGCTTTTTTGTTTACTTTTAATTTATGAAAACATATTTAGCATTAGGCGATAGTTATACAATAGGAGAGCAGATTTTGTTAAAAGATTCTTTCCCTTATCAGGTTGTACAAATGCTTCGCAAAAATAATTTTGATATCACTGCTCCTGAAATTATTGCAAAAACTGGATGGACCACAGCTAATCTTTTAACGGCTATTTCTGTTACGAAACTTTTAAAGCAATACGATTTTGTGAGTTTACTTATTGGTGTAAACAATCAGTATGATGGTGTAGCATTTTCTATTTTTGAAAAAGAATTTGAAGAATTAATGTTGAAATCAATATCGCTTACAAATAAGAGTGAAAATGTTTTTGTATTTTCTATACCAGATTGGGGAGCTTCGCCATTTGCTACAGAAAGAAATAAAGAAGAAATTACAAAAGAAATAAATGAATACAATAGTGTTTGTAAATCTATTGCAGAAAAGCACCATTGCGGTTACATAGAAATCACAGAAGAATATAAATTTGATGCAGACAATGATAATTTTCTTGCTGCAGATAAACTTCATCCATCTGCCTTTGAATATGAAAAGTGGGCTAAAAAATTAACTGAAAAAATTATAGCACTACATTAAATAAGTTTTCATTTCTGTTTGATATTGCTGCGCAATGGCTTTTGCTTCATCTGCAAAGTTTTCGCCACTGCCTGCATAAATAATGGCACGGCTTGCATTTACCAATAAGCCACAATCTTTGTTCATACCGTATTTGCTGGTTTCTGCTAAGCTACCACCTTGAAAACCTACACCAGGCACAAGCAAAAAATTATCTGGAATAATGCTTCTTATATTGGTAAGTTCAGTCGCTTGCGTAGCGCCTATAACAAACATTAAATTATCTTTTGTGCCCCATTGACTTATTATTTTCAGAACATACTCATACAAATATTCACTCCTCAAATGTCCATTGCCTTGGTTCGTGTCTTCACGAACCAATTGCTTCATTTCAAAATCAGCGGCACCTTTATTGCTAGTTAGCCCAAGTACAATTGTCCACTTGTCTTCATATTCTAAAAACGGACGAATACTATCTTCGCCCATGTATGGCGCTACGGTGATGGCATCAAATTTTAATGTTTCAAAAAATGCTTTTGCATATTGAGATGATGTGTTACCAATGTCGCCACGTTTTGCATCTCCTATTTTTAAATGTGTGCTTGGAATATAATTTACCGTTTCTTCCATAGCATCCCAACCTTTGCTGCCAAGTGCTTCATAAAAAGCGGTGTTTATTTTATAGCTTACACAATAATCTTTTGTGGCATCTATTATGGCTTTGTTGAAATCCACAATAGCATTTTTATTTTCTTGAAGATGCTTTGGGATTTTTGTAATATCAGTATCTAAACCTACGCAGAGGTAAGAGTTTTTTTGTTTTATTTGTTCTATAAGGATGTTGCGGTGCATAATTATTTTTTAATAACGTAATGATGGCATTGAACTGCCGAGCAAATAAAAAAAAGTTGTTGTGTATAAAATTAGTAACACTATTAAACTTATTAAAAACGAATAAGCAGTATATTTATTTTTTTTAGTGAAATAGAAAACAATAAAGAATAAATTTGTTATTAAAGGTAAAATCAAAAGGGCTCCCCATAGAGTTACATTTTTTTCTAATTCATAAAACTGCTCTATCGAAAATGCTACGCCAATAAAAAATAAACTATTAAATACAATTATTAATATTCGGTTTGTTACTCTTTTCAATATTATAATTTAAAAGGGATAGTTTTTTTTAATAATGTTTATTTTTTCTGCTTTTTATAATCGTTTTTCTATTTCATAAGCAATTTGCAAATCATCATCATTACTATTCCTTTCCCTCAACTTTGCAATAATATTTATTTTTTCTTCTTCTGTTTTATTTTGGCTCACTTTAAAAACATTTTCTAAACTTTCTACTTCTATTGTAAAACCTACAATTGCTTTTATATGCTGCATGGTATATTCCTTTGGCATTTTATTAAAAGCTGCAATTGTTTCAGTGCCTTCATACTTATTGGTAACTGCTTTTATGGCTTCAAAAGTACCTTCCTCATCAGTAAATTTTATTTTCCCTTTAGCATGTACTGCCATGTAATTCCATGTAGAGGCGGTTTGTGGGTTGGCATACCAACTTGCACTAACATAGCAATGTGGTCCTGTAAAAACTGCCAACACATTTTCATTGGCTTCAAATGCAATATGATGGTCAGTCTTTTTCATGATGTGTCCACTCAAAAAAAGTTTGCCCTCTTTTTCTTCTACTTCCAAAGGAATTTGTGTAGCTACAGGATATGCTGAGCCAAAACCTATAATGAGTGCAAAAGAATTTTCTTTCATAAAATCAATTACAAGCTGTTGTTCATTTTCAGTATAGTGTGCTAATTTGTACATGATTTATTTTATTAATGATAACATTTTTTCTTCTACTATGTCACTTTCCCAAAGTTCTTCAATATTTGGCATACTCATTACTTGTTGCATTATTTCGTCTTGCCTTATACTATTTTTTAAAGCGTCGCCGTACCTTATATGCGGACTAAAAGTTACTTGAGAATAAGCAGGTATCCATTTTGTAGGATATTTTTTACTAAATTTTGTTTCAATTTTTTTCTGTAATAAAAATGTATTATCGCCTGCTTTATCACTCATTTCTTTAAAATTGTTTAATGCTAATGTTGCAATAGCATCGCCATCTGGTTTTCTTAATGCTTGGTATTCTTGCAAAATCAATTCCCAATTTTCATTGTTTTTGTCTATCAAAGAATTTAATACTAAACAATCTTCAAACCCACAGTTCATCCCTTGTCCAAAGAAAGGCACTATAGCATGTGCAGCATCACCAATCAACGCAAATTTATCTTCTCTTACCCATGGAAAACATTTTACTGTAACCAAAGATGCTGTTGGGTTATTAAAAAAATCTTCTTCCAAAGTTGGTATTAGCGGAACAATATCTGCAAATTTTTCTTGAAAAAATGTTCGCACTTTTTCTTTTGTTGTTAATGATGCAAAAGAAGGTTCGCCCTCAAAAGGAAAAAATAAAGTACAAGTAAAACTGCCATCAATATTGGGTAAAGCTATCAACATATAATTCCCTCTTGGCCAAATATGTAATACATTTTTTTCTATTTGAAATGTACCATTTTCTCCAGCGGGAATAGTTAATTCTTTATAACCTGCTTCAATATAATGTTGCGAATATTCAAATCTATCAGATTGTAATTGATGTTGTAATCTCCCTGCTGAAAAAGCACCATCACTGCCGAAGAGTAATTCAAAGTTGAAGGTTGAAGGTTCATTAGTTTGTGCATTCTCGAAAGTTATTTTATTTTCTTTCCAATCTATACTTTCGCATTTTTCATTAAAGAAAATCTCCACACCATTTTTCTCTGCCAATGTCATCAGCATTTTATTTAACTCTCCTCTAGATACTGAATTTATAAATTGTCCATCGTTTCCATAAGCTTGCTGGGCATAGCTTCCATCTGCATTGTGCATAAAACGACTGTGCATAGGAATAGCTATTTTTTTCACTTCATCCATTATGCCAATTTCTTCTAATGCTTTTATTCCTCTATCGCTTAATGCTAAATTTATTGAACGTCCTGCAATCATTTTCGCATTACGCATATCGTTTCGTCGTTCGTATATTTTTACTTTGTATCCTCTTTTTACTAAATAAATAGAAAGTAATGAACCAACCAAACCTGCACCTATTATTGTAATTTCTTTTTTCATGATAAATCTGTTTGTGGTTTGGTGTTTGTTGTTATTTTGTTTACTGTTGGGGTTGCATTTTTATTGGAGTTCAATTTATTTTAGGCTTTAACACCAAACAACAAACACCAAACAATTCTTCAAACAAGAACCGTTTTTAAAACCTCCCCAAACCTAAACACATCTTCAAAACTATTATACAAAGGTACTGGAGCAACACGAATTACATTTGGTTCTCTCCAATCTGCAATCACCCCATTTTGTTTTAATGCTTCAAAAACTTCTTTTCCTTTTTCTAACATTAATATACTTACTTGGCAACCTTTTTCATTTCGTGGTGTAATAATCTCTATTATTTTTTTATCTAATGAGGCATTTAAATCATCCAAAATAAATAATAAATAATCGCTAAGCATTTTTGCTTTTGGCAACAAATTTTCCATACCTGCATCTTCAAAAATATCTAGCGATGCTTTATGTGCAGCCATACTCAATACAGGTGCATTACTTAGTTGCCAACCTTCTGCTGTTTCTATTGGGTCAAACCCTTTCTCCATTTTAAACCTATTCTCTTTATTATGCCCCCACCAACCTGCAAGCCTTTGCAAAGATTTATTGGCAATGTGTTTTTGATGAATGTATGCACCTGCTACGCCACCTGGCCCACTGTTCAAATATTTATAACTACACCAACATGCAAAATCAACATTCCAATCGTGCATTTTTAATGCTACATTTCCTATGGCATGCGCTAAATCAAATCCGCAAAATGCACCTTCTTCATGCGCAGCTTTTGCAATATTTTCCATTTCAAAAACCTGCCCACTATAATAATTTACGCCACCAAATAAAACTACTGCCACAGTGCTACCATGTTCTTTTATTGTTGCAAGAATATCTTCTGTTCGTAAATGATATTCGCCATCTCTTGGATGTACCTCAATAATAGCTTCATCAGCATTTAGCCCATGCAATTTCACTTGCGACTCCATTGCATATTGGTCTGATGGAAATGCTTTTGCTTCGCAAATAATTTTATACCTTTCTTTTGTTGGTCTGTAAAAACTTGTCATCAACAAATGCAAATTCACTGTAAGTTGATTCATCACTACAATTTCTTCTGGTAATGCACCAATAATTTGTGATAATTGTTTTGGAAAAATCTCATGATAACTTAACCAAGGGTTTGTTGCATGAAAATGCCCTTCTACACCAAAGTTTGCCCAATCTTCCAATTCATTCATCACATAATCTTGTGTAGTTTTTGGTTGTAAGCCAAGGGAGTTTCCTGTAAAATAAATACATTCTTTTCCATTAATTACAGGTATGTAGAATTGCTCTCTAAAATGTTTTAAAGGGTCGTTTTTATCTTGTTCTTTTGCGAAGGCTATATTATTTTCGAAGGTCATTTTAGTTATTCGTTTGGGGTTTGTTGTTTGTTGTTATTCTGTTTGGTGTTGGGTTTGCAATGTTTGTGGAGTTCAATATATCTTAGGCTGTAACACCAAACAACAAACCCCAAACAATTTTTTCAAACACCAAACAGTTTTTAAATCGTTGCTATTACTTTAAGTTCTATCGCTATCGGCGTTGGCAAACTTTTTACTTCCATAGTTGTTCTACATGCTTGCACATTTGTAAAATACTCTCCATAAATTTTGTTGTAAATAGGAAAGTCTTTTTTCATGTTTGTTAAAAAAACCGTTACATCTACAATCTTATCCCAACTACTTCCACTAGCTTCCAATACTGCTTTTACATTTTCAAAACATTGATGGGTTTCTAAGGCAATATCGTATTTCAAAATATTCCCCTCGGTATCTAATTCCAATCCTGGAATTGCATTATCTTTTACACTCCTGCTTCCTATGCCTGATAAAAATAAAAGTTCTCCAACACGACGGGCATGAGGGTAGGCTCCTAGTGGTTTGGCTGCGGCTTCAGTATTGATAATTTCATTGTTTGTTGTTTGTTGTTTGTTGTTATTCTGTTGTGTGTTTGCTTCTTTTATTATTTCAGCATTTGATATTCGGTTGTTAAATTTTTGTCCTCGTATATCTGATTCGTTCAAATATTTTATAAAAGCGCCTGTTTTATTTCCAACTTTTAATGCCAAATCATTCAAAGATGTAAAAGTATCTTGGCTAATATGTTTTCTGTCGATACTTCTTATTAATTGGGATTGAACTTCTGCTGCTGATGCTTTTGCAATACTTAAAAATTGTATAAATTCTAATCTACTACTTCTGCCAAAACCCTCTGCAATATTATCCATAGCTGATCCCGAACTTCTTCTTATCTGATCTTTTAATTCAAAATCTTTTGCAAGTGAAGGCGTAGTTTCTGTTATATTGTAAATCTGCAAATGCAATTCTCTTGCTATTTGCCAAATTTCTAAATCTTCAAATTTTTTAATTGTAGCCATATATTATAATCTAAAAAGTATAATCAACACCAAACAAAATAACACCAAACAACAAACCCCAAACGTCTCTTAGATTTCAATACACACATTCTTCATCTCCGTAAAAAATTTCAACGCTTCCCATCCACCTTCTCTTCCTACACCACTATTTTTTACTCCACCAAAACCAGTTCTTAAATCTCGTACCAACCAACAATTTACCCAAACAATTCCGCTTTCAATTTTTGCTGCCATTCTGTTTGCTCTGCTAATGTCTTGTGTCCATAAAGTAGCCGCTAGTCCATATTGTGTGGCATTGGCTAGTTGCAAAGCTTCTTCTTCGGTATCAAAAGGCTGGATGGTAATTACAGGGCCAAAAATTTCTTCTTGATTTGTTTTGCATTGTTGATTCAATCCTTCAATAATTGTCGGTTCAAAAAAATAACCATACTCACATCTGCCTTCTACTTTTACAACATTACCGCCAATTAGAATTTTGCCGCCTTCTTGTTTTGCAATGTCGATACAGTTTATAATTTTTTCAAAATGCACTTTACTTACTATAGCACCTTGCTTTGAATCTGGTAAAAGTGGATCTCCAACTTTTAAATATTTTAACCTTTCAATAAATGTTTGTTTAAATTTTTCGTAAACAGCTCTTTCAATTAAAACCCTGCTACCACACAAACAAATTTGTCCTTGGTTTCCAAACGATGAGCGAATTGTTTCTGTTAGCATTTTTTCCCAATTGCAATCTGCAAAAATGATGGTAGGATTTTTTCCTCCAAGTTCTAATGATAATTTTTTAAACATTGGCGCAGCTATACTTGC
>JANOZW010000330.1:0-11993 GCA_031429575.1 Ferruginibacter sp.
ACACACAATATATCTGAGTTAGATGGTATGCAATGGGTTACTTATGGGCAAGAAGGTCGCAATGAATGGTCAGGCGACAAAAATAATTTATACGACCCCACTACCAATCGTTTACTTATTCCTTTTAAAATAAATGAACCCAATTTTTCTGTAAAGCAATGTTTATCGCCATTTCAAACATTATCTGGCGAAGCCGATATAAATAATATTTGGTGGGGCATACCTACTGCCATAATTGATACAAACTTAACGGTAGAAGCCGATGGAAATGGTGCGGTATTAATGTTGCTAAATAAAGGGCTTAGTTGCATCCGAAAAGCAGTAATTGGTTCTGATACATTTTTGCCAAACCCCTTGCTGATAGCGGAACCTGGGCGTATTGGTATTACCGATTTAAAAAGCGATGCACTGGGTAGTACACAAAGAATTAATCTTTGGAAAGATGACATAAATCCTCATGGCACAGCCGTAGAATTTACATTTTTAAAACAAGCCATTTTTATTTACAACAGTCTTAGCAAAGGAGATGAAGTAATATTTACGACTTGCGATGCTGATGTGCAAACTGACAGACCCATAAAAGTAAATGGCGAAGCACTAAAAGTAAATACTAAAAACAGTGTGGCATTATTTGCAGCCAATGCAAAAAACAAAATAGCCATGCTTTATGATGACAATATTATTTTTGACAATACCAATCCTGCTATGCTTGCAACGGTTGCACCAAGGGTAAAACCCATTGCATTGGCGTTGGAAAATGCACTCTTTACAACAACGCCAGTAAATGGATGTTTGCTGGTGGCCAATTGTACAGATGATTGGATGAAAGCCATTCATGCAAAAGTATTTTTAACGGTAGGGCTTTATGCATACTTGCCTACCCTACCCGATCCTTATGCTGCTAATATTAATTTATTAAAAAGACAATACGAAAACGCCAATGGCGCTGTAGGTGCGACCAATCAAAATATTTGGCTGTGGTTGGTATGCCGCATTAGCAGCAAGCCTAGCGCTGATCCTGTGGCTATTGAAAAAGGTTTTGATGCAGTAAAAACATCTTTCCATTTTGGAAATTTACCTTTTGATGATGAAGAAACTACCGATAATATTGCAAGTGTAGATACGAACAAAGCTATTTTAAACGCTACCACTTTGCGCTCTAAGGTTGGTGCCAATATGCTGAGTCCTCAAAACGTGAGGGCTGCTATGTTTAATGTGGCAGAGGGAGAATCTGGTGGTGAAGAAATAAAAGCAATGATGATGATGGCAGCCACACCAGACCGTAGAAATTATGAAAAAGAATGGGACGATACTTTTGGCAATCAACTCACAGATGCCTTTGCTTTATTGGATGTGAGTAGCAATGCAAACCAAATGGGCATAAGCTTTGGCATGTTTGGTAAACGTAGAATGGAGATGATGCAAACCGCTACTATTGCTGCTGTAAATACAGATACGACCGTAAACAATGCCTTGCCATTTATGGTGCAAAACATGTCGGTATTGTCAAATGCATTTAATGTACGAGCATTCACATTGCCACAAGTAGCATGGGAACCAGTGTTTAATTTATCTGCACCAGTTGACCCTATGGATCCCGATTTATTGTTTAATTATTATCCAAATGATGGTGGCCCTACAAGAATTTTTAATGCATCTTTAAAAGCAGTGCCACTTGCACCAATACCTGTTACCGATTTTTTATTGAAAGAATTTTTAGCTTCGCCAACTTCTAGCACCATTACAAATTTTACTTTACCATTTGGTATGCGAGCATTGGCAGGGTTTTCATTAACGGGTAATGAAACCATCAAACCATCTCTGCTTGCAAACAGACCTAACTTTAATTCGCTAAGAGGTGGTTATCAATTTTCGATTGTGTCTGGCAACCATGGTAAAAAACCGCCATCATTTCCTGAAATGCATGATAGTCCAATGCTGCCAGGTTTTACGGCACAAATGCCTAATATTTTAAAACTCGATGGCACGCCAAATGGCACAAGCAATTTAGCAGAGCAACCAACCATCATTTTTAATAATGAGTTTTTTAATCTATCTAAAGAGCGTGGTGTGCCTGTAAGCCGCATGGATATTAGTGGTTACGGGGCAAATATGTTTAGCAATTGGGTTAGTCCATCAGCAGTATTTGCCGCCACAAGCCAAGCAAGGTTTGATATTATGCATGGCCGTACTGCACACGAGGTAGTACAAGTAAAATCTATTTTGTATCCTTGGGGCATTAGGGTTGTAAGAACGATAACACTACAAAGAGAAAACAGCGGATACATTTACAGACAAGATAGTGGCTGGCAAGCTGAGTCAGACGGGCTGTTTGATTTTAGGTATAAAATAAATGATAACGACCCAGATTTTACAACACCATTTATATTTCATCCCGGTATAGTGAGGGGATTATTTAACATTAGAAATATAACCATAGATCCAACCATAGATCCGTTTAAAGTAGGATTGGCAGAATGCAGGGCTGTATTTTTTGATGCAGATGTAGAAATAGAAAATATAGTACAAGGAAAAATTACTGTAAAAGATAAAGAAGGAAATGAGCATAAAAGTTGTGTAGTATCCAAAAGAATATTGGGTTATGTGCAACTAACACCCACAGGTGAACCGATTTCTATTGATGAATTTAAAACTTTACTCAACATACAAAACGGCTCCATCGGTGGTGCCATCGATTGTCAAGTGGACATAAATAAGAGCAATCAAAACATGCGGCTCAATCGTTTTGATGTGAGCCCATCTGTAGATAAAAGCAACAAAACAATTTTTGTGGTAGCTGCCAGAGGTAATGTGGTGTTGCCAAAAGATGGCAGCTGGACAATTGTACAACACAGTACAGGCTCGGGAGAAGTTACGCCACTGCAAGAAGGCCTAACCGTGCCGCTTATACGAGAGGGGGAATGGATTGCAGGAAAAGTAATTGATGTACTAGCGGCAAAAGATAAACTAATACGAATGGCGCACCCTGCTGAGTTGCTTCGCAGTGTAACTGCAGGCACCATCAACTTTGGCATACTGCAAAACATGGGTACACAAAAGGCATTGTTTCTTACACCATCATTCAAAAATTTAGAACAAACATTGTTGAGCAAAACGCCACCACTTTTTGCAGATGCGTATCGTATGATGACGGGTAAAGGAATTTTTCCAAATGTAGGCGATGCAGTTACTGATTTTGGAAAAGCCATTTCGATGATGAGTGGTGTAGATGCATTAGGCAATACAGTTTCAAAAGCATTTAGTACTTTATCTGGCATAACAGATGGTGGCAGCGATGTATTTAAACTGCTAAAAATAGATGTGGTAAAACAAGGGGAAGCCGCAGTAGAGCAAGGTATGGAACTGCTGAAAGGTGCTGTGGATGGCGCTATTGACAAGGCATTAAAATTTGACCTGCCAGATTTTGATGTTCCATTGGTGGACATGGAAGGGCTAAAAATTTACATAGAATATAAAACGAGTAAACTTGACCCTGCTAATCCAAAAAATGATGCACCAGGTACAAAAGAAGACAGCAAATTAAATTTTGATGTAGCATCAAAGATTGGAGAATTTGCCAACGATGCGGCAGAAACATGGAAAGGCAGATTGAATAATTTATCGATGGTGGTAGATCTAGGAAGCTTTGAAAGGCTGATGCGAATAAAAGGGAATTTTGATTCTAAAAAAGGAAAAGCAGCTGGCTATGCTGGTGATACAGATAGTGGCGGCGGATTACCAACGCCTGAAATAGAGTTCCACCCTGCATTACAGCCCATCATAGATTTGTTGCAAGTGCTGGCAGATTTATCAGCTGGTGATTATGGAGCGGCATTAAAGAAAGGATTAAAAGTAGCCATGAGCAATGCTGGTGAAATTTGGGAATATAAATTTGAGGCAACAAAAGAAATTCCACTGGTGCGTTTCCCACCATTAAAAGAAGTGTATGATAATCCTGCTACACCATTAAAATTAGAAGCATCGATGGGGCTGGGTGTTTATTTTAATGCAGCTTTAAAAATAACCACCGACCCAAAACAATTGTTACCAACAGCAGGTGCATTTTTAAAATTTCATGGTGGCTTAAGTGTAATGTGTGTATCGGTAGGCGTAGGTACCATTTATGCCAATGGGTCTGTAGATGTAAAAATTGCATGCGATACTGCTGTAGGGCCAAATCTTACATTAAAATTTGGTTTTGGTGCAAGCATTACGGTTGGTTTGCCTGTAGTTGGTAATGCCACCGTAACATTTATGGTGGGTGTGGAAATGTATGCAGATAGTAAAGAAATAAGCATCACCGCATTTATGCTATTCCGTGGGCATGCAGAGTTGTTGGGTGGTTTGGTGGGCGTAACCATTACCATTGAAGCAAAAGGAACTGTGAAAAGAATTGGCGATAGAACAGATTGCTCAGCACAAGTAACATTTGCCATAGACATTAGTATTTTCTTAATAATTGATATAAGCTTTAGTGAAACTTGGGGAGAGGAAAGGCAGGTGGCGTAGGGGGGGTGAGTGGGGAATGGTGAGTGGTGAGTGGGTTCATTGTGATTGTAGGTCGTTTTGGGAGAGGTGAGTATTTTTTGTGGAGGTTGAACAGTTGATTAGTTGAATAGTTGATTTTGTAGAATTAAAAATGCGAACCTGTCCGCCGAAGGAGGAGCATTTTTCTTTCCCCGACTTATTTTCCAAAAAAACGACTTCCCGCCCCTGCCTTTGCCGGCAGGCAGGTTCTCGGCAAAAAAATTTGCTAAGCAAAAAAAACTGTGAATTTTCCGCTTTCGACGGGACAAGTTGTGGCAAAAAGTTTTAAAGAAAAAAGCGAAGCTTTTCCTTAGTGTCTTAGCGCCTTTGTGGCTAAATTAATTTTTTTGTAAAAAAATCTTTATTTCATTTTTAGTAAAAAAGCAATGGCGAATTTGAAGTAACAACTTAAATATATACATTCTTAAAAATAAAAATTTGTTGTAATGGACAAAAATTATAGATATACCACACTCGTATTTCCACAAAAGGTAGAAGGGAATACTCTTTTTTTCAACATTGTTTTATTGCCTCGAAATAGTGATCCATTTAAACCAATGGAGGCTCAATCAGGTGCTACCACCACTCCTTTTGCGCAGCTAGTGCCACAGTTTGAAGCTAAGATTGTAAAAGGCTTGGAAGAATTTCCTGTGGATAGTGGCAATCCGCTTCCTCCAATTGTAAAAGCATTAACGGTAGAAGAAGCTACACGAAAAGAAGCATTACTAAAAGCAACGGAAATAAGTTTTGGTGGAAAAATAAATAACACAGCAGGTGACAAAGCCGAAGCACCAAAAATGGAAAGCAGAAGTGTAAAAAAATACCTTCCACTCTCCTATCGCAACTCATTTAATTTTACAACGCCTCGGCATAAAAATGCGGTAACAGATGATAGTTACCAATGTGCCATACGAGATAGTAAACCAAATACAATTCTGCCACCAACCAATTTATTAAGCTGGGGAAAAGTATTTGGCTACATCATGCGGCAACCCATGCTAGCAAAAGCATGTGGCTTTGTATATAGCACTAGCATTGACTTAGAAGATGATTGGTTTGAAAAAGGAGGTTATTTATATGTTGACATAGCAAACCCAGATCATGTAGCCGTGCAAGATGCATCGTGGACAGTACCAGATGAAGGATCATTTGTAAAAAGATTTGCTGCCAGAATTCCAAAATTAAAAGTGGGAGAAAAAAGAACCTTGTTTGCGCCAGTATTGTTTCCTGTGTTGCATAAATTTGGCGGTGCTGTTACAGAACCCAAAGCACCATGGGATAGTATATTTAAAGAAGTAAATGCATACGATGATGGCTTTGCAAAAATTATTCATTCCAACCAACCTGTAAGTTTAAATTTATTAAAAGAAACACATGATGGTGCACACCCAGTGCATGATGCGGGCATACGACTTGGTTGGGACGATGAGCAATTGCTGATTTGGTACATACGTCAAATGGCTGAAAACCCAGATGAACCTGGCAAACGAATAGATACACCACTCGGATTGTTTGGGTATAGAGTAGATGTGCGCAAAAGCCTTGCAGATGCATGGGAAAGTTTGAATACCGTTATCACAAACCAAGTATATAAAATTGGTGATGTGGAAGTGGGCAATGCTGTAAATGAAGAAATGGAAATGCCGTATCAAGTATATCCATCGCAGGTGGATAGCCAAGCTGGCAAAGAGTTTTGGCTACCTATGTATTTTACAAATTGGATTGGGAAAAGTTTGGTAATGAAAGATGATGTGGCGGCAAAATTGCATAAACATGATATAGCCAAACAAAAACCACTAGAAGGTGGTAAGGATACTTCTGTAAATCCCAATCAAATATTTTCAGAGAAAATAATTTCGTTCAAATTGTTGTATGGTAAAAGTTATTTTTTCAGAGTACGATTGTGCGATTTAAGCAATGGAGGTCCATCTATTACTGATGAAGTTTCTCCGCTTAAACAATCGCCCAACCCATCGGAGAAAGTGGACTTTAAACGTTTTATAGAGCCAGGTAAACTAAGATTTAGCAACCTTAAAAACTTGCTCATAAATACTGGCGACCCAACGGATATTAAAACAGAAAAAAACCATGTGGATTTTTATAATGAAACCATAGTGGCTGATGAAGAAGTGTATGATGCCAACCCTGTGGTAAATGTGCAACGACCAACGCTCGGCTACCCTGCTGTTTTATTTACTGGCAAGTACGATGAAGCAGATGCCATAGCAAGATTGCAAGCCATTGCTGATGCAGACTCCGACCCTAACAATGCAACGGCCACAAGGGTTGGGCTTGGCATAGCAGACCCAGATGTAAGCAAAGTAGAAATAATTGTAGAAGTAGAAACATTAAAACTAGATAATTTATTAAGTTATACTGGGCAAGAAAACTATGTGCATTTATATACCACTACCAGAAATTTTGATGCAGCAGATTTTGAAAAAATGTTGGACATTCCTTTTACATTTGTTGATGCCCCAAATTTGAATTTAATAAATTTTGAGAGCGATGGTAGTGATCCATTTAACAATCCTGCTCTATTAAAAAATGATTTAGATGCAAGAGCAGATGTAGTAGTGCCTACCGCAAGAAAAATTAGAATTACCATGCGTGCGATGTGCGAAGAAGATGATGTGTATTTTGGAAGTATTATTGGAAACAAAGAACAGCAGACACGATTTGGTGACATTACACAAATATTTTTATACAAAGAATCTGTGGTAGAAGATGTATTGCTACAACCATGGAAAACCGTACCGATTGTGCAAGGCGTGTATTTACAACCAGACGAACCCATTGTAAAGCTCGGTATTATTCAAGATTTATTTACCAGACATGGCACAAGCAATAAACCAAATATTGTACAAAGACTAGCCAAACAAATTGGCATAGACAGCAATGGACTAACATTCGTGAGCAACAAAGGAGAAAGAATTGTATTTGGTTGCAGCAGCAAAATACGACATAGCCTTGCGCCAGATTTATCAGCACTAACATTTGCATCTAAAGAAGATTTAGCAGACCACTGGCTTGGTTGCATCGTGTATAAACTCAATAGAGATTGGAGTTGGGATGCATTGGAAGATGTGGCATTTACTTTTGAAAGAAAAAAGAAATTTAAAGCGGATGATGAAGTAGAGCATCAATTGTATTTAGGCGATATAGAAATGAAATCTGCTGTATCTTTTGAAGCATTGCAAGCAGATAGATTTGGAAACATCAATAGAAATGAAACCATATTGGTTTTTATAGATGCCATAGAACCAAAAACAGGTTTAGAAAAATTAGATGGAAGCGGAGAACTCCGTTTTCCTAATGAACAAGAAGTGGAATACATTGTAAAAGCTAAATTTAAAAAAGACCATGGCAATAATCCTGCATTGATGCAGCCACAATTATTGACATTGCCAACAACTGTAAACCCTGCGCAGGTTCCAAAATTAGCTAGTGTAGGTTTGGCATTTTCGCCATACATCGTTAATGGCAATTATGAATCAACAGAAACAAGGCAAAGGTATTTGTGGGTAGAATTAACAGAGCCGATAAAAGACCCCAACGATACATTGTATTGTAGAAAATTAGCGTATGCACCAGACCAATTAATAAGCAACAACGATTTTGAATTGTTTGCAGCGCCTGAAGAACCGCCACTACCAATAGATGCAGAGTACATAAGGGTTATTACCCCTAATCAATCTGATGACCTTGCAGGATTAAATGCCATGCAAGTGCTCACAAAATCGTCGGATAGCGATGTGCATTATTTGATGCCAATACCGCCGGGTATGCATAGCGAAAGTGCAGAGTTGTTTGGATTTTTTACCTACGAATTTAGGGTTGGGCATGGGCACTGGCCAGAGCGAGAAAGCAACTTGTGGAGTACCGCACAAGGCAGGTATGGCAGAGCTTTGAAGGTAACAGGTATGCAACACCCTGCGCCAAATTTATTGAATGTGGTAAATAGAGATGAAGAAAAATTGTATGTAAATGCACCCTATGCACAAGCAGTGTTTAATGGAAAAAATGTAACCGCTAACCCACCTCGTACGCAGCTCTGGTGCTTGCTGTACGCACAGGTGCACCAAGCAGATGGAAAAGCATTTAGAAATATATTGCTAGATGATAAATACATGGATTGGAAGAGAAAACTTTTTACCACGCCTGAAAAAGAAAAAGCCATTTTAAAAACCTACAGAAATTTTATACATAGAGAAAAGAATGTTGAGTTTAGAGAATTTAATTTGAACCCCGCAACGGCCATTGATAAAGCAACAATTAGCGCACAAATAAGTGCAGGCGCACAATTGGCCATTTTTAAAGACCAACCAAAAATTGGCACTGCCGTATGGACCAATAAAGAAATACAAGCACTCTTACAACGCTATGGCTTGCCGGAAGACTCCGACCTAAGCGTGCTTACCGTAGAAGTATTTGGAAACATTACCAACATAAGAGAACACCTTACCAAATTGTTTGAGCCACGGCAGCAAAAAGCCACGCATGGTTTTATGGCAAAAAATATGGATGAGCCTGCTGCCAATATGCTCAAAGAACACTTAGCCAGAGCAGGCGAACAACAAGCAGAATCTTTTTTAAATACCGTACAATTAAAACCATTGAGTAGTGGGCTGGGGCATTATAGAATATTGAGGTCTTCGCCGCTTACGGTGGTGCCGTTTGCTTGTTGTGTGGAGTAAGGGCGAAACAATAAGAATACAAGTAAATTTAACCTCAGTGATTTGGATTGCTGGGGTTTCTTTTTTTTAAAAATACGTCTAATTATTCGGACAACCCAACAAACAAATCCAACACATTTGCACTACATTTAATTTTACCCAAACCCACCTAAGCCTCCCCCACCATCTTAGAAATCAAAATGACAATACAATGAACAAATTAAAGCTTATAGTTACCATATTCCCAATATTAGCGCTAAAAGAGAATAGATTAAACAAAAGATAAATCCCAATGCCTATTTTTGTAAAAAATTTATTAGTTTAGCAACACAATTAAGTAATGCCAATAAAAACTAAAATATTATCAAAAATTGCTTCCAAAGCAGGTTGGCATGGGGGGTTAATTACTAAAGGGCAAAAAATAAAACCAACCAACGACAAACTTGCATTCATTAAAGTAATTGCAGAAAATAGTTTTAATGAAAACAGTTTAGATGTAGATGCCGTTTATTTTAATGATATAAGTCCAATAATATATATTAAAGAAATCTCCTCCATTAACTATTCAGAGATTAACCATCTTCAAAACAAGTTTTGGAATGAAAGTAGAACACCTCTCTCACTAATTATTACACCTGTAAAAATATACCTATTAAATAATTTTGCAACTACAGCTACTTCAGAAAAGGAGTTTAAGAAAACAATAATTAGTGAATTTGACACAGACGAAGAAGCACTTAATCTATTAGCAGTGTTGCTACATCAATCTAATTTAGATACAGACAATTTCTTTATAGGTGAAAACAAATTAAAGTATAGTGCAGCAGATAGGGTAGATAAAAAATTAATTGCACAATTACACGAAGCAAGAAAAATATTATTTACTACAAAAAAGTATAAATTAAAGATTGGCACTATTCATAATTTATTAGGCAGGGCTTTATTTACTTTTTATTTAGAGCATAGAGGCATTTTAACAGTAAACCAAATTGGCACAATTTCGGGCGTAGAAAAATCATTTGCAAATTTATTAACTGAAAACCCCACAGAAACTTACGCTTTATTTGAGATTTTAAAAACGAAATTTAATGGCGATTTATTTCCTATAAATGAAGAAGAATTAAATGCAAAAAATAAATATCCTGAAATTTTAAACATCGTTTCCAATTGTTTTACAGGACTCCAAATACTTGATGCTAATAGCAATACTAGTCAAGGTTCTTTATTTCCTTTATTTAATTTTAAGTTTATACCTATTGAGCTCATTAGTGCTATCTACGAAGAATTTATGAGCAACGAGGAAGAAAAAAACGGAGAAATTGAATTAACTGAAAAACAGAAAGACGGAGCTTTTTATACTCCTCAGATGTTGGTTGAGTTCACATACAACGAGGTGTTACCGATGCCTATGGTAAATGATTATAGTACAGATTTTAAAATATTAGACCCAACTTGTGGTAGTGGTATTTTTTTAGTAGAGGGATTTAAACGATTAATAGAGCGTTGGAAATATGCAAATCCAAATAAAAACATTACGCCAACAGTTTTAAACAATATACTATACAATAATATTTTTGGTATAGAA
Source organism: Ferruginibacter sp. (assembly GCA_031429575.1). Taxonomy (GTDB): domain Bacteria; phylum Bacteroidota; class Bacteroidia; order Chitinophagales; family Chitinophagaceae; genus Ferruginibacter. Next base: position 10,789 of record JANOZW010000330.1, read on the forward strand.
AAAAATCCAGAAGCCACCAAAGTAACTGCCTTTAGTTTATATCTTACATTTCTACATTATATGAACCCTCGTAAGGTGTTAGATGAAGTACGATTTAAAAATCTAATCCATTGGACAGATGAAGAAGAAGTAAACCATCGTAAAGAAAACAATATTGAATTTGGTAAAAATATTTTACAAGCCAGTACATTTATTAGAGAAACAACCAACTTTAAAAATAATCCTAATAAAGAAGTAAACGCATTTTTTAATACCTCTTTCAATCTTATCATCGGCAACCCACCTTGGAAAAGAAGTAATGTAGAGCAAGAAATAAAACAATGGGCAAAAGAAAATAATTGGAATGTAAATAAAGATATTATAAAAGCGTTTATAGCTTACACACCTACTATAAATCTCCACGCAAAAGTAGCTTTAATTACTTCTGCAAAATCATTATTGTTTAATACAGAAAATACAGATATTTCTTTTAGACAAAAAATGTTTAAAGATTATAAAATAAGTACTATCGTTAATTTTTCCTCTGTACGACAAGTAGTTTTTGAAAATGCAAAAAAAGCTGGAGCTTTAATTATATATGAAAATAGAAACAACTTAACACCTGCACCCAATGAAACTATTTTATACTGTGTACCTCAAAAAACAGAAATAATTAAAACCCGAAAGTCTATTGTAATAGATGAAACTGAAATAAATTTTTTGCCAATTAATGAGTTAGAAAAAGCCGATTCCAAATTATTTAAAATAGCAATGTTTGGGGGTTTAAGAGATTTAAAGTTTTTAAATAAATTAGAACAAAATGGTGTAATAAATGATTTTACTGAATTACAAGGCAGTGGGTTAAACAAAGATAAAGATGCTAGATCTAAGGGTAATCCACAGTTAAAAACAAATTTTTTTATCCCAACAGATGATATACAACAATATTACACTGTAAATAAATTTTTAACATTTGGTTCAATAATCGGCAATGAAAATTATAGAACTGATATAAAAGATATTTATACTGCACCACTTATTTTATTTAAAGAAGGGACTAAAAATTCAATTATTTGCTGTAGTTACATTGATTATAACATTGCATTTCTTACTGAAAGTAAATCAATCAAATTCAGTAATAAAAGCATTTCCTTTCATAAGGCATTAGTGGCTTGTCTAAATTCTGAAATTGCTACTTTCTTTTTTATGTCCACAAGTGCAAGTTG
>JANOZW010000331.1:0-8508 GCA_031429575.1 Ferruginibacter sp.
ATATAGTGCTAGCTATAGCGTGAGTATATGGCAGCTACTAGCACCCACCCGATGCAACCCACCCCTAAAAATCTACCCAATCCTAACCACTCACCCCAACTACCACCATTCACCCCAAACTCAATACCAATAAGCCCTTTCATTTGGAAGAGGGCTATCCATCGATGTAGTTTTGTGTTATCAAAATAAATATTCACACATAAAAACAACCATCATGAAAAAAATTATCACCCAAACAAGCAACTTTATAGCAAACCAATTACACATTATTATTGCCATTATAGCATTTGTGGTTATATGCTTTCTTAGCCAAACCGCCAAGGCGCAGGACAGTACTTTTAGCAACTACCTAGCTAAAAACAACGAAAAAATAAACATTGGTGGAGATAATAAATTTACCATGTTCGATGAAGAATTTTACAACAACCAAGTATTTTTTGTATCAGAATCCCACGGGTATGCAAAACCCAACCAGCTAGATGCGGAGCTTTTTATGCAAATAAATAAGAAAAACGGCGTACGATATTACATTGCTGAAATAGATTTTAGCCAGGCATTTTACCTAAACAAATATTTGAATACCGGCAATGAAGAATTTTTAAAAGCCATTTACCAACATTGGTACAATGAGCAAGCACAATGGGGAAACAAAACTGGTTTTGAAAAATGGAAAGCATTGTACAAATACAACCAAACATTGGCAAAAATTAAAAGAATAGTTGTAATTGGCTTAGACGAAGCACAGGATTTGAATATGAATGAAAAGCTATTGGTAGAAATAAGTACAGAGGTAAAATATAAAAAAGGTAGCAATATTATGCTAGATAGTTTATTGGCATTTTCTAACACCGATTTAAGTAAAGACACAACAAAATCGTACAAAAAATTTGTAAGAAGATTGGTGGTTGGTATAGCTTCAAACGAAATAGTGTATAAAAAAATATTTAAAACCAAATTTTTCGATTTTCAATTTATCACAAACAACATAGCTTCAAAAAAGGGCAGAGAGGATAAAATTTTTTACAACTTCAATGTATTTTACAAGGAGTATAAATTAAACAATGAAAAAATGTATGGCTTTTGGGGACGTTTTCATGCCATGCAAGATAGTATAAATGGTGGTATGTCATTTTCAGCTATGCTTAAAAAAAGCAATTTGCCATTAGCAAAAAAAATAATTTCTATACCTGTGTATTGTATAGAAAGTGCATCAATGTTACCAACACAATTTTTGCCGCCAATGGCACAGCAAAAAGGTACTATTTACAGCAAATCAGAGATGGTGAATGATGATAGTTTTGTGTATAAAGTAGATGGCATAAAAGCTGTAGGTAAATTTGTAGGTAAAAATGAAAATGTAATTTTTAAATTAATAGGCAATGAATCTCCTTACAATATAGGCTTACAGTTAGTAGAGTCTTCTTCAAAATTTGATAAAACATTTAACTGGAGTGGCAATAAATTGGCAGCTACTACAGATTATTTTCAATATCTAATTGTTGTCCGCAATTCAGATTGGGCAGTACCTTACGGCGATAATAAAGGAAATTAAAAAATATTAAAACTGTAATTTTATATTTTATAGCAGCGCTTACTTAGTGTTCCCCATTGGATACCTTTAATGCATATTTATCATAACATTACTATCGCATAAACCAATGCTTTTATAAGAAAAATAAAATGGTTGAGTACTTTCAAAAAGCACTCAACCATTTTTATAATTACTAGTTTATTTTTTTTAAAAATTCAACACCAGCTTGGTAAATAATTTTCTACCGTTGTAGCCCATTTGCACACTATCCCAAGCACCGCCCGACTCATTGTATCCAATGGCATTTTTTGCAAGTGGATTTAATGAAAAATCTGGGTGAATATTAAATACGTTATCTGCTCCAGCAAATACGCTTATAACTTTTGATATTTTATAAGAGACCGAAAGGTTTGTTGTAATTTTCGTAGAATAATTGTATTCTCCAGGTACTAAAACCGTAGGGTCTAAATCACTTGGCACATCCCCAAAGCCCAGCATCTTCATCTTGCCAAACGTAGAAAAACTCAGGTTATACCCTAATTTTTTTGTAGCATAATCAATACTCAAATTAAATTTTGAAGCAGGTGCAGATGATTCTATAAAAGCCACATCTCTTTTACTGTAAAAAGTTTCAATGTTTGAAGCCGTACTATTCAATGCAGCAGGTACATTTATTTTATTCACTTTTGCTTTTTGAATATTTCCTGCAAGCAATATTCTCAATGTTGCATCATCTAATTTTTTAGAGTAATCTACAACCACATCCAAGCCAAAGTTGGTTGTGTTTACTGCATTTGTAATAAACTGCGCTGTAGATACATCAAGTGCTATAAGTTGAGCATTAAAAGCACTTGGTAAAGATGGGTCACTTGCAAATAAACCTGATATAACCACCCTGTCTTTAATTTTTACCATGTATCCATCTACAGTAAATGTCAATCCTTTTATTGGTTTCCATGCAAAACCTACGCTCGTGTTTATAGATGTCTCTTCTTTTAATTTTGCAATACCAACACTATTGGATAAATCATCGCCATTTCTTGCAATACGAGATTGTACAAGACTGCCACTTAAAAACGAGGTGCTCGTATTTGTAAAATTTACTTGTTGTAAAGAAGGTGCTCTAAAACCAGTACTTGCAGAACTTCTCAAATTAAAATTATCAGAAATTTTTAAACGAGTAGCAAACTTGTATGTAAGTACACTTCCAAAATCAGAATAGTTTTCCGCCCTTGCTGCTACGTCAATTAACCACGCTTTTGTCACATTAAGTTCAGCATCTACATAAGCACTATAACTAGCTCTTTTGGCTGTAATAGTATCTTTTGGACTAAACCCCGGGAAACCTTGTGCCCCCGGAGCTTTGGTAAGATCGTAAGATTTGTAAGAAGCCTCTTCACCTTTATTGATGTTATATTTTTCATTTCTAATTTCTACACCATAACCAATATTTAAACCTTGTGCTATTTTTTTAAAAGCTTTACTAAAATCTACATTTATGGTTGTTTGTCTAAATCTATATCCTCCATCCTCAAAAGAAGTTTTAGTAGTATTTCCAATAAGTGATGCGTTGAATGTTTGTTTACCGCTAAACTGAAAATCGTTTTTACCTGTTGTTAAACTTGCATCCCAATTCCATCCACAATTGGTTTTTCCTTTTACGCCGAATGCAATTGATGCATCATTTATATTTGTTCCTATTCTTGGATTAAAATATGTTTCTCCATCATTTGTCTTTTGCATAATTTCAGGTACAAATATTAAATTCCCCCCAGCATCAGTTGGAAAACGTTCAGGATTCCAACTGTAATTTCTAGAATAAGCATACGCATCAGATTCTTTGGTGTTCGCTATTCCAAAAGAATAGAAGGTTGCATTTGTATTTTTTATTGGCAATTCCATATTATAACTTGCTCCATATGTTTTTACAGAGCCGTCGCCAAATGCTCTTCTACCAGCATTAATAAAAGGTAATGTAGTTTTATCATTTTCCCAATCAGTCGTATCTGCTTGCCTAAAAGTTTTTTCTTGTGTTAAAAGATTAAGCCCAAAACTTACTAAACCACCATTGTTTCCAACTGCAAAACCATTGGTTGCAGAAAGTGTAAATGTTTTTCCATCCACTTTACCTGCACTTACATATTGGTTACCTGCATTAAATTTACTAGCATTAAATTTTGTGTCGTAATACCCAGCCCATCCTGCATTAACTGTCCAATGGTTGATGTCTTTTTTTAAAATAATATTCATCACCCCTGCTATAGCATCACTACCATATTGTGCACTTGCGCCATCTCTCAGTATCTCAATTCTGTCCACTGCACTTTGAGGAAAAGCGTTTAAGTCTGTACCAGAAGCTCCTCTACCTCTTGTGCCAAATAATGCAACGAGTGCAGTATTATGCCGGCGTTTACCATTTATTAAAACCAATGTTTGGTCAGGCCCAAGTCCTCGAAGCGTGCCAAGATCTATATGATCCGCACCATCACTGCCACTTTGTTTATTATAATTAAAAGAAGGTGCAGCCATGTTTAGTACAGATGTAAGATCCATTTTTGCAGTAGGCGTACCAACTTGGTTTATTTTTATAACATCAATAGGTACGGCAGTTTCTGTTTTTGCTCTTGCCAAGCCACGAGTACCTACCACTACTACATCTGTTAGGTCAGTAGCTTGTGGTTGTAGTGCTACACTAATATTTTCTGTAGCTTTTATTTCTTGTGGTACATACCCTGTAGCACTTATTGTCAATGTAGATTCGCTCTTTGTGGTAAGTGTAAAATTTCCTGTAGCATTTGTGGTAGTACCTTGCTTGGTTCCTTTTACTACTACAGATGCAAATTCTATTGCACTGCCTGTGGCTGCATCTGTTACTGTACCACTAATTGTTTGTGCGTAAGAAAAAGAAATAAGGCTTATGCAAAAAATAATTACTTGTGTAAGGATTGTACATTTTTTCATGTTGGTATAGTGTTTTGATTATTCTTTTTGTGTTTAAAAAACAATGCTCAATTTTATAAAAATGTAGTTTACTAAAATTTATTTCCATTTTACATTTCTGCAAATAAAAGAAATATTTAGAAAAAGATTTTAAGAAAAATAAAAATAAAATTGCTATAGCTAAATTTAGAAGTACAAAAAAATCTATTTGCCAATCGCATAAACGTAAACTATTACTAGTTTAATGCAGCATTGTGGGGTGCATTAAATTATCGCACGATCTGTAATCTTTTAATAAGTACTTTCAAGTTATAAGTGTCTAATAAAGATGACGCTCTAATTAATAGCTATCGAAAATTTGAAATGCCCACAATTTACACCTCCACATTTTATTCAATTATTTTTTAATTTTTACTTGCATAGCATAATTATATGTATCCAATGGCGTAATCATTATTTTTTGTGGTTCAGCAAAATGAAGATAAGCCAACAACTTTTCTTTTGTAAAACGCTGGCTCCAAAAACCTTCTTTGGTAGCGGTAAAAGAATCTCTATCGCTTGTTATAACCGTCATGCCCATTTTATTGTATGATTCTTCTTGCTTTTGTCTTGTACTTTCATTGTCGATATAGCAAGCACCTAATAATAATGCGCCGCCCTCATTTAATAAATTATATGCAGCTGAAAAAACCGTTTCAAACTTTTCATTTTTGTTAAGATCTAATATTTGCCCTGCATCTTTATATGTTTCAAAAGAAAAATCTTTTGGGTAAAAATTACCTGGTGTAAACCATGTACAAATTACTAAGTCATATTTCTTTTGTATTTTACTCAATTCTGTTGCTTCAAATAAAAATGCATTTGCTTTGTTTTCTATGTGAAAGTCTGCAATATTTTTATTGGAAATATCCACGCAAGCTTGCGCATTATCTGTACCATCGTATTGCGCTACCATCTCCCATATTTCTTTTACACCGCACAGGTGCATCGGTATGCGTGCATTGCCAATACCTATATCTAGAATAGTAATGGGTGCATTTTTTTCTTTAGCTAATTCAGTAATTACTTTTTTTAGTTCTATAAATTCAGCCCATTGTGCCTGTATTAAATGCTCTGAAATATAAGTAAGGTCAAAAGATTTTTCTACGGTATTTGCATTGTCGTACATGGCCATGGCAGTATATTTTTAAGATTAATTATTTTTTTTGAGCAACTATTACAAAAGTATCAAAGGCATAAGAAGGGCGTTCAATAATTTCTAACGCATTAAACCCTGCCATTGTTAAAAATAAAATCATTTCATCTGTCGTAAAAGTTCTTATCATTGAACTGTCTTTTCCAATTTCTATTAAGTTGCCTTGCGCTTTTTTTTCATAATAAATAGAAGCCCAATCAAAACAAAAACCATTTGCAAGATTTATTGTCCAAATACTATCCCGCTGATAATCTTTATTGCCAAAACTTGCACGGTGCACTACTTTTTTTGTTGGATCTATTTGTGGTATAAATTTATTAGCATCAATACAATCGAAAGAAACAATACCATTTATGCTTAAATTTTTATTAATGGATGTAAAGGTATCAACAACATCATCATTGGTAAGTAAATAACTGATGGTACGACCAGTAATGATGCATGCATCTAATTTCTTCTCTAAATTAAAATTACGCATATCCTCTTTTACAAATGCTGCGTTAGGGTTATTTATTTTTGCAAGTGCTAACATTTCTTCGCTCAAATCCATACCGAGATATTCAAATCCATTATTTATAAATCTGCTTGCCAAATTTCCACTACCACAACCTATTTCTACAACTGATTTACAATTGTATTTAAAAAGAATATCACCATAAAATACATACTCTGCCTCATAATCAATAAAGCTTTGGTACATGGCTTCATAAACCGAAGAAAGATTTGTATATAGGTTTGACATAATAATTAATCAACTTTTATTTCAAATAAGCTCAATCGTAAAGAGTCGTAGTGCTTTGGTAATGTATCCGATTTCATTTCAGGCGATAAGCCCAAAAAAGTAAACCCACAATTCGTATAATGCTGTATCAACTTTTCATTATCACCCCAAGTATCTAGTCGTATAAATTTTCTATTGTTTTCTTTGCAATATTTTTTTGCCCAAGCCACTATTTCTTTTACAAAATTATTGCCTCTATAATCTGGGTGCGTTACAATGCGATGAATATAAATAGATGGCTGTTCATCTTTTTCACCCCAAATAATCGGGTCATTAAATGTAATGGCGAATATGGCAACGACCACATCATCCATGATTATTTTCCATTGCCTATTCTCTGCTATTTCTGTTTCTACCAAATCCACATCAAATCCTTGCCAGTGTTTATTAAACTTTGTTTTTTGGTAAGCTATGGCGTAATCGTAAAAGGTGAAAATGGTTTTGAGGTCGGTGGTGTTGCTTTTGATGATTTGCATAGTAAAAATAATTAAAAAAGGCTGCTCCTCTTTTAAGAAGAACAGCCCTTTTTTAAAATATTATGTTCTTATTAAAACTTAAATGTTAAACTCGCAGTAAATGTAGTACCCAATTGACTAAAATGCGAACCGTCATAAGTCACCATTGAGTAACGACCATTAAATGTTAGTAAGTTTGTCTGTTCAAAAACTGCGTTAGCATCTTTTAAAACAGCCTCTCCTGTAGAGTTTAAAGCTACAAATTTCCATTTTGGTATTACGTTCAAAAGGTTATTTATGTTTATCTGAAAAGCTAGTTTTTTTGTGAAGTTAAAACTAGCCCCTAAATCTGTAACAACCTTTGGAATAAACTCTGTGTTTAAATCTTTATCAATACCATCTTGGTGAAAAGTAGTTTTTCCAAATAACGTGTTGTTTAAATTTATTTGTACTTTTCCAATAGCATAATCAAACCCTAAAATAACTTTAGACTGAGGGCGTGATGATAACAACAATGCCTCTTGTGTTGCGTCAAAAACAGAATACCCTCCATCCTTAATTATTTTGGGTGTTTTTACTGCTGTTAATCCTCCAATTAATTCATTCTTTAAAGTAAAGTTAGCGGCAAGATTCACACTCAAAGAACCTGAACCTAATTTTAACCCTTTCCAAAATCCTACAAAATCAACACCATTGGTACGAGTATCAATACCATTGGTGAAGAAACTAATTCTTTTTACACCACCCAATGCAAGCGCATTGTCAAGAGGTGAAGTACCAGATGTTGTTCCTCCAATTTTAGAACTTAATATTATTCTATCCGTAACTTTTATGCTGTAGAAATCAAGTGTAAAACCTAACTTTTTTGAAGGATTTACACCAAGCCCAAAAGTAATGTTTGTAGATTTTTCTGCTTTCAATGCTTCTAAATTTAATGCTTTAGCTGCTACAGATGCATTATTTAAAATACCTTCTAATTGGATGGCACCACCTGGTAAAAAAGAAGCCTGAGCCAACTGTAAATTTACTTGATGTAAGGAAGGTGCCCTAAACCCTGTTGATATAGAACCACGAACAGTTATTTTATCTTCTAAAAATTTATAACGAGAAGATGCTTTCCAAACAAAAGCATTACCAAATGATGAATAGTTTTCAAAACGACCTGTAAGATTTAATAAAAAATCTTTAGTCACATCTATTCCTAGATCAGCATATGCACCAATATTTGTGCGGCTATTTTTGTAAGGTTGTGGATAAGCAAACCCGGGGAAAGAGTTAGCACCACCACTGACATAAGATGCAGTATCTCCTCCGATTATAGTAAAGTTTTCATTTCTAAATTCAGATCCAAAACCTACACTAATGTTATCTGATACACGTTTGGCTAAATCAATATTACCTACAATATGATTAAAATTGTACCCACCTGGTTTAAATGAAATCGGCGTATTTAATCCTAATCCGAAATTCACGGTATTGTTTACCGAATACAATTGTTTGTTGCCTCCAAAAGTAATACTCACATCATTTTTCCAACCATTACTTTCTGTTCTAAAACCTGCTGTGGCATTATAATCTCCAAGATCTCCTTCAAATGTTGGTACAT
>JANOZW010000332.1:0-4363 GCA_031429575.1 Ferruginibacter sp.
GTTTTAAGTTCAAAGTTTTTTATATAATTGAATATGTTTTCGAATTGAAGGAATTGCTTATTGTTAATTATCCATTAGAATATAATTTTTTAAAAAACTCTATCGTCTCCACCAAGCCATCTTCAAATTTTTTAGTAGGAGCGTAGCCTAATAAATTTTTGGCAAGCGTAATATCTGCCAATGAATTTCTAATATCCCCCGTTCTTGGCTCTCTATAAGTAGCTTCCCAATTGCTTCCTACATTTTCTTTGCAAATATTATACAAATAATTCACCGTAAAATTTTCTCCCACAGCTACATTATATACTTTGTTTAAAGCTTCAGCATTTTGTGTAAGCATGCCTTTTACATTTATTTGTACTGCGTTATCTACAAAAGTAAAATCTCTTGTTTGCTCACCATCGCCATTTAAATACACTGGTGTTTCTTTCATTATACCTTTTACAAATAATGGAATAACAGCTGCATAAGCACCATCAGGATCTTGCCTTGGTCCAAAAATATTAAAGTATCTGAACCCCATTATTTTTAAACCATACACATCTGCAAATATTTGTGCATACAATTCGTTTGTTTTTTTTGTAGCAGCATAAGGCGATAAACAATTGCCAACTTTAGATTCTACTTTTGGTAAGGTTGGTTCATCACCATATACTGACGAAGATGATGCATATACAAATTGTTTTACGCCATTATCAACAGCAGCTTTTAGCATATTTACAAAACCTCCCACATTTACATCGTTAAAATACACAGGTTCTTTTATAGAACGAGGCACAGAGCCCAATGCAGCTTGATGACTAATATAATCTATACCTTGACATGCTTTGTTACAATCTTCAAAATTTCTGATATCGCCTTGCATAAATTCAAACGCAGGGTATGATCTTAGCACTGCTAAGTTGCTTTCAAAACCATTTACCATATTATCCATTACACGCACTTTTGTAGCACCATGTTTCAATAAATATTCAGCCAAGTGCCCGCCAATAAAACCAGCCCCACCAGTTACTAAAAATGTTTTTTCTGCCAAACTTCCTTCGTGAAATAATTGCATGATAATTTTTAATCTTTTAATTGTTTTTAAAGAAAATGATTACATCAATCTTTATAAACTTTCAACCCTTCAACAACATTCAACTTCTTTACAAACTCTTATACATTCTACTTTTTATCTCATTTCTATACGTTCCTTTCAAATCACAAATTAATGCTTCTGGTTTGGTAATAGATACAAAATAAGCATCATCAAAATCTTTATATGCCCCATGTGGTACGGTTACAATTACTGCATCATACTCTTTGCCAATATTTTCTGTTAAGCCAAAACCGTATTCATGCATTAATTCTTCACTACTTGCATGTGGATCTGTAATATCAACATTAAGCGAAAATGATTTTAATTCTTTTACCACATCAGCTACTTTGCTATTACGAATATCACTCACATTTTCTTTAAATGTCGCACCCATTACAAGTACTCTTGCATCTTTAATATTTCCGTTGTGTTGTATAACATGTTGCAACACTTTTTTAGCTACATAACCAGCCATGCCATCATTTATATTTCTACCAGCAAGTATCACTTGGCTATCGTAACCAAGCTCTTTAGATTTATACGTTAGGTAATAAGGGTCTACACCAATACAATGCCCACCTACAAGCCCTGGTTGAAAACGTAGGAAATTCCACTTGGTACCCGCAGCTTCTAATACTTCAAAAGTATTAATATTCATTTTGTCGAAAATGATAGAAAGTTCATTCATTAGCGCAATGTTCAAATCTCTTTGTGTATTCTCTATAATTTTTGCTGCTTCTGCTACTTTTATGGATGACGCTCTGTGCACGCCTGCTTTCACTACTAGTTCATATACTTTTGCTATCACATCTAGACTTTCTGTGCAACAACCACTTACTACTTTTACGATGGTTGTAATGGTATGTTCTTTATCACCCGGGTTTATACGTTCTGGCGAGTAACCAATTTTATAATCAGTAACCATATCGAGCCCGGATATTTTTTTAATAACTGGCACACAATCTTCTTCCGTACAACCGGGGTAAACCGTACTTTCATACACTACATAATCTCCCTTTTTTATAACCTTTCCTATTGTTTCGCTTGCACGTAACACGGGTGTAAGATCGGGCACGTTATGCTCATCTACTGGTGTAGGCACAGCAACAATAAAAAATGTAGCTTCTCTTAAAACATCTAAATCGTTGGTAAATTCTATATCACAACCATCAAATGCTGCTGAGTCTAATTCTTTGCTAGGGTCTATTTTATTTTGCATCATTTTTACACGATCTGCATTTATATCAAACCCTATTACGCTTATTTTCTTTGCAAACTCTAATGCAATCGGCAAGCCTACATAGCCTAACCCAATTACTGCCAATTTTTGTTTTTTCTCAATTAATTCTTGGTACATCCTTATTTATTTATTATTTACTATTTTATCGCTTTTGTTATTATACCTATTATATCCAAATAGGAATTTATTTAAATTCTTTTGGCAATTTATTCAATTCTTCTTTCGGTAAATTTTTAAAATATTCATAAGTTATTTTTAAACCGTCTGCTCTATTTACCTTAGGCTCCCAACCTAATATTTCTTTTGCCTTTGTAATATCTGGTTGCCGCTGTTTTGGATCATCTACGGGCAATGGTTTGTAAACAATTTTTTGTGTAGTGCCCGTTAATTTTATTATTTCTTCAGCAAAATCTTTTAAAGAAATCTCATCTGGATTACCAATATTTAGTGGTTGTACATAATCGCTCATCAACAATTTATAAATTCCATCTACCAAATCATCTACATAACAAAAACTTCTTGTCTGGCTACCATCACCAAAAACAGTTAAGTCCTCACCCCTTAATGCCTGTCCAATAAATGCTGGTAAAGCACGACCATCATTTAATCTCATTCTTGATCCGTACGTATTAAAAATTCGTACAATCCTAGTTTCTACATGGTGAAAAGTATGATAAGCCATGGTAATAGCTTCTTGAAAACGTTTTGCCTCATCATACACACCCCTTGGCCCTACAGGGTTTACATTGCCCCAGTATTCTTCGTTTTGCGGATGTACTTGTGGGTCGCCATATACTTCGCTTGTACTAGCTACCAATATGCGTGCATTTTTTGCTTTTGCTAAACCAAGGCAATTGTGCGTACCAAGCGAACCAACTTTTAATGTCTGTATGGGTATTTTTAAATAATCTATTGGGCTAGCTGGCGATGCGAAATGTAAAATATAATCCAGCTCACCTGTTACATGGATAAATTTTGACACATCACTATGTGAAAATTCAAAATTTGGAAGTTTGAATAAGTGTTCAATATTTTTCAAATCACCAGTAATTAAATTATCCATGCCAATAACATAAAAATCTTCTTTTATAAATCTATCACAAAGATGAGATCCTAAAAAACCTGCGGCGCCTGTTATGAGTATTCTTTTTTGCAAAGTGGTATTATTTTTTAATTTGTGTTATTGCTTTTCTTCCTACGCTTTCATAATGAAAACCCAACTTTTCCATTTGTAATGGATCAAACAAATTTCTTCCGTCAAAAATGGCTTTTGTTTTTAACGTGCCACTTATTTTTTCAAAATCGGGTGTTCTAAATTCGTTCCATTCTGTAGCAATAATGAGCGCATCGGCATTTTGCAACGTCTCATATTGGTTAGATGCTAATGTGATTTTATCAACATAAATATTTTTTGTATTTGCCATAGCCTCTGGATCAAAAGCTGAAACAGTGGCACCTGAAGCTAGCAATGCGTCTATAATACTAAATGCTGGGGCTTCTCTTACATCATCTGTATTTGGTTTAAATGCCAAACCCCACAATGCAAAATGTTTGCCCTTGATGTTATTATTAAAAAAAGTATTTATTTTAGGAATGAGATGCAACTTTTGTTTTTCATTTACATCCATTACCGCATCTAATATTTTAAAATCATAATTTACCTCGTCTGCACTCATGGCCAATGCTTGCACATCTTTTGGAAAACAACTTCCACCATACCCAATACCAGGGAATAAAAAGCGTTTGCCAATTCTTTCATCACTACCAATTCCTTTTCGCACCAGATCTACATCTGCTCCTAAGCGTTCACACATTTGCGCTATTTCATTCATAAAACTAATTTTTACAGCTAAAAAAGCATTGGCAGCATATTTGGTCAGTTCTGCCGACTTTGTATCCATGATAATCAGCCGATCATGATTGCGTTGGAAGGGAGCGTACATATCACGCATGATCTGAATGGCACGCGCATCGTCGGCACCAATTACAATGCGATCCGGACGTTTGAAGTCGTCGATAGCTGACCCTTCTTTCAGGAATTCCGG
>JANOZW010000333.1:0-3705 GCA_031429575.1 Ferruginibacter sp.
TTGAGCACTACTTGAACTACCTCTTCTTGCACCACTACCCCCTCCACCATAAGTTGAACCAGCGTTTCCATTTCCGCTAGATGTTATACCATTTGCACCTGCACCACCATCAATAGCCCCACCTGTACCACCACCTGTTACAGCACCATTACCTCCTGCACCACCAGAGCCTGCACCACCACCACCACCACCAGAACCGGCAGGTGCACCAGTTGCACCATTACCTCCGTTATATGTACCAGTACCACCTCCGCCACCTGCACCTGTAGCACCAATTCCACCCCCTGCACCGCCATTAGCTATTGCACTTACGGTATTAAATGAAGAAGCCCCACCAGGATTACCTACAGCACTTGCCGTACCAGCTGGCCCAACACCTACAGTTACAGAATAGCCAATCGTAGGTATTACCGAAACCGTAGCAATGGTATATGCACCACCACCACCACCACCACCACGACTGTTAGCTGCAAAAGCACCACCTCCCGCACCACCTGCACCCCAACTTTCTACCTGTATCGATGTTACACCTGCAGGGCATGTCCATATACCAGATGTAGAAAATGTAACCACCGTTTGTGCATTGGATAGATTACAAAGCATAATACCTGTAACTAACAAAAGAAAAAATCTAAAAAAAGGTTTCCCTTTTAATAAGTTTTTTAATAAAACAGATTTTGACGTTGGGTAATTTGATTTTGCTAAGCAATTAGAAAATGTTGATTCAATTGCGAGGTTAGAACATTTAGTAAAAATGTGCATAAGCTGGGAGTGGTTTTTATAGTTTATGGATATATAAAAGATATAATGGATATAATCAGATTATATTTCATCTATCTTTCATTTGGAACGCAGGTTGTTTTTTTATATTGTGATAAGAATAAAATATTTGAATTTTTTACAAAAAAAAGATAAAAAAGGGGTGTTTATTAGAAAGATTACTATCCCAAAAAACGATATATCTATATGAGATAGAATAAAATCTACAAGTCAAGCTGATTTTATACAGCGATGAAAGGTTTGGTATTTAACACAGATTTAAGAAAAAAATGTGGATAACTATGCTAAAATTTAGAAACGAGGAGAGAAATAATACAAAAAAAAGAAAATTTGAGTTGATACCTATCAGTATTACAAAACGATGATTTTGTAAGTAACCAACTAGTATAATTAATAAAATTTATTGAGAAAGAAATATTGAGATAAAAAATTAATTTATTTGTTGCCAGTTTGTGCCATCGCTTTGTAATTGTACAACACCACGACCAATAGTAGTAGTTGCCGTTGCTGTATTGCTAATAAAATTACTTATTGTTGAATTTCCATTAGCCGTTTTCTTAATAATATATATTCTGCCAATGCAAATATTTGCTGCAGGTAAAGTAATATTTGCATTGGCAGTTAATATTACGGTGTAATTTGTTTCATCTAAAGTTAAAGCAGCAGCAGTAGTAATTATATTTGCTGATAAAGAACCTTTTACTTGAAAGGTAGAATTGGCAACCGTTCCAGCCATATTTACTCCTACCCTTACCGTATTATTTAAACCAGTCCCTTGCATACGCATCATTTCCACAGTAGCTACAGGAGTATAATTAAATTTATTAAAAACAATCGGCTCATCTCCATCATCACCAATGGTAAAATCCAATCTACCATTATTACCTGTGCCTGCACTCCCCAATTCAAAAAAATCTGTGCCTGCACTCGAACCCCTCATTTTAAAATTACCATCAGCATCTGTAAAAAAAGTGGGTTTGTAAAAAGCTGCTCCGCTTGCTTCAAATTCTAATGCAGAATTACCACCTGTACCACGCACGTACATTACGGAAGCGTTGGGCTGGTTATAAGGAAACAAACCTGTGCTTGTAGCATCATACAATCCAAGTGATTGCCTTCTACCTACTTCAAGCATGGCTGTATTATTAGATCGGATAGACATTGGAACATCGGTAGTAGTTCCTAAAAAATTTGCAGGGTAACTGAGTCCTGTTGAGTTACCCGTGTATAGCCATGCATTACCTACATTTGCTATGGAGTCATTTGCAGGTAACCAACCAGTGCCATTCCATTTTAAAACTTGATTTGTTGTAGCTCCTTGTTGAGCCAAGCCTAATATCCTCCCATTAAAGCCGCTACCCGTGAGTGTAGCGTTTGTTTTTATACTGTCTTGAAAAAGTTTAAGCCTACCACTTGAAAGACCTATATAAAACAAATCATTGGTAGTTTCACGATAAATATCATTTTCTGCTGCATTAGTAACGCCAGTTTGAAAATTAGTTACATCAGCAGGTGTAATAAGCGTTTGCGCTTTCATTGTAAATGAAAAGTAACATAAAAAAATTATAGATAAACAATGTTTCATAAAATATTACCTAATTTTTTCTATTAATAATGATGACCCATTTGCAGTGAGCGTAAGGTTTCCTGCTGCACTATATCTTCTTCCTTGCACTGCTATTGTGCTTCCTGCGGTTAAACTAACTATTTTTACTACTGTAGTAGTTCCTTGTTGCCTATTATTGTTTTGTTGAAAAGTATAAGCTAAAGTACCTGGTATGGCTACTCCTGCATTTGTAAGTTGAAACTCTCCACCAGATGCAACATTATTTGTAACCCTTACTGTAGCTCTAAATGTAATTTTATATAAGCCAGCATTAGAAACGGTTATAACACCACTTGTGGCAGTAAAACCTGCATCTGCAATAGTAGTAGTTGCTAAATTTAAATTTGCAAAAGCATTGCTAAGCGTTTGTGTCCCTGCTACATCATATATTTCTACCAATTTTGGTTGAACATCGGCAGCTTGTATTTTTCTCAATTGCCCAGTTGCATTATTTATTACTACCAAACTATCGGTACTAGCGCCGCTTGGTAAGCCTGTAATATTTAAAGCTGTTCCACCTGTAGCGATGGTCAGCGGGTTTGTATTGTTTGTAATCGTTGTCGCTTGGGTTAAGTTACCTCCAAGCTGTACATTTTTTCCTGTTAATGTTAGACCATTATTAGATGTTGTACTATCAACTTTATTTAGCGATGATAAATTTATTCTATTTATTTTTCCTGTTGCAGTGTTTACCGTAACTAAACTATCCGTTGCTGCACCTGCGGTTAGACCTGTAATATTTAAAGCTGTTCCGCCTGTAGCTATAGTTAAAGGATTTGCATTATTTGTAATTGTTGTTGCTTGAGTTAAGTTACCCCCAAGTCTCACATCTTTTCCAACAAGATTTAAACCATTGCTAGTTGTTGTGCTATCAATTTTATTTAATGTAGAAATATTAATTCTATTTATTTTTCCTGTCGTAGTGTTTATAGTTACCAAACTATCCGTTGCTGCTCCTGCAATTAAACCTGTAATATTAAAATCATTTCCTCCTGTAGCTATCGTTGTTGCTTGCGTTAAGTTACCCCCAAGTCTCACATCTTTTCCAACAAGATTTAAACCATTGCTAGTTGTGGTACTATCAACTTTATTTAGCGATGATAAATTGATTCTATTTATTTTCCCTGTGGTTGTATTTACTGTTACCAAACTATCCGTTGTAGCACCTGCTGTTAAACCTGTAATATTTAATGCAGTTCCACCTGTAGCGATGGTCAGCGGGTTTGTATTGTTTGTAATCGTTGTCGCTTGGGTTAAGTTACCTCCAAGCTGTACATTTTTTCCTGTTAATGTTAGACCATTATTAGATGTTGTACTAT
>JANOZW010000334.1:0-1680 GCA_031429575.1 Ferruginibacter sp.
TTTATGAATACAGTAAACGACTTTATTATTGCTAACGATAAAATTATACTTGCTAAAAGAAAATGTATGAATGCTAAGCCTATTTCTATACTCTCTAAACAAAAAAGTATAAACGCTATTATAAATTTTGTTAATGCTAACTAAAATATCGAACTTTCTAAAAGAAAAAATACAACTTCTAAAGCTAGTATTGTTAATGCTAAGATCAATATCATATTTGCTACCACGAAAAGTATAAAAAATGTCGCTAACATTAGAAAATAGGTAGGTAGTTTTATGCTTATTGCTAAAACTACCTACCTACAATGCTTTGATTATTGTGTTTTTTGCACCTTAAATTCGAGACCGCTTATTTGTTTGTATTCTGGACTTGTAGCACCAAAAACAGACTTCACATATTTTTTAACATCTAAAGCTGTTTGTACCAAACCTGAAAGTGGATTGTACAAAGTGCTGTTTCTTTGTATTCTTGTATTGCTCCAATTTGTGTACCCATTTATGAGATTAGTATTAGTCGTTTTTAAAGTGGATAGTTTTGTTTGGAGTGTAGCCGTTTTCAGTTCTGTTTCATTTGGCTTGTAATTACTTTCTTGTGAAACCGTTTCTATAATTTTTGTAAAATGGTCAATTAAGCTATCGTAGCTCTGTTGACTTGTAGAAATTGTTTTTGCGCTAGGTTCTGGAGCATTTGGGGCTGTAGGTGTACCAACAATTTTTGCAGCTCCATTTGCTTTTGTGCCTTGAATTTTACGATTAACAGTTGTTGCATTGGCAACTACTAAATTGGTAGCACCTGAAACAGATAATGCATTTATAATTTTTGTTGCCAACGGTTTTAAATCTTTAAAAGCAATTTGCCTTGCATTGGTTGCATTGTCAAAACCTGTCTTGTTTGTTTTTACTTGCTGCAAAATTTCTTTTGCTTGTGTTTGTAGCTCATTTAGTTTGGCTACTGAAAGCGATTCTTTACTTGGGTTGTAAGTAGCACCGTAAGCACTACAAAATGAGATTAAATCTTCAAAGTTGGCTACGTTTTTTGCGTGCCCTGATTCCGAACTTGAAGTAGTTTTATTTTTGCGTTCGGGATTTGGCAATTCTGATGTACTTGGCATAATTTTAAGTTTTAGTTAAGAAGCCAAGGTAGAAATGTGCTTGTTAAATATTTTTTAAGAGGCTGTTAATTAAAATATAAGTTTATTGTTTTAATTGTGTTTTATTTTGTACACCGCTGGTCAAAGACCAAGCGGTGGCGAAGATAATAGCGAAGAGCTTAGCGGTGACCAACCGAGGCAAAGGAAACCTCCCTAGATGTGTTGTAACGCCCTTGCAGTAGGTTGCCAACACTAATTTAACCACGTTTCAAACCTGGGCTAAATGAGTAATTAACCATTAGTTCCTCTAACACCTCCAATTAAAATTAAGCTTAGACTTAAAAAAAAGATTAATAAAATAATTAGTGTCACTTTCAGGTGCGATAACTTCTTGTCATAAAAGTCCAAAAACTTCTTGTCTTTAAAAACAACCAAATAGTTAGGTATTGCAACAATAAATATTAAGCCAAACATTAAATATCTATTTAGTTGATGCTTTGTTTTCAACAAAAGATAAATAAGACTATCTGCTCCAAATACTATTAAGACAAAAAGAAAAAGAGTGAACATGAAAGTGGCATAAAACGGA
>JANOZW010000335.1:0-4581 GCA_031429575.1 Ferruginibacter sp.
GAAGCGCAGCGGGTGAAGCTTGCAACAGAACTCGGTAAAAGAGATACGGGTAAAACATTTTATATTTTAGATGAGCCTACTACGGGTTTGCATTTTGAAGATATACAACACTTGCTTGATGTGTTAAATAAATTGGTGGACAGAGGCAACACCGTAATGGTGATAGAACATAACCTTGACATGATAAAAATTGCCGACCACATAATAGATATTGGTCCCGAAGGTGGACACGCTGGTGGAGAGGTGTTGTATGCAGGCGAACCAGTGGGTATGTTGGATGTGAAGGAAAGTTTTACGGCGAAATATTTGAAGGAAGAGTTTAGGGTGGCGGGGAGGGTGTAGTTTTTTACTTAGTTTTCTTTTTCAGTACCGTAATTTATTCCTGCATTTGAAAAGATTTTTCTTATCATATCAAACTTTTGGTCACAAATATCTCCTATATCAATTCTGTCATCACTCATAAGAGTGTGTTGACAACCGAAACAAATTTCAATGTATGCAAAAGTGTTGCCTGTATTGTCTAAAAAAAGAATAGCATTTCTTGGGTCGTAACATTGAATATCTTTAATTAGTAGAATTGTTCCACCAAAACCAACATTGTAAAATAAATCAGTAAGAGAATCAATTTGTAATAAAGTGAGCGTTTTTATTTCACTCATTTTTCCCATACAAATTGAATCGCCAATCTTTGGTATTTGAAATCCTTCAAAGGAGACTAACTTTATTTGAGCAACTTTATTAAATGGATAATTTTTTAATCGTTTACTAAAGCTAGTATAAGTTTTGTGTGTACAGTTGTGGTTTTTTCTATCTTGTGCCAATTCTTTTTTTGAATATGTATCTGGGCTTGGTGGCTTTAGCTTTAATTTTTGAGCAAAAGAAAAAGTAGTAAAGAAAATTCCAAGGATAAGTATAAATATTTTTTTCATTCTTTTAAAATAATATGGGAGTGACATTTTAAGCAAGTTAAGAGAATATGTACAATTTATGGTTTAGTAAAAGGTTGTGAATTAGAAACATTTTCAGCATCCATTTTTAATAACATCACTTGTGCAATCCCTTCTGCACGTTTTTTTGCAAGTGTAGTTTTTGTTCCTTCAAACATTTCGTCCAAAGTAGCGTTGAATAGATTCAGCCATGCATCAAAATGTTTTTTTTGTAATGGAAATATTTTGTTGATGTCAAAATGTACGGCCATGGCATTTTTTTTATACACAGGATTATCTAATAAAATGGTTTCCCAAAAATCGACTATTAAAGGAATGTGGTGTTCCCAATTTATGGGAACTACTTTTGTAAAAATAATTCCTACTGTTTCATCTATAACTACTTTTTTGTAAAATGATTGTATAAATGTTTCTATATCTGCACGGGTTTCTATATCTCTTTTAGTTTTCAATTTTTTTATGTAAAAATATTGAAAAATTATTTTGCAATGAGTTTGATTATTGGAGCCTTCGTAAACCTAAGGTCTGTTTTAGTGCTTCTATAAATTTAAAAACTCCGATAAGATCTTATAGGTTTTTGAAATGCCCAAAAGTTATTTCTATTTTTGTGCAACGTATCCATAAAAAATATTGTCTTAGTATTAAATGAGTAACATGAAATATTTTGTTATAATAATTCTAACAATTAGCATTTTGTTTTTTTCTTGCAAAAAAGCAACAGAGCAAACTGCTCAAAATATTAATGTAACCATAAATAATTGCAGTACCATTTCTACAAATGCTAATTCAAATTTTAGTATTTGTTATGATAGTTTGCTAAAAGATAGTAGGTGTTATGAGCCAGCATTGTGTATTTGGAAAGGCGAAGTTGCAGTGCAATTATCTTTTAAGCAAAATAATATTGTTATTCCTTTTAAGTTAAGCGATTCACCTAATATTAATAACAACCCACCAAACGATACAACAATTAGTGGAGTGCATATAAAATTTATAGACGCATTACCACATCCATTTTCAAATCAAAATAGTGAGAAGAAAGTTTTGTTAGAAGTGAATTAATTGTTCGTAAACCTATAAGGTCTTTTTTAAAGTTTTATAATTAGAAATGCTGATAAGACCTTATAAGTTTTTGAAAATAGTTTTTATTCAACGATTAATAAAAAAATCGCTCACTAATAATTTTTCCATCTTTTATCTCGTAGTGGCACATTTCTACCATGTTCATTCTTCCCATTTCTTTCATAGTTACATCAAGCCCCATTTCCATGAAAATATTGTTGTGAAAAACTTTCGGCTCATTCGTGTAAGCACTATGCATTTCTGTAATCATTCTTTGAAATTGTTTTGTCTTTTCTTTTATAGCATCTATGCCCGAAATGGTTTCAAGAGCACCTTCTCTATTTATTTCTGTGCTTTTAGCATCTGCTGAATATAATTCTGAATGTGCTACATCAAATTTCCCTTCTTTGCACAATTCGTATAACCTGTTTGCAATGTCTTGAGTTGTCATAATAATAATTTTTATAGGTTAAAAGTTTAATTCGATATTAAAGGTAATATTTTTCTAATAGCCATACTTCCCCTTCCATCTCTCCTTCAAAAATTTTCTTATCTCATTTTCCTTTGCATTTTCTTGCGGAGTATAAAATGCATTGCCCATTAATTTGTCTGGAAGAAATTCCAAGTTGGCAAAATTGTATTCAAAATTGTGTGCATACTTATAATCTTTGCCATAATCCATTTTCTTCATCAGTTTTGTAGGCGCATTGCGCAAGTGCAAGGGCACAGGTAAATCGCCATGTTGCTTTACCGCAGCTAGCGCATTGTTTATAGCCATGTAAGCTGCATTGCTTTTTACAGATGTAGCTAAATACACGGCACATTGAGAAAGTATAATTCTACTCTCGGGATAACCAATCATATTTGCTGCTTGAAAAGTATTGGTGGCCAGTAGCAATGCATTGGGGTTTGCATTGCCAATATCTTCGCTTGCAAAAATGACCATGCGACGTGCAATAAATTTTACATCTTCGCCGCCTTCTATCATACGAGCTAGCCAATACACAGCACCATTGGGATCACTGCCACGCATACTTTTTATAAATGCAGAAATGATATCATAATGCTGTTCACCTTTTTTATCGTAGAGTGCAATGCGTTGTTGTGCAATTTCCATTACTGCGTCGTCAGTAATCAATGCAGCATCACCTAAAACATCTATCACTAACTCCAAAAGGTTCAATAATTTTCTTGCATCTCCACCACTAATATTTATGAGCGCTTCTGTTTCTTTTAATTGAATATTTTTTGTTTTTAAAACCACATCATTTGCAATAGCATGTTGTAACAATCCAATTAAATCTTCTTTATCCAATGCTTTTAAAACATATACTTGGCAGCGGCTAAGCAAGGCACTGTTTACTTCAAAGGAAGGATTTTCAGTAGTAGCACCGATTAGTGTGATTGTACCTTTTTCTACAGCGCCAAGTAGGGCATCTTGTTGGCCTTTATTAAAACGATGTATTTCATCTATAAAAAGAATAGCGCCTTGTTGTTTTTTGGCAGTATCTATTACATCTCTAATATCTTTTACGCCTGCTGATATGGCGCTGAGTGTATAAAAAGGTTGTTGTAAAGTGTTGGCTATAATATTGGCAATGGTTGTTTTGCCTACACCAGGTGGTCCCCACAAAATCATGGATGGTACTTTACCATTTTCTATTGCAGTACGCAAAATACTTCCTTTTCCAGTAAGGTGCTGCTGACCAATTAGTTCATCTAATGTATTGGGACGTAGTCTTTCTGCAAGTGGGGGTAAATTCATACTCAAAGTTAATCATTAAGCAAACTTTGTATTGGAATTTGTAAGAAAGGGAGGTAAAAAGAGTGAGAAAATTAGCAAAGCATGTCAACGAAGTAAATTATGTGGGGGTTTTGGGTAAAGCGGTTGCAAAAATGCGGTGCTTAGGGATACTAAATAAGCTTCTATTGTATGCTCTGCATATTCTCGAAACTTAAAACGAGATTTGGATAAAAATATTGTTACGCATATGTTTATTTTATGTCATTTTATTGCTAAGGCATTGATTATTATTTTCTTTCAAATTAATAAATGTTAAATAGACATAAAAGAGAAGTTATTTTGTTTTAAATACTTTTTTACATAAGATTTAAAAATTTTTACTGATGATTATCGGTATAAGGTTGTTAATTGAAATTTTTTTAAGGATAATGCTAGCTCAACTTCATTATCTTTAAACCTACAAAATAATTTTTTATGAAAATTGCATTTCATGGTGCGGCACGTACGGTAACTGGTAGCAAGCATCTTATTACATTAGATAATGGTAAAAAAATATTGTTGGACTGTGGGCTTTTTCAAGGCATGGGTGATAGAACGGATGCGTTAAATGAACACTTTGGTTTTGAACCAAGAGGGATAGATTATGTAATACTTTCGCATGCCCATATTGATCATTGTGGCCTACTACCTAAGTTGGTAAAAGATGGTTACAAAGGGCAAATTTTTGCCACACCAGGTACAAAAGATTTGGCAAGTATTCTTATGGAAGATAGTGCAGGCATACAAGAGAGCGATGCTAAAATGACCAACAAACGTTTGGCTTTGGAAGGG
>JANOZW010000336.1:0-7140 GCA_031429575.1 Ferruginibacter sp.
TTCTTAGCTGCGTTGGATAATTTTTGGAATCAGTTTTGTAGCAAACGTGATGATATTATTTTAACGATATGTGGCTCAGCAGCATCTTGGATTATTAATAAAGTAATTAATAACAGAGGTGGCTTACACAATAGAGTTACAAAAACCATTAGGCTTTTTCCTTTTACATTGGCAGAAACGAATGAGTATTTAATATCGAAGAATATTCTACTTTCTAAAAAAGATGTTATTGAATTATACATGTGCATTGGCGGCGTACCATTTTATTATAAAGACATTACAAAAGGAAAAAGTGTGGTGCAAATTATAAATGAACTTTGCTTTGTACAAAAAGCTAGTTTAAAAAATGAGTTTAATAACTTGTATGCTTCCCTGTTTAAAAATGCTCATTTACATGTAGAAATTGTAAGTGCTTTAGCTAAGAAAAATAGAGGATTAACAAGACAAGAAATTATTGCAGAAACAGGATTGAGCAGTGGCGGTGGCACTACCGATTTACTAAATGAATTGATTGAGTGTGGTTTTATAACGACCATTTTTCCTATAAATAAAACCACAGAAGATAAATTATACCGACTGATAGATGAGTTTAGTTTGTTTTATTTTAAGTTTATGTATAAAAGTAAAATCAGTAATTGGACAACCGTTTTTAGCAAACAACCTTACAGAATATGGTGTGGCTATGCATTTGAAACACTTTGCATGAAACATACAGCGCAAATAAAATACAAGCTCGGTATTAGCGGTATAGCAAGTAATGACTATTCGTGGATAAAGAAAGGAACAAAAACAGATGAAGGTGCTCAAATAGATTTATTAATAGACAGGGCAGACAATTGTATATCCATGTGCGAAATGAAATTTTACGATGCAGCTTTTGAAATAACAAAACAATATGCAGATAGCTTAAGGAATAAACGAGAAATTTTTAGAACAAATACAAAAACGAAGAAAAATATATTTATTACTTTAATTACTTTGTACGGCGTAAAACAAAATGAGCATTCGCTAAGTATTGTTAGCAATGAGGTTGTGGGGGATGATTTGTTTTAAAAGAAAGATAAATATTAAAAAGCCGCAGAAAATTGCTGCGGCTTTTTAATATTTTATATCACCTGCCCCCTCAACAAATCCTCAAACACATCCCTTCTTCTAATCACCCTTGCTTCGCCGTTTTCTACCATTACTTCTGCCGGTCTAAGGCGGCTGTTAAAATTGCTGCTCATTTCAAAACCGTATGCACCTGCATTGTAGAAAGCTAAGTAATCCCCTTCTTTTACTTCAGGCAACGTTCTATCCCATGCAAAAGTGTCTGTCTCACAAATATTGCCTACTACATTATATATACGCTGTGTACCGTCATGGTTAGATAAGTTTTCTATATGATGATAAGAGTCGTACATCATTGGGCGTATGAGGTGGTTAAAGCCGCTATCCACACCAACAAATACTGCCGAGGTAGTTTGTTTAATTACGTTTGCCTTTACAATTAAGTAACCACATTGGCTTACCAAAAATTTACCTGGCTCAAACCACACTTGTAGCTTTTTTCCTGTTTCCGTTTCAAATTGTGCAAATGCTTCTGCTACTTTTTCACCAAGCAAATTAACATCTGTTTCTTTATCGCCTGGTTGGTAGGGCACTTTAAAACCACTGCCCAAATCTATATATTTTAAATCGGGAAAATGTGTAGCCATCGAAAACATTACTTCCAATCCTTCTAAGAAAACGTTGATGTCTTTTATCTCACTGCCTGTATGCATATGTATGCCTTCTACACGCAGGTTGGTGGTTTTTACAATGCGTTCTATGTGGCGCATTTGGTGTATAGATATTCCAAATTTACTATCAATATGCCCAGTAGATATTTTATAATTTCCACCTGCTAAAATGTGTGGGTTTAATCGAATACAAATGGGGTAACTGTTGCCAAATTTATTTCCAAATTGTTCGAGGATAGAAATGTTATCTAGGTTAATATTTACACCGAGTTCTTTCACTTCTAGTATTTCTTCAAAGTCCACACAATTTGGTGTGTATAAAATTTCTTCTTTTGGAAAACCTGCTATCAATCCAAGTTTTACTTCGTTTACACTTACACAATCGAGTGAGCCACCAAGCGAACGTACATAACGCAATACATTTACATTGGTAAGCGATTTGCATGCATAGAAAAACTTTGCATTGCTGTTTCGAAAAGCATGTGTAAGTTTTTCGTATTGTGTTTTTATGCTTTCGGCATTATAAACGTACAATGGTGTGCCGTATTTGCTTGCAAGGTTGCTGAGGTGTTCGTGTGAAAGATGGTTCATTGTTTAATTAGCCCCCTAAATCTCCGCCGATAGGCGGAGGACTTGGGAGTCCGTGATTTTTAAAGTTAATAAAAATGTTTATTGTTCTTTTTTATAAATATACAAATCTGCAAAATAATTTTAAACCAAATCCAATCCTTAAATAAAAAATGTCACAAAAAGTTAACTGCCACAGCATGCTATCTTCAAAACTTTCCAAATTCTCAGAGCCCCAAGTCCCTCCTTCGGAGGGATTTAGGGAGGCCAGGGCCTAAAAAAAAGCATTTCCTTTTGAGAAATGCTTTCTATAAAAAATCTTTTGTACAATGATATTTTACGATGCTTCCTCTTCGTCTTCGTTCTGTTTATCCTGTTTTATTTCTGCTATATTTTCGGTTTCAACCAAAATTTCTTCTTCAATATTTTCTTCTATCAAAGTCACTTCTGCGTTATGTGATTCAACATGTATATGCGTAGGCACTTCTCCCTCTGCAATATGTAATTCTCCAGCTTCACCTATTACATCATGCACATGTAATACTTCTTCATCATTTTCTACTTCACTTACCTGAGTAGCTCTCACCATTTCTTCCATAAATACTTCGTCTATTTTTGGCAATTCGTCTGCACTGTTTATGCCAAAATAATCCATAAAAGATTTGGAAGTAGAATAAATTAATGGCTTACCAACAGCATCTTCGTTTCTTCCACTAATAATTACCAAATCTTTTTCTAATAATTTTTGTACTGCATAATCGCAGTTTACTCCACGAATACTTTCTATTTCGCTTTTGGTGATTGGTTGCTTATATGCAATAATACTAAGCGTTTCAAGCGATGCGGTAGATAATCTTTTTATAAATTTATCGCCATTTATTAATGCAACCGTTTTGTGGTATTCAGGCTTTGTCAAAAATTGCCATCCACCGCCACTTTGTTTTAATTCAAATGCATAAAACTCGCTATCGTATTTTTCTTTAATACCATCAATAGCAGCTTGCACTTGCTCTGTATCTGCACGGTCTTCTATAAAGCCAAGTGCAGTATTTATTAGCTCCGTAATTTCTGTAGCAGATAAAGCTTTATCGCTCGCAAAAATTAATGCTTCTATATGTGGTATAATTTGAGATATTTCCATGAGTCAGTTTGCAATTTGCAAGGGGCAATTGGCAAATGCACAATTTTAATTTTATTGATTTTTTTAATCTTGAAAAACTTTATCTAAAACATTACAAACTGCAAATTGCCTCCTGCCAACTGCTTATTGCCAACTGCTTAACCGTTCAACGCCGCCGCACCACTCACAATCTCACTAAGCTCTGTTGTAATAGCAGCCTGTCTTGCACGGTTGTAACTTATCTTTAATGATTTTAATAATTCGTTTGCATTATCACTTGCTTTATCCATAGCCGTCATACGTGCGCCATGCTCACTTGCATTGCCATCTAATACAGCTTTAAATAATTGTGTATTCAATATTTTTGGCATCAACTCTGTTACCAAAACTTCTTTGCTTGGCTCGTAAATAAAATCTGCATTCACTTTAGAAGTTGAAGCTGCAGCTTTTTGTACAGGCAAAAATTGCTCTGCAATATATTCTTGTGTAGCGGCATTTTTAAATTCGCTAAAAATTAATTCTACCTTATCTACTTCTCCATTTGCAAAAGCATTCATGGCATATTTTGCGGCAGCTTGTACTTTTTCAAAACTAAGCCCAGTAAAAATATCCCAAAAATTGTCTACTACTTTAAAACCATTTTTACTGAAATGTTCGTACCCTTTTTTGCCAATGGGTAAAAAAGAAACATTTCCTTTGGCATGTTGTGCAGCATATTTATCTACCAAAAGTGATTTGGCTAATTTGATAAGATTACTATTATAACCACCACAAAGACCACGATCGCTAGTTACTACTATTATCATTACTTTTTCCACCGCTCTTTCTGTAGCCAAAATCATGGTCATATCTCCACCACTGCCACTTACAATATTGCTAAGCATTTCTTGCAATTTGTGTGCATACGGGCGCATTTGTGTAATGGCATCTTGTGCACGGCGAAGCTTTGCCGCACTCACCATTTTCATGGCTTTTGTAATTTGTTGGGTACTTTGTACACTCTTTATTCGGGTTCTTACTTCTTTTAATGCGCCGCTCATGCTATTGTTATTTAAGTATCTGCGTTTTTAAAGGCGCAAAAGTAAGGAAAAATTGGAAGAAAATTGGAAGAATTCATAACCTTTTTAGTTAAGTGATTTAGCAGTTAAATTAAATGCCCTCTCATAACTTTCAACTTTCCATTTGCTCCAAAGTAAATTCGTTCAAGTTCCGTTTTGTTTATTTGTAATACAGATGCCAATTCATCTTTGCTATAACCAAGATCATTCACATACGCATTTACAATTTCAGTAATTAGTCCTGGTCTTTCAATTGGAATATTAACAGGTTCATTCCTTCTATATCCAAGTGTACCCATTTGTATTAATAGATATTTATACTGATTATCTGTAATCGTACCTAATCTCTTTGCATATCGAAGTAATGCCTGCATAGAAACATACCAATAAGACTTTAAATCGGCAAGACTCTCAATTGATACTTTTGTAAAATATGGGCGAATATTATTTTCTGGAACCAAAAATTCAATTGCAAATTCGTAAGCTTCACCTTCAATAACTCTTTCTTGACTTACCTTTTTTCCAAAGTGCAAAATAATATGCCCTAATTCATGAGCTAGAGTAAGTCTATATCTGTCGGGAGATGAATTCGAGTTTACATATATAGCGGGTATACATCCATTTATATATGTACTAAAACCAGACATATCTCCTAAATCCAAAGAAATTATTATTACACCATTATCTTCAATTAGCTTAGTCAGATTTGTAACTCTTCCTTTAGGCAATTTCCAAAAATCTCTTAAATGTTTCGCACATAAAGATGGACCACCATCTTCAGTAACTTCCCAAACTGGCAATTTAATTTCGGGCAATTCGATTTCATCCATTAATTTCAAAAAATGCCATTCTGCAATAGTCATTTGTGCCACATATTGATTCATTTTTTTTACAGATGTTGAAAGTTTTCTACGATAATGCCCTTCCACAGAATTTACTTTTCTATCTTGATAAAAAAAGCTTATAGGAAAATCTAACGCTTGAGAAATATTTGACACCAACTTTTCATCAACTGACAATATATTTTTCTCGATTTTTGAAATTGTTCCTTGTTCTACTCCTAATATTTTTGACAACTCTGTTTGAGTTAGAAATCTTGCCTCTCTCGCAAGTTTCAATATTTCTGAATTAAATTTTTGCATCACAAATATTTTTTAGTTATCAATCATTTGTACCTGTTTTTGTATCTCCTTTTTTTCCACCTTTCAACTTTATTCTTTTCTCTATTTCTTTAAACGCATCTTCATTTTGAGGATTAAATTCTATTATGGTTTGCTCAGAAGAATATTTTCCAAATTCATCAACCCATTCTAATACATTTCCAATCCAACAAGCAATATATACTCCTTTAATATTTGACCAGCTTTTATCAGGTATATATCCTGCAAACAAGAATGTAGGTTTTTCAGGAAATCCATCAATTTGCCCCTGTTTCATATATTTTGAATGTTGCTGGGTATTGTAACTTCTAACAGAATATTCTTTATCCATCTTTTTAAATCGAATAAAAAGTTCTTCTTGCAAATTAATTCCAAAAACACCTTTAAAATCATCTACAACAATTCCTTCTTTACCATTAAACGTACTTCTCACATATTTTTCAATATGATCATGAATAATACCTGCCTTTGTCCGTGGCTTATAATTTACTGGACCACCCTCTAATGTATTCGAATGCTCACGAATTTTTATCCAATCTCCAAATCCATTTCTAATAGAAGTCACTAAATCTGTGTGAACATCTTCTAAAAAAACCATCGCTTCTTTTAAGCGTTTAATTTGTCTTGGCATATTTTTCTTTTTTACAAATGTAAACGTTTTTACCAAATGTCAAAATAATATTCCACTTTTTATTGAAATAATATTCCTGCTATTATTTTAATGATTTTAAACAAAGCGTTTTTGCCATGTCTTTAAAGTTGAAATCACCAACCCAACCCCACCATTTCCCCAAAACTTATTTGTACATTTGCAACCCAATATAAAAATGGAAAATACTGTCATTTTGGCTAAAAACAAACACAAGCACCATATTTGACAAGTAACGGAATCAAAACAATAAACTTTTATAATAAAACATATTTATGCTCTCATTTATTTCTAAAATCTTTGGTGGTAACAAAAGCGAGAAGGATGTAAAGAAAATTTCGCCTGAGGTAGAAAAAACCAATCGCTTTTTTGCAGAATACCAGTCGCTATCTAACGATCAATTGCGAAGCAAAACGGTAGAATTTAAAAATCGTATTAAAGAATATTTAGCTGCGCTAGATACAGAAATACAAACTAAGAAAGACAATGCTGAGAAGCTTGGCACTGCCGATATTGATGGTAGAGATGCCATATATAAAGAAATAGATGTATTGGCTAAACAGCGCAACGAAAAAATAGAGGAAATTTTAAAAGAACTTTTACCCGAAGCTTTTGCAGTAGTAAAAGAAACAAGTCGTCGTTTTAAAGAAAATGAAACCCTTACCTCTATCGCTACTGATTTAGACAGAGAACTAGCTACGCAAAATAAAAACGTAACGATAGAAAGCGATAAAGCCATTCACAAAAATAGCTGGAACGCCGCAGGCAATTTGGTTACATGGAATATGGTACACTATGATGTGCAGCTTATTGGTGGCTCGGTATTACACTCTGGCAGAATTGCCGAAATGGCAACGGGTGAAGG
>JANOZW010000337.1:0-6445 GCA_031429575.1 Ferruginibacter sp.
ATTTTTGACCAAGAGGCAAAAAAAATTACTGGTATTACTTATTTGGGTCAAGGCACTATTTACCCAGATGTGATAGAATCTGCAGCGGTAAATGGTTTGGCTATTACGATAAAATCGCACCACAATGTGGGTGGCTTGCCAGAAAAAATGCTCCTTAAAATTGTAGAGCCATTGAGAGCATTGTTTAAAGACGAAGTAAGAAAAATTGGAGCCGAGCTGGGCATACCTGCAAACTTGCTTGGTAGGCATCCTTTTCCTGGCCCTGGACTTGGAATTAGAATTTTAGGAGAGGTAACCGAAGAAAAGGTACAGTTATTGCAGGAGGCGGATAGCATTTACACCCAACTGCTTCACAAACATAATTTATACGATAAGGTATGGCAAGCGGGTACAATACTTTTGCCAGTAAAAAGTGTAGGTGTAATGGGCGATGAGCGTACGTATGAATACACAATTGCACTACGGGCAGTAACGTCGGTAGATGGGATGACAGCAGATTGGGCTCATTTGCCTTACGATTTTTTAGCAGATGTGAGCAATGAGATAATAAATAATGTAAAGGGAATTAATAGGGTGGTATATGATATTAGTAGTAAACCGCCTGCGACAATAGAATGGGAGTAAAACTTAGATGATAGATTATTAGACGTTAGACACTAGATAACTTAATTTGAAGCGTTAACAAATAATTAAAGTAGGTTTAAATTGATTCATAAAAACAGTCAAACTAGTTATTGGTACTAAATATATTCATCTTGTGTCTGATATCTTATTTATAACCTGTTATGTATTAAAATCTTGTGTCTAGTGTCTAACGTCTATAAAATCTAATGTCTTGTGTCTATTTTTAAATACATTTGCAGCCCTAATGAATCAAAAAATGAAAAAAGTTATACACCTTATCGCATTATTATTCGTTTGTTTTTGTGCCCATGCTCAAGATAAACCTATTGCTAAAACGTATCATGTAGCTATTTTTTCTCCTTTATATCTAGATTCTGCTTTTAATGGCAGTATTTATAAATATGGCAAAAGTTTTCCAAAATTTGTGCAACCTGGTTTAGATTTTGTGCAAGGTGCACAAATAGCACTTGATAGTTTGCCTTTGCCAAAGGGAACGATACAAGCCAATATTTATGATACTAAAGCGCAGTTGCAAAATGTAGCTTGGCTTGTGGCAAATCATACATTGGATAGTGTGGATCTTATTGTTGGTTCTGTAAAAGATGCAGACCTTACTAAACTTGCCGCATTTGCAAAGCAAAAAAATATTCCTTTTGTTTCTGCCACATCTCCAAACGATGGTGGTGTGACCGCTAACCCTTTTTACATAATGATAAATGCAACCTTACGGGCGCATTGCGAATCTATTTTTAGTTCTATTTTACAAGATACTAGCGCAAAGAAAATTTATTTATGTAGAAAAAAAGGTGGGCAAGAAGATAAAATTGCTGACTATTTTAAAAGTATAAATGATGCGGATGGTAAGCCGTTGCTAAAGATTGAAACCATTAATTTTGAAGAAGATTTTAGCATATTAAAAAACAAATTGGATAGCAATACAAATTCAATCATTATTGGAGGGAGTTTGAATGAAGATTTTGGTGGAGGGCTTGTAAATGCTGCTTTCGACATTAGAGAAACCTATCCATTAGAAATTATCGGAATGCCCAATTGGGATGCATTTGAAGATTTAAGAAAACCTAAATTGAAAGATTTTGGAATAAAATATACTGCTTCTTATTACAATGCAAAAGCAGATATGTACAGCAAAAAAGTACAACTTGTATATAGTAAAAAATATAAAGGCACAGCCACAGATATGAGCTATAAAGGCTTTGAAGCAGTATATATTTTTTCAAGAATATTGGCAAAATATCCTGATGATTTTATGAGCCATTTAAACGAACCACAGTTTAAGGTTTTTACGGAATATAATTTTAAACCAGTAAATGTAAAAAATACCAATGTACCCGACTATTTTGAAAACAAGCATTTGTATTTTATGAAGATATTAAATGGAAGAGTGGTGAGGGCTTGGTAGGATTATTTTCTTAAAAAACAAAGATGCCAACTTTTTAAAAGTTGGCATCTTTGTTTACCAATTGTTTATTTTATTTTTTAGTAAAGTCTTCAGTGAGGCGCATTGCTTGAATAAATTATTGCTATAAAATTATTTAGCTTTCAAATTTTTAAAACTTATTGTGAAAGTTCTAGTGCTGTGATCAGTCGACAGAGAAGCTGTTTGAGAGAATGTTTGTATAACTGAACTATTGGGATATAGATAAGGTACATACACACCAAAATCAACAGTAAAGTTTGATATAGAGCCTGAAAGTGTATTACTAACTTGGTCAAAATTGATTTCAATATTTCCTTTTGTTGTATTGGCATATGTTAGACCGTTAGCAATATTTCCATTATAAAATTTTTGACTTTGCTGATAAGAAACTGAATTAGTATTTGCTAGAGAATAATTTCCTGCAATGGTAGCAAGTGATTTATTGGCAAACTTAATTATTAAAGTATTTCCTTTTATATTACTCGAGTCTGTGAATTCTAATACCACATCTTGATTACTTATCATGTAATTCGTTACCATATTTGTTTCTGTATTGCTATAGGTTTTATTGGCATAATTAGCATAAAAAGTAGGGAGATTTTGTAAATAAAAATTGCTAAGGCGCATTGTATCCTCAACTTTATAACTAACAGTTGTGTTTACAACAATAGGAAGAGTTGTTTCTTCTTTTTTACAAGATGTTGCAAATAATAAAATGCTTAAGGAAAGTATTAATGTTTTCATAATAAAAATTTTAGGTTTAATAATATGAGGGTTATCCCAATAATAATACCATAAAAAATGAATGAAATGTTAAACCGCTTTTACTTTCTAGCAATATCTACTAATAATAAAAGTTTAGAAATAGAGTATTATCAATCCTCTTAAAACATTGACAACCTCATTCAGAAATGGGCATTAACGAGGGATAGGGAATTATTTTTTATTTTATATCACTTTATATTTATACACACCTAAACCAAAACCTCCAATATTTATTTACCAACAAGTCGGAAAGACGCTTTCTTAAAACTAAGGAGGGAAGGAAAATACTTCGCATTTTAATTGTAACGCAAAATCTTTTTTAGAACATAAAACAATTAAACGATATAACCATTTAACAAACCTTCAAACTTGAACGTTCAACTTTGAATTTTTACTCCCCACCCCCACTCCAAAAAAGCGGGAAAAGCGCTAGCCCATGTAGGCACATCATGTTTACCATCTTTTATTTCTAAATACTCAATATCATTTTCTTTATATCCCTTTATTCTTAATTCTTCTATCAAGCTTACTACATCATCAATAGAATCTATTACACCATTATTGTTTCTATCCGCCATTTCATCTTGGGTGCCTACTTCAAAAAAGAATTTTAACCAAGGGTAATAATTTCCCTCACGCACTTGGCGCTGCATAATGCGATCTTTATCTTCATCAAACGTTTTATCTTCTTGGTCTTTATCTCTCCACCACAATGAGCCACTAAATACGCCTACTTTAAAAAATTCGTTGGCATGGTTCCAAACAATATCTAATGCGCACAAACCACCAAGCGAGAACCCAGCAAAAGATTTTTCTTTAAAAGAAATGATGTCATATTTTTCTCTAATAAATGGAATTAACTCTTCCATAATAAATTTGGTATAAAGTGCCGCTTTTGCGCCTCTGCCTTTGTAGTCTAAAATATTGGCTGTGCCATATTCGTTTTTCCTATCGGCAGAGCAATGAATTCCTACGCAAAAAACGGGTTCTATTTTCCCAGATGCATAAACGGTATCTAAAATATTTTCAAAAGCCATTTTTCGCAAATCTTGACCATCATTCACCAATAAAAGGCTTATCACAGGGTGAGAAAAGTAATCTTGGGAATAATAGCAATCTACCAAAACATCTCTTTTTAAATATAAAGAGGTAAGTGTGAGGTTATCTGCAATGATATTGGTTGATTCTTCTGTTAGCATGTTGTTCAAAAATAAGAAAAGCTACTTAAAAATTAACAATTTGATATTCACAAAACATAATTTGTTTTATTCGCCGTTACAAAATATATTTGAATACGTTTACATGTTTACTAATTATCAAAATTTTAAAAAAAGAAATTATGAAAAAAATCGGCATTCTCCATGGCAAAGAAAGAAGTTTTCCTGAAGCATTTGTAGAAAGAGTAAATAGCAAGAATATAGATGGCATTATGGCTGAGCCTGTACGTATAGACAAAGTAGTGCAGGGCGAAAGCAGCGGCTATGCTGTAATTATAGATAGAATATCGCAAGATGTACCATTTTACAGAGCCTATTTAAAAAATGCTGCTTTGTGTGGCACAGCTGTGGTAAATAATCCATTTTGGTGGAGTGCTGATGAAAAGTTTTTTAATAATTGTTTGAGTACAAAAATAGATGTACCAGTACCTAAAACGGTCATTGTACCTTCTACAGAATTACCGACAGATACAAGCGATGAATCTTTTAAGAACCTTGCCTATCCTATGGATTGGGAAAATATTTTTAGTTATATCGGCTTTCCTGCTTACATGAAACCGCATGCTGGTGGCGGCTGGAAGAGTGTTTATAAATTAAATAATAGAGAAGAGTTTTTTGAAAAGCATGGAGAAACGGAGCAATTGATCATGATGTTGCAAGAAGAAATTGTATTTGATGAATATTATCGTTGCTACTGCATAGGGGGCAAATACGTAAAAATAATGCCATACGAACCACGCAATCCGCACCACTTACGTTATGTAGCCGATTTTAAACCAGATGCTGCACGTTATAAATTAATGGAAGATATTGTACTACGCATTTGTAAATATTTAGGCTACGATTTTAATACAGTAGAACTTGCCATAAGAGATGGTGTACCTTATGCCATTGATTTTTGTAACCCTGCACCAGATGCAGAATTGACAAGTGTAGGCCAAGAAAATTTTGATTGGGTGGTGGAAGCCTCTGCCATATTTGCAATTGAAAAAGCGCAAGCACAAGTGGAAGGTGCAGATAACCTAACTTGGGGTGAGTATATTAAGCGTAGTGCTAACAAGCAACCTTTGTATAAATAAATTAACAATGAAGGAATATCTTACTTTATTAAATGATGATTTTTCAGAATCGGTTGTGGAAGAACCGCAAAGCGACTATGGGTTTACGTATGAAGATTACCTTACTTGGAAATTTAAAGAAAGAATAGAATTGATAAAAGGTAAGATTTTTAAGATGAGCCCTGGTCCTGCGGTAACACATCAAAAGATTTCAATGAATCTAATCTCATTTTTTGTTAAAAAAATAGATCATGCACCTTGTCAATTATTTTCTGCACCAATTGATGTAAAGCTTATAGGTACATCTTTTAAAAAAAGAAAGGTAGCAGACAATGAAATTTTTACTGTTGTACAGCCAGATATTATTGTAGTGTGCGATCCTGAAAAATTATCAGACCCAAGAAGTATAAATGGTGCTCCTGAAATGGTAGTTGAAATACTAAGCCCCGGTAATACAAAAACCGAAACAAAACATAAGCTTAATTTGTATGAAGAAAACGGAGTATTAGAATATTGGGTTGTACACCCTCCTTACAAATATGTAGAAGTATATTTATTGAAAAACAATAGATACAGCAAACCTACTATTTATGAAATGGGAGAAGATATTCCTTGTGCAGTTTTAAGAGATATTAAAGTTCCTGTTGATGAAATTTTTAAATAACAAAAACTAACTAAATACTATGGCAAACATATCGTACAAACAATTTACACTTGGTGTAGAAGAAGAATACATGGTGATAGACCCTGCTACCCATGAACTAAAAAGTCATGAACAAAAAATTGTATTAGAAGGGCAAAAAATAATAATGGACAAGGTGAAGGCCGAAATGCACCAAGCGGTAGTGGAAGTAGGTACAGATATATGTGCCGATGTGGATGAGGCGTTTATGGATGTGAGTACGCTGCGTAAAACCATTAGTGGTATTGCCGAAAGTATGGGGCTTTGGATTGGTGCCAGTGGCACCCACCCTTTTAGCCATTGGGAAAGCCAATTGATTACAGAGCATGCCCGCTACAGTGAAATTGTAAATGAATTGCAAGAAGCTGCCCGAAGCAATTTAATTTTTGGTTTGCACGTACACGTAGGCATGGAAACCCGTGAAATGGCTATCCACATTGCCAATAGTGCTCGTTATTTTTTACCACATGTATTTGCATTAAGTACTAATTCTCCTTTTTGGGAAGGCAGACAAACCGGGTACAAAAGTTTTCGTACAAAAGTATTTGAAAAATTTCCTCGTACAGGTATACCAGATCATTTTGCTAGCATAGAAGAATATGATAACTATATAAAATTGTTGGTAAAAACCAATTGTATAGATAATGCTAAAAAAATTTGG
>JANOZW010000338.1:0-1557 GCA_031429575.1 Ferruginibacter sp.
CTTCCAATTTAAATAACGCTTTTGCGATAAAAAATTTAAAACTTCATTGTGTACATTACCTCCTGTATTAAAACGTATATCAAAAATAAGTGCATCTTTTTTATTCAGTTCTTTGGTCATGTCAATAATAAATTGCTCAAGTTCTCCTTGCCCCATATCTTTCATATAACCATATGCAATACGACCCTTACTTTTTTCATCTACTCGTTTTTGGTTGTTATCTATCCACTCATCGTACAAATTATTTCTTACACTCGTTTGTGGATGAATTTTTGTTGTAACTATTTCTCCATTTCTATTCACCGTAAGTTTTATTTCTTTATCAATAGATGGCACAGTAAAATATTGGTTTCTATCTTTTATAACTTCTACCTTCTCATCATTTACTTTTACTAGTATATCACCTGGTTTTATATCCACCGATTTTTTATCCGCAGCACTACGTTTTAGTATATATTTTATTTTTAAAGGTTCATCATTTTCAAACACAATACCGGTTTCCATTGTGCGATTGGTAAGCACAATGGTTTCATCATCACCATTGGTATTAAATCCTTGGTGAGACGAGTTTAATTCGCCCAACATATCATTTAACAAAATGCGTAAATCTGCTCTGTTGTTTGCAAAAGATACATATTGTTGATAATGCATTTTCGTTTTATTCCAATCTATATCACGAAACTTTATGTCATAAAAGTTTTCATTCATTTGCGACCAAGTTTCCGCAAACATTTGTGCAAACTCCTCTGATAAATTTTTTCTAAATGTTGTACTAATACTTATTGCATCCACTTTGTTGCCCTCAATATTCAATTTATAAATAGCACCACCAAATAGCACAAACATCTTCTCTCCCACTTCTACTATATCAAACCCATTAGCGCCCTCTGTTCCAGCTATTTTTTCCGTTTTATTTTGTTCAAAAGATTCTATAACGGTTTTCCATAATGCTCCTTTTCCCTCGCCATGGTTGCTTTGATATAGTATTGTTGTTTTTTCATTTTTTTGTACTACATGTGCTAAAAATTGCGCTCCTATGTTTGGACTCACTTGTTCTACCCTTTCCTTTATACCATCCGTATCTATATTAATAATTTTAACATCTGGCAAAGTTGTTTTTTTAGTGGTATCTTTTTTTTCTTCTACAAATAATTCATTAAACTTATCCATTTTAAAAGGCTCATCTATTTTTTCCAAGGGCAACCTATATACTTTGGCGTTTGGCATACCAAAAGGATACGATGGTTTTAATCGCTGCGAAGTAAAATATAAAAACTTACCATCAGGAGACCAAAGTGGAGCTGATTCTGTAATATCGGTATTGGTAATATTAACAGTCGTATTGTCTTTTATGTTGTGCACATAAATATCTTCTTCAAAATTTCTTCTGCCTGTAAACATTACATACTGTTCATTAGGGGAAAACTGTGGTGTACTATTTTGAAAGCCCCACAACTCTTGCTTAGCAATGGTTTTAGCTTCAAATGTTTTGGTGTCTAACAATTTCACTTCATCCCATCCACATAAATAAACAGCTTTGCTTTTCGTTTTGTTTAA
>JANOZW010000339.1:0-8040 GCA_031429575.1 Ferruginibacter sp.
TCTCATTTTTATTTTACCAATAGACAAAAAATTATTGTAAGCAAAACATTGAAAGAATTTGAAGACCAGTTAACGATATACAACTTTTACAGGGTGCACCAATCTCACTTAATAAACCTACAATACATAGAAGCCGTAAAAAGCAATGATGGCGATTATGTGCTACTACAATACGGACACAGAGTTGAAATAAGCCGCAGAAAAAAAACAGATTTTTTACAGCGGCTTAAATTAGGATAACCAAATTCTCACCCGCAAATACCGAATTCTTATTTAACTACTCCATACCCTTATTGAGCTTGCAGCTTTGCGTATATACTACATATTTTTAATGTATTATTTAAGATAAATGACTTCCGAGATAACAATAAAAACAGAAAAGCAAAATCACGGAGACTGGCTCAAAATATTTATCCCCTATCCTACTACCGAAAAAACCACTGCATACATTCAAAATAGCCATGGAGAAATTATTAAGCATGTAATGCTTAGTGAAGGAAACAATGCCATAGATATAAGCAATATTGAAGAAGATACGGTAGATGTAAAAGTTGATACGCCTTATGAAATAATTTTAAGAAAAATAAATATTACCCACTAATGAAAAGATTAATCACTATTTTATTTTTATTTTTTTGTGTGAATGTGTTTGCGCAAAATGTAGGTATTGGCGAAACTGCTCCTACAGATGCCAAACTACAAATAAAAAAAGCAGATAGTGCATTATTACTTTTACATAATTCTTCTTTGGGTACCGATGTAAAAACAGGTATGTTTTTTAAAAACGGTGCAGCTTACTCGGGTTCTATAATAACTACCGGCAGCACATTTGCACAAACATTTAGGATGGGATTTTCTACGTTTGGAGCTCCATCACCATCAGGTTTAGTTGAAAGAATTTCTATTTTAGATGGAGGAAATGTTGGTATTGGAAACATAAACCCGTTGGCCAAATTAGATGTAAATGGGCAAATAAAAATAAGTGGTGGCATACCAGGTGTTGGAAAATTATTAGAGAGTGATGCAACAGGGCTTGCAACATGGGTAGATAAATCTGCATCTTTTTTACCATCAGGTTCTAATGGAACTACACTTAGGCACAATGGCACAGCTTGGGTAAGCTCAGGCAATATTTTTAACACAGGTGCAAGTGTTGGTATTGGAACTGGTACACCAGGCTATTTGCTAGATATTAATGGCAGAGCAAGGTTACGTAACAATGGCAGTACGGCAGGTATGTGGTACAACAAAGCAGATAATACCGAAGCTGCATTTGTGGGTATGTTTAACGATACTACTTTTGGTTTTTATGGTGGCAATGGTTGGTCATCTGGCTTTGATGTAAAAAATAATTTGTTAGGTATTGGTATTTTAAATCCCTCTGCTCCGTTATCTTTTCCAAACAATATTGGTAATAAAATTGCGCTTTGGGGTGATGCAACAGGAGGTCATTATGGATTGGGAATACAAGGAGCACTTTTACAAATGTATAGCAGTGGTAGCAATGCAGATATTGCTTTTGGCTATGGCAATAGTGATGCATTTACAGAAAATATGCGCATAAAAGGAAATGGAAATATTGGTATCGGGGCAAGTCCATTTTCTGGAAAATTAGATGTAAAAGAATTAACCAATACAAATGGTACAGCGCTTTATGTAGGTGTAAATAATGGGCTAGCCAGTAATTCTGCATTACGAGTAGAAAGTTTAAGTGGCACTAGTGGAAGAGCAATTCTTGCTTACAGACAAGGCACAGGCAATGCTTTGCTCGCATCATCTACCCATGGAGAAGTGATAAGTGTAGATGGTGGCAACAGTTCAAATGATGTTGCTGTTAGAGCTACAGCTAGCACGGGTGTATATGGGATTGCAGGTGTAGCTGGTGGTATAGGTGTGCGTGCAAGTAGTGGAGGCTTTGCTAGTGGTACAGCTTTGTGGGCACAAGGTTATTCATTTACAAGTGGTAGTTTAGATGTAATAGGTAACCTTTCTAAATCCTCCGGCACATTTAAAATAGATCATCCACAAGATCCCGAAAATAAATTTTTGATACACAGTTTTGTTGAAAGTCCGGATATGATGAACGTGTATAACGGCAACATTTCTACCGATAACAATGGTTTTGCTACCATTACACTTCCCTCCTATTTTGAAGCACTCAATATTGATTTTAAATACCAGCTCACCATTATAGGTAAAGAATTTGCGCAAGCACTTGTATATGAAAAAATAAAAAATAATCAATTTATTGTAAGAACAGACAAACCAAATATTGAAGTGAGCTGGCAGGTAACTGGCGTACGTAATGATAAATATGCACAACAAAACAGAATCGTACCCGAGGTAGAAAAATCTGCAAAACAAAAAGGGAAATATTTAAATGCAAAAGAGTTTGGTGTATCAGATGAAAAACAAATTACACCAATGGATAGGTAATGATATTCTTGTAAAATATTAATTTTTAAAACAAAACAAATGAAACAATTAATCACAGTAATGGCTGTATTTTTTTCAGCAACAGTTTTTGGGCAAAGCGTAGGAATTGGAACAACAACTCCCGACCCTAATGCGCAACTAGATGTAAGCAGTAGTAACAAAGGGATTTTGATTCCTAGAATGACGCTTGCACAGAGAAATACAATACCAGGTATTACATTGGGTTTAATGATTTACCAGACGGATAACAACCCTGGTTTTTATGTAAATAAAAGCAGTTCTTTTGCTTTTAACTGGGTTCCTATTACTGAAGGTAAAAATCTATGGACAACATCATTGGGTAATTCCAATTATATATCAAACATTAATACAGGGAATGTTGGTATTGGTACTACTTTACCCGAAACAAAATTTGCAGTTACCAATGATGATAGTGCCATTGCAAGTTTCAATAATTCTCAGACACTTGCTACTAATGTTCAAAGTAATATTTATTTAGCAACGGGCAGAAATGGCTTTAGTGGTTATTTTACCGGAGGTATCAGAACCACAGGTCTTTCGGGCAGCACTGCCCGATTAAGTCTGCTAACAGGTGCTGCTACAACTGGTAATAATTTACAGGAACGTATGACTATAGATAACGCAGGTAATGTAGGGATTGGTACAACAAGCCCCATAAGCATATTGGATGTTAATGGTAGAGCAAGGTT
The DNA here is from genome assembly GCA_031429575.1 of Ferruginibacter sp. Lineage (GTDB taxonomy): Bacteria > Bacteroidota > Bacteroidia > Chitinophagales > Chitinophagaceae > Ferruginibacter. Next base: position 3,147 of record JANOZW010000339.1, read on the forward strand.
AAGAAATAATGGAACTAACAATACAGCAGGTATTTGGTACAATAAAACCGCCAATGCTGATGGTGCTTTTGTAGGAATGATAAACGATACCACTTTTGGTTTTTATGGTGCCACTACTCCAGGAGGATGGCAAATAGGTATGGATGTAAAAAATGGACTTATGGGGATTGGCACAAGCGACCCCACAGCTCCTTTGTCTTTTGCAAGTAATATTGGAAATAAAATAGCCTTGTGGGGAGATGCTACAGGTGGGCATTATGGGTTGGGTATACAAGGTAGCCTTTTACAAATTTACAGTAGTGCAAGCAATGCAGATATTGCTTTAGGCTATGGCAGTAGCAATGCATTTACAGAAAATGCTCGGTTTTTTGGCAACGGAAATATGCATCTTGGTAAGTATGGCACATGGGTTACTGCCGCCGATAACAAAAAAATAAACTTTGGAGATGGAGATTATGTTTACATCGGTGAGATAGGTGCAGATGATAGATTAGAAATGCAAGCAGGTGCATTCAGTTTTAAAAACGGTGATGTATTTATGGGCACTACAGACTTTGTAAAAGGAGCAGGATATAAATTAAGGGTAGGCGGAAAAATATTTAGTGAAGAGGTACGTGTACAATTGCAGAGTGCTTGGCCTGATTATGTTTTTGAAAAAAAATATAAAAAACTTTCTTTAGCCGAACTAGAAAAATATGTTGATGAAAACAAACATTTACCCAATGTACCGTCTGCTGTAGAGGTTGAAAAAGATGGACAACATTTGGGAGAAATACAAAGAAAGATGCTGGAAAAAATAGAAGAATTGAGTTTGTATATAATTGATTTAAATAAGAAGGTAGAAACCCAAGCAAGAGAAATAGAAGAATTAAAAAAGAAATAATTCTTCTCTTTAAATAATCCATAAATTAAATTGTATGTTTTCAAAATTAAATATGCTGAAAATTATTACGTTCTTTTGTTTTTATTTTTTTATAAATAAAATTTCAGCTCAGGTTTTAGTAAATGAAGAAGAAAAAGAAATACATGAAGGAGAAGGTGCACAAAAATATTGGGAAAAATTGGAGGAAGCTATCCAAGAAAAAAATGAATTAAATGGTATTGATATAAAAAACCGTGGAGCGTTTAGAACCAATGAATTTTTTCAGCAACGCCAAACGCAGCAGCGAAGCGGATTAAGCAATAGTGGGCAATGGTCGCAAGTAGTACAAGCAAACAGCAACCAACAAGGTGGCGGTATGGGAAGGGTAGAAGATGTAGCTTTTGATCCATCTAATTCCAACATTTTTTATGTAGCCACTGCGGGTGGTGGGCTTTGGAAAACCAATAATGATGGTGCCAGTTTTTTTTGTGTAACATCGGGCTTGCCAGTAACTGGCATAAGCAGTGTAGTGGTAGATTATTCAAATACCAACATCATTTATATTTTTACCGGTTCTGCACAAGGCAACACATCTGCGGGCGTTTTTAAAAGTATAAATGCTGGCAATACATGGAGCCCAACCGCTTTGCAAGATTCAATAAACGGTGCAGAAAAAATGATCAGCTATGATTTAAAAATGCATCCGTTAATACCTGCTATGTTATTTGCTGGTACTAGTAAAGGATTGTTTAAAACTTCCGACGGTGGTATCACTTGGACAAGGGTTTTAGAAAGACCCATTTTTGATGTAGAATTTAAACCCGGTGCCAGTAATGTAATTTATGCAGCCAGTTATCAAAATGTTTCAACTTCGCCTGTGTATGGCGATACAGCTACTTGGAATACAGGTCAGTCATTATTTTCTAGCATGTATCCTACACTCATGGAATTATTGAAATATCAACAAATAAGAATTGCTGTAAGCCCCGCAGATCCTAATGCTGTATGGGCTTGTGCTAGTGTATTAAACTTAGCAAGCAAAGACGATAGTATATATTTAGCTGACGGAGGGAGTTTTAGTATGCGTTATAGTTTTAACGTTGCAAATAATAATCTTGCCATACAACAGATGCCTACAAAAATTCAATCTTGTTCCGAAAGAATGTTGAAAAGCGGTTACGGTAGAGATTACAGTGATATTTATGTAAGCTCTACAGGTTATATTTTTATTATGGGATTAGAGGCTATGTCTTCTATAAATACATCAGGCATAAGTTGGGTTTTAAAATCTAAACAATGTGTTGGAGGTAATAGATGGATGCATGTGGATGCGGGTAAAATAAAATTTAATAATGGATTTGTTTATGCCTGTACAGATGGTGGATTATTTAGACAAGCAGAAAATTATACAAGCGCTAATTTACCTTGGACAGATTTAACAGCAGGATTAGAAATTACCCAAAGCTATGTACATGCCGCTACACCTCAAGATGCAGAAATGTACATGTATGCCAACCAAGATAATGGAACGCATCTGCGAACAAGTGCAACTACTTACAATAATTTTGTAGGAGGTGATGGTACTGCATGTGCTATAAATCCTACAGACAAAACAATTTTTTATGGATCAGTACAAAATGGCGAATTTCTAAAACGAAGCGATGGAGTTATAATTACGCCAGGTGCAGGCTGCAATTGCAAAGATACAGCAGGATACAGTGGCTCTTTTGTTTTTGGCAGAGCATTTATGCAACAGCCATTTAATAATAATTATTTGCTTGCTGCTAAAAGAAGATTGTACCTAAGTTCCGATAGGGGCACAAGCTGGACAAATAAAGTAATTACGGGATCTACACAAACGCATTATATAGCAAGGGTGTCTACAACCAATAACAGCAATACCATTTATGTGGTTGAAGATGGAACGTTTCGATTTTTACGCTCTACAAATTATGGTACAACGTGGACAGATTTAACAGCTCAAAAACCATATAACGGTATTATTTCAGATATCGCTATAAGCCCTGTAAATGATCAGGAACTTTACATGAGTTTTTATGGCAACGATCCCAATGCAAAAGTTTTTAGAAGTACAAATGGAGGAGTTTCTTGGACTAACCTCTCTAACGAATTACCAAATGTAGATACAAGAACAATTGCACTTACTGGTACAGCCAATGGCATTTACGTAGGTAACGATTTTGGTGTGTACTACAGAGATGATAATACAAATGGATGGATAAGTTTTAGTAACAACCTTCCTATAGTTTTTGTAATGAATCTTGCTTACGATGCAACAAATGCTAAAATTTCTGCAGCTACATTCGGCAGAGGAATTTGGGTAAGTGATGCATATAACATTGCAGATTGCCCTGTTAATAGAACGTTGAATAGCATTTATTTTAATAGAAATACTTATTCAGCTTCTGCTGCTATTTCATCTACAGGTACTATATATCAAGATTATAATAGTCGTGTCACTTTCTCTGCAGAAAATATAACATTAAGTCCTGGTTTTTCTGCATCTCAAAATTCAAATTTTATTGCCACACCATATGGTTGTTTGCCAAATCCAATTTTACTAAGGGCAAATAATATTCCACAAAACATACCATTAGAAAAAGATACTGATGGGAATATTACCAATTTTAATGCAATAGAAAATAAGTAACACTAATTAAATAAACTATATAACATTAAAACGGGTATCAACTTTAATAAAATTGATACCCGTTTTAAATGTATTAATTATCTACAACCCAAAATCATCCTTACTACCAATAGAAGACCTTTTGCCTGCTAAAGATGGATCTAGTTCAATAGCTTTGTCACACATATTTTGACCTCTATCTTTTTTACCCAATTTAATAAATGTAAGACCCGCTTGATACAGGGCTTTGCCATCTTTAGGATCAGCTTCTAATAATTTTTGAGAATAGTCTAATGAGCGGTCGTATTGTTTTTGATTGTATAAAATTTGAGCCAATTCTCTTAGCAATTCTTTGTTTCCTTTTTTTCTATAAATGTCAACAATTTTTTCTTCGCCTTTTGCAAAATCACCGCTGTATATTAATGCATAACCATAGTTTTCATTAAAATCATTATTTACAACATATCCATTTTTTGCAGCATTTTCATAGGCCACTACAGCCCCTTTAAAATTATTGTTGTTAAAATAAAGCAATCCTAATTCGTAAGCCCACATGCTTTTTTCAGGGTTTAGTGATACTGCTTTTTCTAAAAATGGTGCAGCTCTACGTTCAGCTTCCATTTCTATATAATTTTTTGCAATGCTGTAATTTGCTTGCGCATCATTCGGGTTTTTAGCAATGGCTTTTAGCAAAAACTTTTCTGCATCTGCATAATTTTCTTTCTTAAAATGAGACATGCCAATAATACGGTCTGTACTCTCGCAGGTAGCACATTTATTAGCAAATTCTATGGCTTTATCCCATTGGCGAAAATCATAATAAAGGGTGGTTAATTCTTTTATTACTTCCATATTGCTTGGTTGCAACTCATATGCTTTTACAAAATTTTGCTTAGCCTGATCCACCCTGCGCATTTCTACATTTACTTTGGCATTTTCAATGTATGCTTCTGTATAAGATTTATTAAAACCAATGGCTTTATCAAAATAACCCGCTGCTACTTGATAACGCTTTGCCGCTTTTTCTTCCATGCCTTTTGAGAAATAATATTGAGAACTGTCTGCTTTGGTATTTGCAAAAGATGTGGTGCACGCAACAAGACCAACAATGGTGAGTAGATTTTTCATAAATGGTATCTGGCAATTTTTATGCCGCTATTGGATTATTAATGTTGTAAACGATGATATGTTGACTTTTATTTTATAGAGTTTTTTCTTTTTATCCACAGGTTCTACAGGCATGTTGATATTCATGGCATTACCGCTTCCCCAAAATCGAATGTCATCAGAATTTAACAACTCTTTCCAAGCCGTTTTTCCTTTTAAAGTTATTTCCCAATTAGAATACGCTTTACTAGAAACATTTATGATAACAACAATAT
>JANOZW010000340.1:0-6682 GCA_031429575.1 Ferruginibacter sp.
ATGAGTTATGCAAATGCAAAAATGTTTACAGAAGAGGAATTGTTTTATTACAATGAACTTTGGGCAAGTAGAGAACACCATACACAGTTTTCTGATATGGAAAAAGCTATAGTTTTAAAAGGTATAAACAAATCACAACAACAAGCCATAGATTTTATAAAAAATGCAAGTTGGATTTTACTTACACTCGGCTCTGCATTTGTATATGAATGGAAAGATATTGCAGCAACAGATAATTACGAAAATGTAGCCGCCAATTGCCATAAAATACCTACCGATAAATTTAATAGGCGATTAACTGAATCTGAAGAAATAAAAATGGTTTTGCAAAAAATGGAAGTGGCGGTAAGAGCAATAAACCCAAGCGTTAAATTTATTTATACAATAAGCCCTGTGCGCCATTTAAGAGAAGGATTTATTGAAAACAATAGGAGTAAGGCTTCGTTAATTCAAGCTGTACATTCGCTTACAAACGATAGCAATGTTTTTTATTTTCCTGCGTACGAGTTGGTAATAGATGATTTACGAGATTATCGTTTTTTTGCAGAAGATCTTGTACATCCTAATTATGCGGCTACGAATTATGTATGGGAAAAATTTGTACCAACAGTTATTGATGAAGCTTCGCAACAATTGATGGTGGAAATAAATGAAATAAATGCTGCTAAAAATCATAAGCCTTTTAATGAGAATTCCGCTGTGCACAAAGCATTCAAATTAAAATACCTAACAAAAACTATGTTGATGCAGCAAAAGTATGAATATATGAATCTTACAGGAGAGATACAATATTTTAGATTATGAAAGATTTGTTACCTATTTTTTTTTGTTTAACAAATTTATTTGCGTGTGCACAATTTAAAAGTAACCGTGAAAAATACAAGCAGTATAATATTGGTTTAAAATATTTCACATTCAATCCTTTTGGACTTGCAGAACCGCAAATTGCTATTGGTGGTGGTTTTGGAAATAGATTTACAAAACGGAGTGAGTATTTTGCTGAACTTTCGTTTGTTTCTAAAACCCCATTTTACAATACAGATGTATCTAAATTAAATGGGTTTAGACTTATCGGTCAATATAGGTATCATTTTTTGCAGCGGTGGAAACCATTAATAAACCTTGGCGAAATTACAAGATGGAGTAGAGAAAAAGCAGCTAGACAACATCCATTTGTAGCTATTGAGTTTAGATTAAAAAAATATAATTTTCCAGGAAAAAATACTTTTATTAATAATAGCATTACAGATACTTTATACAATTATTCTTATGATGCAAGGGCTATATCTATTGGCGGGGCTTTGATAGGAGGCAATATTTTTAATTTTAGTAATAGATGGAAACTTGAAACAACTGTTGGCTTAGGAGGTAAACAAAAATTTGTAATGTTTAAGAATATTCCTGACGGTTATGAATTAAAAAAAGAGAGAAGGGCTGGAGTTAGTTTTCCACCAATATATGAGGAATCTGCTAATCTATATGTTCAGTTTGCCATTAGATTAAGATACATGATTGGTATATAAATTTTCAAGTTGAAAAGCTCTCTAGAACTGCCATAGCCTTTTGTACATCTTTTTTATCTACAAAAATATGATCATGATAAAAAGCAGCTACCACATTGCAACTAATATTTTCTTTTGCCAAGGCTGTAGAAAAAGCGGCGGTAAAACCCGATGCTGCTAAAGACGAATGTGCAGTAAGTGTAATCCATGCTGCAATAAAAGAGTAGGGTAGTTCAAGTAAATCTGCTTTTCCTTTTGTAAGAATAATGGTTGTTCCTTCGTTTTCTGTAAACAACATTATTACATCTTCAATATTGATCTTACTGGTTGTTGTACAAAAAACATAATCGCCTTCGTTGTGATAAGGTTTCACTGTTTTCAATAGTATTTCCAAATTTGTTTCTCCTGTCATATTATTTCTTTAAAAAATATTTAGCTAATCCAAATGCCGAAACCAATGTCCAAGATGCTTCTAAAATAATAAATGGTACGTATTTTAATAGAACTGATGCTAAACATGCAATGCCTGCACCAATAAAATTCATGAATAAGTAAACCAAACTTTCACTTTCAATTTTTCCAATAAGGTTTAAAAAGAAAGCTAGTAATAAAATGGTAACCCCAATAAAACCTATCCAATCTGTTGTGCTCATCATGCTAATTTTAATGTATTCTATCACCTCTCACCTCCACACTATTCATCAATACTTTTTCAAAAGCCAGCCATTCTGCCCACCTTTTTCTTACCACTTCTTTTGGTAGATAATATTCTGCAAGGTTTATGAAAAGTGTATAATGCCCGGCTTCACTCTCCATAAATTTTCTGTAAAATTTTCGCATATAATCATCATCTAATCCCTCGCTTAGTCTTTTAAAACGCTCGCAGCTTCTTGCTTCTATGAGCGCCATTATGAGCATTTGATCCAAAAAATGCTGATCTCTACTACCACCTTTTATTACAAATTTCAACAGTTCATTTACATATACATCTTTGCGCTGGCGACCGAGTGTAAGACCACGTTTTTTTAATTCAGATAATACTTGCCTAAAATGCCCCCATTCTTCGGTTACGATTGGGCTTAGTTCTTCTACCAACAACTCTTTTTCAGAATTTTTTTGAATGAGTGTAATGCATGTTGTTGCTGCTTTTTGCTCACAATAAGCATGATCTGTAAGAATTTCTTCTAATTGTATTTCGGCAAGATTTACCCAGCGTGGGTCGGTGGGAAGTTTTAGACCAAGAATATTTTTTACATCAATGTTTTCCATTGCGGCAAAGATAGAATGAAATAAAAGGAACTACAAGTTGAAGTAGTACATTTAAAAATGTCACAGTTTACAAATAGGGTTGTCAACCTTTCTACGATACATTTATTTTGAAATTACCAATAAAGGTTGACAACCCTTGCAAAATTTTTAAATGCGCCAAGCTCAACTTATAATGTAAAATGTTTGTAAGGGTTTATTAGTTGCAAAATGGGGGAAACGCCCGCTCTATAAATGTTCAACAAAGATTTATTGCTGAAAATCTACGCCCGATAGAAGCGGAAAGCCCGGAACGAGGAACGAGGAACGAGAGAGGACTTGTAGCGAATAGCGGGACCAAAGCTGATAAAAGAAAGTCAGCTTGCGTTCGAATAATTTATAACACAATGAATATTAGTTTCAAATAAATGTCTTAATTTCATTTCTTAAATAATTGATTATGAAAAGAATTGCTACTCTTTTATTTTGTTGTTTATTTTTTGCAAACACAGAAGCACAATTATCTGAATCCTCCATAGACTCTTTGGTAAAAGCAACACTTAAAACATTTGATGTACCTGGTATTGCCGTAGGCATTATAAAAGATGGAAAATTGATTCATGCCAAAGGGTACGGCGTTCGTTCACTAAAAAATAATTTACCTGTAGATGAAAATACGTTGTTTGGTATAGCTAGTAACAGCAAAGCTTTTACGAGTGCTGCTTTGGCTATGCTCATTGATGAAGGAAAACTAAAATGGGATGATAAAGTAACCGATATTATTTCTGGGTTTAAAATGTATGATGCCTATGTTACAGAATCTTTTACGGTGAGGGATTTACTTACACACCGCAGTGGGCTTGGGCTTGGTAGTGGCGACTTAATGTTTTTTCCTGATGGAGGAAATTTTACAAGAGCAGAAATGATACACAATTTGCGGTACTTAAAACAAGTATCTAGCTTTCGTACAAAATTTGATTATGATAATAATTTATACATAGTAGCAGGAGAGGTGGTAGCAAAAGTAAGTGGCTTGAGCTGGGAAGAATTTATTGAACAACGTATTATGAAACCACTTGGTATTACAAAAAGCAAAGCATCGTATAGCAGGGTAAAAAAAAATAAAAATATTATAGATGCGCATGCACCTGCCGATGGAAAAGTAATAATGATACCGCACGATTGGAATGATGTGGCCAATGCTGCTGGCGGCATTGTGAGTAACATTACTGACCTAAGTAAGTGGCTTATTATGCAAATGGATGATGGTAAATATGGTAATGGTAAAACACTTTTTAGCAAAGCCATGCACGATGAAATGTGGAGCCCGCAAACTATTTTACAACAAGCACAAGGTGGTCCATACAATACACATTTTTCTTCTTATGGATTGGGTTGGTTTTTAAGCGATATAAAAGGCTACAAACAAGTATCGCATACTGGTGGGCTAGCAGGTACGGTTACGCAAATAACATTGCTGCCAGAGTTGAAACTTGGTATTATTGTACTCACCAATCAGCAAGTGGGTGCAGCTTTTAGTACCATTACCAATACCATTAAGGATAGTTATCTTGGTTATGAAGACCGTGGATGGTTAAAAACATATAGCGATAGAGTGGCAAAAGGAAATGATGAAGCAAAAAAAATAAAAGATGACATTGATAAAAATATTGCTGAACAAGAAAAAGATGGCAAAATAAAAGTTATTGATAGTTTGTTTACTGGTATGTATAAAGATAGTTGGTTTGGCGATGTTACAATTTCTTCAAAAGCAGGCGGGCTATGGTTTGCATCTGCAAAATCGCCTAGGCTAAATGGTTATGTAACACCTTATAAAAGCAATACATTTATTGTAAAATGGACAGATAGAAGTTTTGATGCAGATGCGTACATATTATTTTCGATGGATCGAAATGGCAAAGCAGACGGGTTTAAAATGGAAGCCATATCACCACTAACAGATTTTAGCTTTGATTTTCAAGATTTGGATTTGAAAAGGGTAAAATAGGGGAGGTTATTTTTTGCGAATTGCTCATTGCAAACTGTCAACTGCTCTCTACATTGCCTCAATGGCTTTTTTTACGCTACCATTTTTTATTAAAAGTATTTTTGCTTTTTCATAATCTTGGATGCCTGTTTTTTCCATTAGCATTTTTGTGCCACGGTCAACGAGTTTTTCGTTGCTGAGTTGCATGTTCACCATTTTATTGTCTTCTACACGACCTATTTGTATCATGATGGATGTAGATATCATATTTAATACCAGTTTTTGTGCAGTTCCACTTTTCATGCGGGTACTACCTGTTACAAATTCAGGGCCTACAACTACTTCTATGGGAAAATTGGCATGAGCACTCATAGGTGAGCCAGGGTTACAACTTATAGATCCTGTAAGAATATTTCTTTTTTGGCATTCTTCCATTGCCGCAATAACGTAAGGAGTTGTACCGCTAGCTGCAATACCAATTACAACATCTTCGGTATTTATATCATGAGCTTTTAAATCTTTCCAGCCTTGTGTTAGGCTGTCCTCCGCATTTTCTACTGCATGTTGTATGGCTCTTTCTCCACCGGCTATAATGCCGATTATTAAACCATAAGGCATGCCAAATGTTGGTGGAATTTCGCTTGCATCTAATATACCCAAGCGCCCACTAGTACCTGCTCCTATGTAAAACAATCTGCCACCCTCCAACATTTTATCAGCAATAGCATCTACTAATTTCTCTATTTGTGGAATAATTTTAGCAACTGCAAGCGGCACCGTTTGATCTTCTGTATTCATGTGTGTGAGTAACTCTACTATACTCATTTTTTCTAAATGGTTATAATGGCTTGTTGCTTCTGTAACTTTTATTAAATCTGACATTCTTATACTTTTGATAACTGTTGCAATGCAATTTACTGCATTAGTTTACTTTATTAAAACGAAATATTGAATTAAAATTGTGTATTTATACTTTTATATAAATTTTTTTCTTATCTAAAAGCCATGCAAAAAACCACATCATGCCAATAAAGCATAGGGCATAAATGAATGAACCAAATTTTGGCTCTACGGGTAAAATTAGCTTACATACGTTATTATAAAACCAGCTAAATGGATTAAGAAATGTTGGTTTGCCTACATCATTCACTCCATTGTTTATTCTTATCAAACCCATAAGTCTAGGGAGTACGCCACTTAATACAAAAATGAATAATGCATTTTTCCCGAATACATCAAAAAAGCGGGTCCAAGCTCCTTTTATATTTTTAAATTCTATTAAATAAATAAGTACTGATAAAACCAATGTGGCTAGGCCTGTTGTGTAAACGGTATAACTACTTGTCCATATTTTTTTGTTTAAAGGAAAAAACATACCCCATATCATTCCTGTTATAACAAGTACACAACCAGCTACAAAAAGCCCGTTCAACATTTCAGCTCTTTTGCCTTTTTGCAAAATATAATTACCAACTAAAAAGCCAAATATTACTTGTACAATGGCTGCAAAAGTACTCATCAAACCTTCTGGGTCAAAAGCTACACCTTCGCCATGATACATGTGTTTGTCACCTAAAATAGCTACATCTATATTTGTACCAAACCACCCTGCAAGGCTATATGGGTCATTAATATTACAAGCAATACATAAGAACCAATAAAATAATAATATTACTGCACTTACTACAAATGCACCCCTTACTTTAAAAAAATGAACAATTACACTACCAAAAAAGTAACATAATGCAATGCGTTGTAAAACCCCAAAGAAACGAAGGTTTTCAAATTGCTTTGCTACAATATTACCTTCTTCATTATATTTAACAAATGGAAACCAGTTTAGTGCTAATCCGATAATAAAAATAAAAAATGTTCTTTTCAACACTTTTTTCCAAAACACATTTTCACCAGCTGCTTCTAATTTTGGCATTACAAAAGCCATGGCATT
>JANOZW010000341.1:0-3739 GCA_031429575.1 Ferruginibacter sp.
TGAATATTACTGATATAGCAGCGGTGGCAGCAATATCTAAAGCGGCTGGTGCATTACTTTGTGTGGATAATACCTTTGCATCTCCTTACCTGCAAAACCCACTAGACCTTGGGGCCGATATTGTAATGCATAGTGCTACAAAATACCTTGGTGGGCACAGCGATGTAATACAAGGGGCACTAATAATGAATGATGATAAGCTGCGTGAGCAATTATATTTTATACAAAAAAGTTGTGGTGCAGTACCAGGCCCAATGGATTGTTTTTTGGTTTTAAGAGGTATAAAAACATTGGCAGTACGTATGAAACAACATTGCGAAAATGGAAGGATTGTGGCCCATTTTTTACGCAATCATCCCAAAGTAGAAAAAGTTTATTGGTGTGGTTTTGAAGACAATCCAAGCTACGCTATTGCAAAAAAACAAATGAGGGATTTTGGTGGTATGATAAGCTTTACTTTGAAAGATGACACAGTAGAAGCAGCTACTAAAGTATTAACGGCTACAAAATTATTTGCACTAGCAGAAAGTTTGGGTGGCGTAGAGTCGCTTATCAATCATCCTGCAAGCATGACGCATGCAAGTATTCCGAGAGAAAAAAGAATTGCAAATGGGTTGGCAGATGGGTTAATTAGATTGAGTGTGGGGATAGAAGATGCCGAAGATTTAGTAGATGATCTGAACATAGCAATTGGGTAAAATGATATAACCGATATAAAAAAGCTGGTAAATTTTACCAGCTTTTTTTACATTTATTTCTTTATCAAATACCTTTCTGTTTTGTTTCCTCCTGCTTGGTCAGTTATAGAAATAATGATATAGGTGTTACTAGTAATTCCTGTAACTAGATAAACAAAGTCGTACTCATTTTTATTTTTTGCAGTAGAGTTATCTACTATAAATGGGGTACTTTGTCCTTCTTTGGTAAGTGTTACTTGCTCAAGCCTTGTGGCAGAGCTTATATGCCCTTTTATTTCAAACTCGCCATTCGCATTTGCAGTACCTTCTAATATTGAAGTAGCAAATGTAACCGTAGGTATGCTTACAACAGGGTTATCTTTTTTGCAAGAAACCATTAAAATGCTAATAAAGCAAAGAAAAAGTAATAATTTGGTTTTCATAATGTTTGTTTTATTTTAAAACGATTTTTGAAGATTTATGTTTAAGAAACTTTGTAATATTTATGTAATATTTTATTTTTTACTAGTATAATATGTTTTTAATTAATTAAAATAATGATAGATAAAGGGTTAGAGATATTTTTGAATAAGAAGGTAAAAGAATACAATCAACCTTTTTTTATTGAAGCGGATCCTATCTGCGTTCCACGTGCCTTTTCTAAAAAACAAGATATAGAAATAGCAGGTTTTTTTGCAGCCATATTTGCTTGGGGCAATCGTACAACCATTATCAATAAGAGTAGGGAGTTGATGAATTTGATGGATAATGCCCCGCATGATTTTTGTTTGTACCACTCTGATAATGATTTAAAGAAATTATTAAACTTTAAGCACCGCACTTTTAACCCAACAGATGTATTGTATTTTGTAGATTTTTTTCAACATCATTTTTCAGAAAATGAATCTTTGGAAACAGCTTTTACAAAATCAATGGATAAGAGTGATGTTACTATTGAAAATGCATTAAATGGGTTTTACCAATATTTTTTTTCTTTAGAAAATGTACCCAAGCGTACGATGAAACACATTGCATCTCCAGCAAAAAAAGCTACTTGCAAAAGATTAAGTATGTATCTACGTTGGATGGTACGTAGCGATAAAAATGGCGTGGACTTTGGCTTATGGAAAAATATAAAACCATCGCAATTGATTGTACCTTTAGACCTACATGTGGCAAGAGTTGCTAGACATTTTAAGTTGATAGACCGAAAAGCTACAGACTGGCAAACCGCTGTAGAGCTTACCAATGCTATGAAATTGCTCGATAAAAATGATCCTGCAAAATATGATTTTGCTTTATTTGCCTTAGGTGTTTTAGAAAAATTTTAGATAATGAAAAATGACATTGTACATATTGTAAATCAATCTTTCGATATAGAAACTACTGAAGCTAATTTTGTACAATATCTTACTGAGCGAATAAATTATTTAATTGTAAACGATTTTAATAAACTCATTTATATTTTATACAGAGCAGATATTAATGAAGTAAAATTAAACAAACTACTTGCGGATAATAAAAAGCAAGATGCAGGAAAAATTATTGCTGCGTTATTTATACAAAGGCAATTAGAAAAAATTAAATCAAGAGAAGAAAATAAAATGAATACAACTGATTTTGAAGAGGAGGAAAGATGGTAAGAAAATTTATTTTTCTGTAAACATCAATTCCTTTACTTTTTCCTTATCCTCTTTCTCATTTTTTAAATCGTACATCGTACCAAATACATGATCCCACAATGTACTGCTTACCCCAAAACCTTTATCGCTGTGTTTGTAATGATGTAGGTGATGATTTTTCCACAAGCCTTTCATCCATTTAAAAGGAGGGTTCCATGCATGAATGGCATAATGCATGCTTCCATAAATAAGATAACCAAGCATAAAACCAGGAAAAAAGGCGAAGGCATTTTTTCCTATAATCAAATAAAAGAAAAAGAAAAACAAAGAAGCTAAAATTAAACTCGGGGCAGCAGGCATAAATAACCTTTCTCTGTCTCTTGGATACTCATGGTGGTTGCCATGCAAAACATAATTTACTCTTTTACCAGTTTCTGTTTCAGGATGATGATGAAACAGAAATCTATGAAGTGTATATTCTGTAAGTGTCCAAAAGAAAATGCCTCCTAAAAAAGTAAAAAATATTTTTAATCCATCAAAGGCTAACGTATCAAAAGAGTAATAAGGAAATAAAATTAAGACAGGTAAATATATTCCCCAAATAACCAAGGGGTGCGTTTTGGTAAGGTATTCAAGGTAGCCATTCCTAAATAACTGCGCTTGACCTTTATTGTGTATTTTCTTAAAATCCATGTTTCACAATATTATTTAACAAATATACAAATTCATTTTTTTTGATTGCAAACTCTAAGCATACATTTGTTGTAAAATGGTAATTATGTAACTTCCATGCATAATTGTGTAAGTGCAATTTTTGTTCCAAAAATGTACTTTTAAGATTTTATAGATTAAAATAAACATCGACATTAAATTTTTTAAATTATTTAAAATAGACAACCAGTGAAATTAGTTACTTACTTAAAAGATCAACACGAACAATTAGCATTATTGGTAAATGGCAAATTGTATGACACAGACACGCTGCACCCCGATTTACCAATAAGTATGGCCATGTTTTTAGTGTATTGGGAAGATGTTTTTCCGATAGCTAGAGCGGCAGAACAAAGAATATTAGATGGCGGTTTTGAAGGCAAGCGAAAAAGGGAATTTGTAGAGGAAACAATATTAGCTCCAGTACCTCACCCCACTAGTTGCAGAGATGGTTATGCGTTTAGGCAGCATGTAGCGGCTGCAAGGCGAAACAGAAAAGTAGATATGATTGCTGAGTTTGACCAATATCCCATATTTTATTTTACCAATCACAACAGCATTCAAGGCCCCGGCCCTATAAATTGTATGCCAGATCATTTTGAAAAATTAGATTTTGAATTGGAAGCATCTATCGTTATTTGTAAGCATGGTAAAAACATAAAAGCTGCCGATGCGGACGAGTATATTGGCGGCTTAATGATAATGAATGATATGAGTGCAAGGCGCTTG
>JANOZW010000342.1:0-14675 GCA_031429575.1 Ferruginibacter sp.
AGATAAACTAATATATTTTTGATTGGCAAATAAGCCATGCAACGAATGTCCAAACTCATGAAACATAGTAATTACATCATCAAAACTAATTAGTGATGGATTACCCTCAGCAGGTTTTGAAAAATTAAATACATTTACAATTACAGGTTTTTGTTTTAAGTAATGCGATTGGCTTACAAAATTATTCATCCACGCACCACCACTTTTGTTATCTCTTGTAAAAAAATCCAAATAATAAATGGCCATACTCTTTCCGTCTTTATCAAACACTTCGTAGGCCACCACATCTGGGTGGTACACTGGCAAATCACTTCTCACTTTAAAGCTAATACCATACATTACTTTTGCTGCATAAAATACACCCTTCTCTAATACCGTTTTTACTTCAAAATATGGTTTTATCTGACTTTCATCTAAATCGTACTTTGCCTTGCGCACTTGTTCGCTATAATAATTCCAATCCCAAGGTTCTAGTTTAAAACCACCTTTTTGTGCATCAATCAAATCTTGTATTTCCTTCGCCTCTATTTTTGCTTTAGCCACAGCAGGTTTTGCTATTTTTGCTAACAAGTCCAATGCATTAGCAGGTATTTTTGCCATTTGATCTTGTAAGCGCCATTCCGCATAGCTTTTCTTACCCATCAATTGTGCTTTTTGCATTCTCAGTAAAGCCATTTTTTCTAAAATAGCTCTTGTATCTGCACTATCATTTTTTTCTGCTCTGTACCATGATGCGTTAAATATTTTTTCTCTAGTAGCTCTATTATTTAGGCTTGGCAATAACGGTTGTTGTGTTGTATTTAATAAGCCTATCAAATATTTTCCATCTTGGCCCGCTTCTGTAGCTTTTGTTTTTGCAGCAGCCAGTTCTTGTGTGCTCAATCCATCCAACTCTTTTGCATCAGAAAATAATACCGCCCCGTTTTTGCGAGCCATCAATAATTTATTGCCAAACTGTGCACTCAATGTTGCCAGCTCTTCATTTATTTTTTTTACTTTTTGTTTATTTTCTGGCGATAAATTTGCACCTGCCAATTCAAACTGTTGCAAATAATATTCTACCAAGCGTTTGTCTTCCCCTTTCAAAGCCAGCATATTCAAGGCTTTTATGCGTTTGTATATTTTATCGTTTAGGTATAATTTATCGCTATGAGCCGAAAATATTGGTGCATATTCCTCTTCCATTTTTTGCAAAGTAGGGTTGGTATTACTCCCCGTAAGATTATAAAAAATACCAGTCGCTCTATTCAAATTTTCGCCACTTATTTCCAATGCCAATACGGTATTTTCAAAAGTTGGCTTCGACGTATTATTAGAAATTTTATCAATTTCTGCATCGTGACTTTTTAACCCCTCTTCAAACGCAGGTTTAAAATGTTCATCTTTTATTAAGTTAAAAGGCGGTGCCTGATATTGCAAACTACTTCTTTGCAAAAGTGGATTATCCATAACCTTAGTTTGTGCGTAAAGCGTTTGTGCTTGCAAGCCAGCAAAAATGATATTGCCTGCCATAATAATTTTTGAAAAAATCTGCATGTCGATTTATTTAAATTTAGAAAATAAAAGTAACGATATTAAACTAAATTATTTAAACCCAAATTTTGCAGTTCAAAATTTATTATAAACTTTAAGTTAGAGGTGACACCTTTTAAAAAGGTGTCACCTCTATTTGAAGCCTATTCAAAATATGGGTTAAAGAGTTAATTATATTGATATTCGTTATTCAGTTTAGAAAAACACAACAAGATTTAAAGCAAAAGTGTAAAAGAATAAAACTAATAGAGGCTATTTGCTTAAATAAAAATTAATGTTATTAAAATACCGCCATATAATCGAGGCGTTTATAATAAAACAAATATTACAATTGTATTATCATTTTTTCATTGTTATTTTTTATAACAGTAGTCAATGTTTTACTTACGTCAGATGTCTTGTTCACATTTCCCTCATTAATAGGAATCAATAAAGATGTATAGCTTTGTTTTAATGCTGCATTCACTCCATTCAACTGGAATGAATTTACATTATTAAAACCATGCAATACAATGGCAATATTTTTAAATTTAGAAGACAGCTGCCCTTCCACTTTTTCAAAAACAATTTGCTTACTCAATGGGTTGTACAAAATATTTCTTTTATAAAATATTCCTTTTTCATAATCGAATGTTTTACCATCATCTTCATAATACATAAAACTATTTGTTGCGTTGCCTTTGTAGATATGCACAACCAACGTATCAGTAGGTGCTGTAGCAGTTGATTGTACCAATGATTGCATTGGAATAATACTACTCTCTTTTATATATGCGGGAAGCTTACCAGTAGTCAGTTCTATCAACTTTTCTTTTCCTCCTTCATTCATTTCATCATTATACAAATTATACCAATTGCCTTTAGGAAAATATACTTTCATAAAATCTTTGCCACTTTCTACTGGTGCTACCATTATACTTTGACCAAACAAAAATTGGTTTTGAAAAGCGGTATTGTAAATATTATTATCAAAAGTATTGTCAATAGCCAATGAGCGATTTACTGGCAAACCATTTTGTGTGGATTCATAAAAACTACTGTAGATGTAAGGCATTAATTTATACCGAAGGTTTATGTAATTTCTTGCTACCTCTGTTATATCTTCTCCAAACGTCCAAGGCTCTGCAGATTTTGAATTGTAGCCAGTATGATTTCTAAAGTAGGGAATAAAAGCACCCAATTGTATCCAACGATTAAACAAAGCTGGTGTACCATTTCCTGTAAAGCCGCCCACATCCATACCTGAGAAAGATACACCACTCAAGCCAAGGCTATTTATTAAACGAACACCAAGCATCATGTGGTTATCTTCTGCACGGTTATCGCCCGTCCACAAGGCACTGAAACGTTGCAAGCCCGCATAGCCGCCACGGGTAAGTACAAAGGGTCTTTCGGTAGAGTGTGCTCTAAAACCCTCATAACTTGTACGAGCCATTAAAGACCCATATACATTATGCGCCTCTAAGTGCGAAGCTTTTCTTCCTTCAAAATTAAATAATACATTGCTCGGCATTTTTTGCCCCCATGTAGCTATTTCATTCATATCGTTCCATATTCCACTAATGCCATTGTCTGTAAAAAATTTAGATTCATTTCTCCAATATTGTCGCCCTACTTCAGAACTGTAATCTGTAAAATGACACCAGCCTGGCCAAACTTGTCCTGTATAATTTTTACCATCTGCATATTTAATAAATGCATCGGCTTTTATGCCTCTATCAAATGCTGGTGCACCTGGCACTACTTTTATACCCGGATCCACAATCACTGTTGTTGTAAAACCCATTGTTTTTAATTTATCCGTCATGGCCTTTGGATTTGGAAAACGTTCCTTATCCCAAGTAAACAATTGGTATTTATCCATATAATGAATATCGAGTGTAATACCATCGGCAGGAATTTTTTTCTCCCGTAATGTTTGTGCTATTCGCAGTACTTCGGTGTCAGGATAATAACTGTATCTATTTTGTTGATAGCCCAAACTCCACAATGGCGGCATTTTCATACGACCTGTAAGTGTAGTGTAAGATTTTAAAATATCTGCTACCGTTTTATGGTAAATAAAATAATAATTCATTTCACCACCACGTGCAGCAAATGATGAAAAGCGATTGTTGCTTGCGCCAAAATTAAAATCAGATTGAAAAGTATTGTCCATAAAAATACCATAGTTCACATGGTGGTGTATGCCTATGTAAAAAGGTATGGTTGTATATAATGGATCTCTCCACAAGTCATAACCATAAGCATCTGTATTCCAGTTTGTGTAACCACTTCCTTTTCTATCTAAGTCACCTACTTTTTCGCCAAGCCCTACAAAACGTTCCGCATCTTGCATTTTTTTATACGTGGTTACTTCTTCGCCAACCCATGAAGTTGTTAATCCTTTTTCATCTTCACTGATAATTGCAGCATCGTTGTTATAAAAAGCAACACTGTATGGTTTCTTTTGAAAAACAACTCTTAAAGAATCGGTTACAATAATAATTTCTGTATCATTTTGTGTAATAGAAACTTTTGTTTGCATAGGTTCTGAAACAACCGCATAAGAAAAATCTTTTTTCAATGCTTGCTTATCCATTCGTATTCTGATAATAGATGGGCTATAAACCATGGCTTCAACAAAAGCAGCATCTGTAGTAATGCTAACATTTTGTCCGTCTATTTTTGCAGATTTTACATTCCCTACTTCTTTTAGGTTTGTTTGTGCAAATGCAGTTTGTGAAAAAATGCAGAACAAAATAATGATCCAAACATTTATTTTTTTGAAAAGAAAAGTATTGGCTAAAAACATGCTGAATGGCTGTTTAATTGATGATGAATATTAAGTACACAATTTTAGTAATTGTTGATGAATATAAAAATAAAAGCCGAGCTAAAATATTGCTCGGCTTTTATAAAATTTATTTTTATTTTAAGGAGTTATGGTATATTTTTTTGTGTGAAAATTAACTGTTACCTTATATGTACCTGCTGTTGCTGGTGTTTGTATTCCATCTGGGTCAGAACCTGAACCATAATTAGCTCCCAAATCTCCTCCACTTCCACCAAATTGTGGTTGCCATTGACCATTCGTATCTAAAAATTTAAAATACTTTCCAGGTGTAAATGCCATAGTTATTTCAAAAACACCGTTTGTTTTCTGAATAAACTTTTGTGAGGCAGGTGGAGAATTAGTCCAACTGCTTGGAGTAGCATCTCCGGTTATATATAAATCAGCCCCTAAAGGATTCACTTCTTTTGTAGCTTTAAATTTTGCAGTCTGAAAATCATATGTCATTTTATACCATCCATTACCTCCTGAAAAACTTGTAGGGAAATTATCATTAAAATTAAATCCAAAGGTTCCACCATCTGCTAATCCACTTAAAGTGCCGTTTGGTACAGAAAATTTATTATTCCAATCTCCTGCAAGAGGTAATAGAAGATACCCATCACTTGAATTTAGATTAAAAATCCCTTGCCAGGTTGTTCCATTTATCTTAGTTAATTCTCTAGCTGGAGGCATTGGTGCAGGATTGGTCCAACCAAAAGCAGTTCCACCACCTGTAATAAACAACCTATTAGTTGTAGGCAATGCTAATATCGGAGGAATTAAGTAAGGAGTATATTTTAATTTTATGGTATTAGAAACGTACGGTTCATTATTATTTCCGTAAGAAGATATAACTCTTACATCCATATCGTATGCTACATTAAAATTAAAGCCATAACTTAATGCTATAATATTTAATTCTTTTGCAGTAAAAGAAGTTTTAAGTACACCAACCATTGTTTTACTTACGGCTTTTGCAAAATTCCTTCCTGCAGAATCTATTTGCAATATATATTTGTAAAGAGCAGGGTCTTGTGAATACTTAGGACTTGTCCAAGAAAAAGAAAGCGCAACATTGTTAGAATCTGCAGGTGCAGGTACAAGTGCATTTACGGAGCTTGATAAAGCAGGAGAAATACCATTGGCATAAGTTGGTAAATCATCTACCTTACTGAGGTTATCCGTTTTTTTACATCCTGTAATTATTCCTGCTATTAAAATAAACGCTAGAATAAACTTTGATACTTTTTTCATTATTTACTATTTTAAAAAATTATGGAGTTACGGTTGCTTTTTTATTAATCAAATCTACTACTATTTTATACGTACCGGCTGTAGCAGGCGCTTGTATAGCCTCAGGATCGCTACCTCCTCCTGGATTCTCTACGATTGTAAAAGCAGTATTGAGTGGAGTTGCAGTACCTGCTGCTATACCCCATTGCGGTTGCCATTGTCCGCTAACAGTTAAAAACTTATAATATTTAGCAGCACCAAGTGGTACATTAATTGAAAATGTACGAGTAGGACGATCGTATGTAAACTTCTGTAATGTTGGTGGTGTATTTGTCCAGTTACTTGTACATGCCTCTCCAGTAATCCAAAGATCAGGATCAGTACTGTAAGGCTTATCAAGTGTAAATATAATTGCCTTGGATGATACATTAGTTGCATTAGTGCTAGAATTGGCACCCAAAAAAGCTGTAACTCTAATTTCAATATCGCCTACCACATCTGTTGCCATGTCTAATCCGCCTTCTATCTTAGCCTTAGTAACAAATGTATTTATTTCTTCTTGTGTTAAAGAAATAGACACAGCACTTTTAACAACAGCTATACTTTTGTAAGTACCTGTATTTTTAATTCTTGCCTCTACATTATAGTTTACATCTTGTGAACTAGAACCTGTATTCAACTTATAATTTGGGTTAGTCCAAGTTAATACTACTCCTGTTTGAGATTTTGTAAGCTTACTAATGCTTATGGTTCCACTTCTATCTGCAGTTAAAGTTGGAGGGTTTCCGCCTTCAAATACAACCTGATTTTCATCTTTCTTACACGATGCAAACATTGCTAAAATAACAACGAATGCAAAGATTTTTTTTATTGATTTTTTCATACTAAACAATTTATTTTTTATTAATAGTCTGTGTTTTGAGTTAAGTTAGGGTTTGCTACACGATTTACAGAAGGAATAGCGTAAATATTATACTTATTATTTACAGCTGTTCCAGATGCAACACCGCCTTTCCATGGCCATAAGTATGCACCAGTTGTAAACAAACCATAACGCACTAAATCTGTTCTACGATGTCCTTCCCAATATAATTCCCTTCCTCTTTCGTCTAATACAAATTGCAATGTCAAATCTCCAGAATTTACTTTTCCAACATTGCCAGGGCCATAACTATCATCATAAGCCCTAAAGCGAATTTTGTTCATATAGTCCAAAGCTGTTGTAGCATCAGCACCTGTACCCCCACGTAAAAAAGCTTCTGCATATATTAAGTACATTTCTGGCAAACGAAATACAGGGAAATCAATATCAGCATAATTTTTGTCAGGATCAGAAGCAGCTAAATTATCTGTTCTTTTATTCACAAACTTTTTTACATGTGGTCCTGTAGTAAAGTCTCCAATATCAGTAAGAGCAAGTTGTGCATTACTTGTTCCAAAATTAGAAGTAGTAAACATTGCTCTTCTATCAGTATTTCCTGTTTTATCAGCAAATAAATTTACCAATGAAGATGTTGTTCTATAACCAAACCAACCACCATTTGCACCATATTCTGCAAAATCAGCACCCGCAGCACAATGTATTAAGAAAGTAGTATTGCCAAATGATTGTGTGCGCAATCCGTCACAATTAATTGCCCAAATAATTTCATCTTTTTGCTTCTGGTTGTCTGCCATAAATAATTGTTCATAACCCTTATAACCATTTACAGGAATATGCGTTAATTGGTAGTTTGCTCCAATAACTTTTTTAGCATAAGTAACGGCATCTGTATACCTAGGAGTACCAGTATAAACACCAGCATTTAAATAAAGCCTTGCTAATAAACTCCAAGCTGCTCCT
Source organism: Ferruginibacter sp. (assembly GCA_031429575.1). Classification (GTDB taxonomy): domain Bacteria; phylum Bacteroidota; class Bacteroidia; order Chitinophagales; family Chitinophagaceae; genus Ferruginibacter. The sequence goes on from JANOZW010000342.1 coordinate 7,425, forward strand.
TGATCAACTCTCCCGTACTCAATTGTTTTTACAGGAGCCAAGTCTGCATCAATCGCTTTCAATTCACTTTCTATGTAACTAAACAAATTTGCACGACTAATTTCTTTTGGCAAAGAAGTCCCAATTAAATCAGCTTCTGTAATAAAGGTAGATTTGCCAAATAAATCTACCATCACCCAATAATTATAAGCACGCAAAAATCTAACTTCTGCAACGCTTTTTTTAATATCAGACGCTTCAGCACCAGTAATACTTCTTTCTGCCAATTTCGCATCAGTTGCTTCTCTTAAATATTCATTTATTAATGTAATATTATAAATTGGTCTTGCATACCATCCTTTCAAATAAAAATCTGCACTTGTCCATTTAAAATCATGAAAATCTTTTATTGTTTCATCATTCCAAGCTACTACTGCTTCATCGGTTGGTAATTCTTGGGCATTAAAAAAACCTCTTATAAAAGCTACTTGTTTTCCTTCATCAAGTCCGCCTGTTATATCCGCAGCCCCTGCCGGCCCTTGGTTACCTGTAGAAGAAAGTGAACCATAAATTTTTGCAAGTACTGATTTATAACCCGAAGCTGTTGAATATGCTTTTTCAGGTGTAAAATCATTTTGAGGAAATAGATCCAACTTTTTGGCACATGACCCCAAAACTAGCAGTGCAAAAAAAGCAATGCTAATGATTGTTATTTTATTATTTTTCATATATAAATTTATTATTTTTTTTAAAAATCTAAGTTAGCTCCTATTGAAATAATTCTTGGTCTTGGATAAATGTTATTATCCAAACCTTGATCACTTGAATTTTCAGGATCCAACCCTTTGTATTTAGTAATTACAAATACGTTTTGTATGCTTCCTGAGATTCTTAAATTGGCTTTATTTTTCATGATTGCACCAAAATTATATCCAAGGTTTATATTATCTAGTCTAAAAAAGCTTGCGTTTTGTATAAAATAATCTGATTCATATCTAGCATTTGAAAAATTTGATGCCAAATAATTTCTTCCTACATTACCTATAAAATTTAATGGATTTTTAATATCTCTTAAGCGAGCACTAGTAGCATCGTATTGATTATACAAATAGTTGCCTATTGAAGCATGACCGGCTAAACCTAAAGTGAATTTTTTATACCCTACTTGTGTATTTACTCCTAAGGTAATATCGGCAGCTGGCTTTTTATAAAAATAAACATCTTTATCATCTACTACACCGTCCCTATTTAAGTCTTCATACAAACCTTCAATTGGATTACCTGAAGCATCATATACTTGTTTAGACACACTAAAAACATAAGGAGATTTCCCAACATATAATCTTCCAACTTTTGTATCATTCACACCACTTGTAGCAATACCTTGGTAATTGGCTACCTCATAATTTACAGTATTGGTAACTTCTACACTACTGTAGGCCATATTAAAACCTAAATCCCAAGTAAAATCTTTCTTTTTGATAGGAGATGTATTTAAGGTAAACTCAATACCATTATTAGTCAAATTACCAACATTTGCCAACACTTCTGTATTGAAATTAGCACCCGGAGCAACTTGTGCCACTAATAATAAATCATTTGTTTTTTTCTGATAGGCATCTATACTACCAGAAATTCTATTGTTTAAAATACCAAAATCTAAACCAATATTAGAAGTAGTTGTCGTTTCCCATCTTACATCTGCATTGTAAGCTTGTGGGCGTAAATAACCATAAAAAGAATTTCCAAATTGGTATGATGCTCCGGCATTCACACTCGTAGAATATCTTGCTAAATAATCGTAATTTGCAATACCATCTTGGTTTCCTGTAATACCCCATCCTAAACGCAATTTAAGGTCAGAAATGATATTTGTATTTTTGAAAAACTCTTCTTTAAGTTTCCAGCCAAGAGCAACAGCGGGGAAGTAACTTACTCTATTTTCTTTTGCAAATTTTGAACCAGCGTCTCTTCTTAATGAAGCCGTGATTAAATATTTATTATTCACAGTAAGATTTACTCTACCAACATAAGATTCAATAGCATTCTCAATTTTATTTGTTGGGTTTATTAAAGCATTTCTTGACAGTAAAGTATCTTTACCTGTAGCATAATCTGCAAAAGATTTTTCGTTTGTTACAAAACTTTGAAAACTATGCAACAATAATGCGTCAACCTTTGTTTTTAATGATTTTATTTCTTTTGTATAAAAAAGAGAAAGATCAATTAAACTATTTTGTTTTGTTTGCTCATAATGAGAACTTTTACCTCTTCTAGAAGGAAAGTATTCAGAAACTAAAACAGAGTCTGCTCTAAAATCACCGCTCAATGAAGTGTTATCTACACCTACATTTATTTGAGCATGCAAATCAGGGAAGAATGGCAACTTATAATCCAATTGCAAATTGGTAATGATTCTATTTGTTTTTGCTTTATCATTTTTATAATCTATCAAAGACAGTGGATTTGTTTGAACTGAACCACCATTTGTTCCAATAGGAATTCCATTAGGGCCAGGTGTTATCCATTCAAAATTATCGCCAAATTTATTTTTGTTAATAGCGTTGTTTGCCTGTGTAGGATCAAATGACGCAGCTGCACCAACTACACCGCCATCAACTTTATTTCTTACAACATTTGAATATTTAAAATTCAAATTCACCGATAAATGATCATCGAAAAACTTAGGAGATAAATTAATAGCTGTACTTAACCTACTAAACTTATCTGTTTTGATGACACCATTTTGATTACTATAACCAAGAGAGGCTCTAAATGGCAAAATACCAATTGCTCCACTTGCACTAATGTTGTTATCATTACCAATGGCATTACGATAAATTAAACTTTGCCAATCAGTATTTGCATTACCTAATAATGCTTTGTATGTATTTACACCAGATTTTGCAGCATCGGCATTTACTATACTTCTAATCTCATCGCCAGTTAAAACATCTACTTTTTTTACTATGCTAGCAGAAGATATTTGTGTATTGAAATTGTATTTAATTTTGCCCTTGCCACCTTTTTTAGTGGTGATTATTATTACACCGTTAGAAGCTCTTGAGCCATACAAAGCTGTAGCAGATGCATCTTTTAACACTGACATTGATTCTATATCATTAGGATTAATTGTAGCCAAAAGATTGTCGTTGCCACTTCCTCCTATACTATTTCCTTCTACAGGAACTCCATCAATAACAATTAGCGGGTCATTACTTGCACTAAGTGATGCACCACTACGGATACGTATTCGACTTCCTCCACCTGCGCTACCGCCACCTGTAGTTACTTGCAAACCTGCAACTTTACCTTGTAGTAATTGCTCAGAAGAAGCAATATTTCCTTTTTGAAAATCCTTAGCAGATACTGAAGTAACAGCGCCCGTTAAATCTCCTTTTCTTTTTGTACCGTAAGCTACAACAACTACATCTTGTAATTGTGTATTGCTTTCTACAAGTTTTACACTTGCACTACCATTTGCAGCAGTTACTTGCTGTGTGGTAAAGCCCACCGAACTAAACACCAATACTGGTGCATTCGTAGCAGCCGTAACCGTGTACGCACCAGCTGCATCAGTCTTCACAGCCGTTTTGGTTCCTTTTACTGAAACAGTTACACCAGATACTGGCGTACCATCTTTCGAATCCGTTACTGTACCACTCACACTTGTTTGCGCAAAGCTGGTAGCAGAAAGTGCCGCAAAGAAAAGCATCAGGCTAATCTTTAGCAGTTGTTTTAAGCTAATTTTCATAAATGAGTTTTGTTTTTGTTTCATAAATATGTTAACAAAACGTCTCCTAAAAGACAAGCAGTTGTTAAAAAGTGAAAATACAAATTTTTTTTATGAAAACGTTTTCGTAATTAAATTTATTTTTCACATTTGGGTTTTCGCAAAATAAATATGGTAAATTATTACAAAGTAAGCAAAGTTTTAGAATATTTTATATAAAAATAAATACTTTTTAAATAAAATTAATTATTATTCTAAACTTAATAATTTTATTTGGTTTGTGAAATTTTTATCTTTTTTATGTTTATTTACATTTTCCATAGTTTTTATTTTACTAAAAATTATCAATATCACATACTATTTTAAATTGAGCAGCATTATTAAAAAAAAATAGCTACACTTGCACTTACATTATGAACCTGAAACAATTATCTAAAGAACTTAATTTATCAATATCAACGGTTTCAAAAGCCTTAAGTGACAGTACAGAAATTAGTGCTGTTACAAAGAAAAAGGTTCAGTTAAAAGCAAAGGAGTTGAATTATCATGCCAATCCTTTTGCGAGCAATCTTCGCAATAGAATGAGCAAAACCATTGCAGTAATTATTCCAGCCATTGCCAACAACTTTTTTTCGCTTGCTATTAATGGGGCAGAGTCTTATGCGCAAGATAAAAATTACCATGTGTTAATATATCAAACGCATGAAGAATTGCAAAAGGAAATAGCCATAGCAAAACATTTGCAAAATGGTAGGGTGGATGGCATAATGATTTCATTGACTAGACTTACAACGGATACCACGCATTTAGAAGAATTAAAAAACAAAGGCATTCCGCTAGTATTTTTTGATAGGGCAGCAGAACATATGGATGCGCCAAAAGTTACTACAAACGATTATGAAAGTGCATACATAGGCACGGAGCATTTAATAAAAAATGGTTGTAAAAAAATAGCATTTTTATCTATTTCAGACACGCTTTCCATCAGTAATAACAGAATGCAAGGATATATGGATGCTTTAAAAGACAACCAACTCAAGCCTGAAAAAAAATTGGTTATTTATTGTGGTAATGATAAAATAGCCAACAAGAAATCCATCAAAAAAATAGTAGATAAAGAGGATAGACCTGATGCTATATTTGCTTCTGTAGAAGAGTTGGCAATTTCTAGCTATGAAATTTGTGAAGAATTAACATTAAAAATTCCTAGAGATATAAAAATCATTAGCTACTCCAATTTGCAAACAGCATCTATCTTAAACCCTGCATTGACAACTATTACACAGCCAGCATATGAAATAGGTAGAGAAGCGGCTAGCATTCTTTTTAAATTAATAGACAAAAAAGAAATGAGCAAAGCACAAGAAAATACGGTTTTAAAATCTACACTTATCGTAAGAAATTCCTCTAAGAGAAAATAAAAAACGCCAATAATTTTGGGGTTTTTCTGAATTAAGGAAATATTTTTTAAAATAATTTTGCCACAATCATTTGCTTTGCTTTTATCTTAAATGACAATGCAGAAGAAGCACCAGTAAGTACATTTTTCATTCCTGTAAAACCTTTTGTCATTTCAGTATAGCTACTTGCAGCATCTACTTCTTTTTCTTCCTCAGAAGTATTCATTGTACACATGATGGTTTCGTTTTTATCGTATCTAAAATAAGTATATAAACCATCTTTAGGCAAATACTGCATCATTTTTCCTGTTTTTATGGCAGAAGAATTTTTTCTAAAATTTGCAAGGGTTTTTATCAAATTAAAAACCTCGTTTTCCTTTTCAGTCCTGCCTTCTGCGGTAAATTTATTTTTCGCATCTGTCTTCCACCCACCTGAAAAGTCAGCACGTACCAATCCATCAGGATTACTAAAGCCTGTCATTAAATTTTCATCGCCATAATATAATTGGGGTATGCCTCTAAATGTAAGCAACCAACTCAATGCCATTTTATATTTATCTACATCTTCATTTACCACAGAGAAAAAACGAGCTAAATCATGATTGCCCAAAAAGATAACTTGCCCCATTGGGTTTTTGTATAAAAAATCTTGCGAAGCTGTGCTGTATAATTTTGTAACCCCATCTGTCCAGCCAAATTTCTCGTTTAGTGCTGGTGTAATGCCATAAAACAATGTTTGAAAATCTGTGGTATTTGGTAAATTACTTTTAAAAATACCATTCACATTATTCTCACAAAAATAACTTTGGTTGGGTACACCATGTACCCAAGTTTCGCCAAACATAGTGATAGTAGGATACTCATCCATTAAAGCCTTATTGCATCTATTCATAAATGGTAAATCGTTGTACAAGTAAGTGTCTATTCTCCAACCATCCACACCAAATTCTTCCACACTCCACAAGGCGTTTTGTATAAGATAATTTGCTACATAAGCATTACCATGATTTAAATCTGGCATTTCTTTTGTAAACCATCCATCTATTACTTTTTTTGTATCCATAGGCGAAGCATATTTATCAAATAAAGGCTGGTCTTTGTAAGTGGTTTGTGTAAACGAAGGCCATTGATGTACCCAATCTTTCATAGGCATATCTTGTATAGTAAAATGTTGTAAACCTACATGATTGTACACAGCATCTTGCAATAACTTCATACCCCGCTTGTGCAATTCATCGCTTAATTTTTTATATGTTTTAGCACCACCAATTCTTTCATCTACTTTGTAATGATCGGTTATTGCATAACCATGTTCTGTTCTGTTTGGCATGTCGTTTAGCAAAACAGGGGTCATCCATAAAGTTGTTACACCCAATTCTTTTAAATAATCCAAATGGTTTATTACGCCTTGTAAGTCACCGCCATGGCGGTAAAACATAGAATCTCTATTTAGTGACTGGTCTCTTAAACCCGCAATTTTATCATTGCTTTCATCGCCATTGCTAAAACGATCTGGCATTAATAAATACACCAAATCATCAGAACGTACGCCTTGCGCAAATGCCTTACCGTTACCTTTTCTTCTTTGGGTAATCGGCCAATTGATGGTTTCTTTTTCGTTGCCATTGCTTAATAGAATGGGTACATTACCTGCTTTTGCAGTAGGCGCAATGGTTACATCTAAGGCCAAATATTTTTCGTTTTCTAGTTTGTTTACTTTGTTTAAAACTACACCAGGGTAATTAATTTTTACATCTGTGGTTTTAAAATTTTTATTATGATTATAGACTAAAATTTGTACTTTATTCCATTTCATACCCACCCACCAATTGGTAGGAGAAAGCGTAGTTTGTTGGGCTAATGCGTTTACGGAAAACATTGCAAGTACAATGATAAAACCATTTCTTTTTAGAATATTCATGCGTTTTAATTAAGACTACAAATTAAAATGTTTTTATGAGAATAAAATATTTTTTTGCAAAGAAAAATAAATGAGTAAAATTAAAGTAGGGGGCAAAGATATAACTCTTTGCCACCCTCTCACACCACCGTATGTACTTGCGTGTACGGCGGTTTCCTTAGAGTGATTTACGATGTAAGGATTGGTAGTTTTCGCTAAGGCTGTAAAAGCCTTGTTGT
>JANOZW010000343.1:0-1625 GCA_031429575.1 Ferruginibacter sp.
ATTTTGTGTTTAATGAAAAAATAATTTACAGTTTTACACCAGTCAAGAATAATAGAGGGAATCAGCATTTTGTAAATAAATATTTTTATGTTCTTTATTCACCAAAAACAGGTAATAAAGATTTACTTATGACACCAAATGATTTTAAAAAATATAATTTATCTTTTCCCGATAGTCTGAAATGGGTTTTGGAATATGCACCTAATGGCACAGATTAAACCTTTGCACCGCAGGGTTTCTTTGCCTTCGTGGGTGCTAGTCGTAACAATAGATTAGAGGTTGCCTATTGCGCATTTGCCTAGGCTTGGTTTTTAACCAGCCGATGCGGTATAGGAGAGTAATAAAATTATAAGAAAGCAAAAGCCCCAACTCGTGGGGCTTTTGTATTTTATAAAAGTATTTTTAGTTGTAATGACCTTTAGCGGAAAGTATTAAAATATGTATTTCATTTACTTCATAAACTAAACGGTGTTCGAGGTTTATTCTCCGAGACCATGCACCTGTCAAACTATATTTTAAAGGTTCGGGTTTACCAAGACCATCAAAGGGTGTAAGTTTAATATTTTCTACAAGTGCAGAAATTTTAGTCATTACTTTTTTATTGCCAGTATTTTTCCAAAAGCTAATATCTTCCATAGCTTTTTGTGTGTAGGCTACTTCCATAAATCTTCCGTTTTAATAACGGCGAAATTGCCTTTTTTATATTGTTCTCTACTCTCTTGAATTTTGCTAACAAATTCAGGATTATAGGGTTTTTCTGTAGCCACTTCAAATTTTATTTTGAGTGCTTTTAAAACAGCTTTGATAGCATCAATTTGCGAAGTATCGTTTGTGTATGCTGTAATGTTAATTGCTTCCATGCGATTATTTTTATTTATAAAATTTTAGATAGCCAGTTGTTGAATTTGTCTTTTAGTAATGAAGGCATCAATAAAAGTTTTTACTAAATGTTTATCTTCTTTATTTAAAAGTTCTACTTGTTTGTATTGCTTTAAAAGTTCTTTATCTGCAAGCTGTGCAGCCACGGCTTCATCTTGTGTACCCTTCATTAAAAAATCTGTAGTGGTATCAAGTGCAGTAGATAAACGTTGCAATACATCCGATGAAGGATTAGATTTATTTACTTCATAGCGTCCAACTTGAATATAGGACAACCCCACTATGTTAGCCAGTTCAGTTTGCGTTAATTTTTTTTGTACCCTAAGTTCTTTGATACGTTCTCCGATAGTCATGTTTTAAAACATTTAAGTTCGTAAATACTACTGTTATATATCAAAAATAGCTTAAAATCTCTGTTTTTAAAACAATGTGAATAATTTTTAAAACATAAAGGTATGATTATTTAAAACATTAATGTATCATTGCAATACAATAATGTTTTAAAAATAAATTTTATGCACATGGAACAACTCAACCACCACAACCCCGAATATGTAACATGGAAATACGAAGAAATAAACTTTGCATTGCTTGGCGGCATACGAATAGAAGGATTGCACAGCATGCGAGTAACGTTAAAAGTGGATTTTAAAACCTTACCATCAATCCGCCATGGCTTAGACCTGTACAACGAAACCCAAACCGAAAAACTCATAAAAAATATTGCCGAAAGATTTACGCTAAGC
>JANOZW010000344.1:0-2091 GCA_031429575.1 Ferruginibacter sp.
AAATACAGGTGAAAGAAATTCTCATCATTGCAAGTTATTAGTTGGTGGTTATATTAAATACAAATGCAATATAACCTAAAAACTTACCCGTTCATAATACCATCGGTCATCCTTGTATAAAGTACACGCAGTTTTGGGTGTTTATCTAACAAGCGTAAATGCTTTGAGAGGGTAACAATATCCCCACGTTTTGCAGGCCCCGTTTGTACATCTAAAGGAGAATTGTGTTCTATACGAATGGCCGTTTCTTTTATAAGTGGTTTAAGTAAATTGAAATCTATATCTTCTTCTTTGCAAAAAGTTTCTGCCACTCCATATAAGTAGTTGGTAAAATTACTTACTATTACGGCAGCGGCATGCAAACGGAACCGTTTTTCTTCCGTTTCTATTTGCACATCATCACTAAGTGTACGTGCAAATGTTTCTATAATATCTAACGTGTTTTCATTATTGGCTTCTATTAAAAAGGGAATGGGTGGAATGGATTCCATTTCTTTTCTCAAACTTTGTAGCGGATACAACACACCGTAATTGGATGAATTTTTTGCCAGTTCAAGCATAGAAATTGACCCTGCTGTATGTACCACTGCCACATCTTCAAATTGTAAATCTGCAATACCATCTGGTATTGCATTATCTGCTATAGCAACAACTACAAGGTCGATGTTTATATCAATTTGATCTTTCGCAAATATATAAGATGCATCTACTTCATTGGCCAATGCTTTTCTAGCTTCTGTGTTTCTTGATATTATTTGTTGTATGGTATGTCCTTTTTGTATAGCCAATCTAGCTAATACAGTTGCCACATTGCCGCTTCCTACTATAGAAATCTTCATTAAGGTTAGTTTGATTAAAGTACATAAAAATAGTAATCTTCGTTTTTTTTAAACAAAATGATGGCATAAAATTGTCCACATTATGAAGATAACCCGCATTTTAGAAATAGTATTTTTTTTAAAGATGTAAAATTTATAATTGATTTAATGCATATAACTATATGATTTAAAAAGAGGCATGTTAATACAATTACTGGTAGCTTAAGATACAAATATTTTTTTGAAAAAAAGCGTAGGGGTTTAGAGGTACCTCTAACGTTAATAGTGCTAAACTTAACTTTGCAGCATTAGATATCGCACAATTATTTATCTGTTAATCTATTACATAATAAAAGATGAAAAAAGATATACTGTTGAATGGAGCGTCGCCTATGCAGTTCAATCAAGGTATTTCAGCTCGTAAACAAAAGAAAAACACTATCGATAAAAATCAGCTTAGCATCTTTTTTAAATCAAAAAACGCATTATTTCAATTTTAAATTAATATTGCAGAAATCTTATTGTAGTTATATTGCGTTTTTATATTAACAATAGAAGCAGCAAAAACGTAGCAATTACGCTCATTTAAAGCATATTATGGCAAAGAATTTATTGATAGTGGAGTCTCCTGCAAAGGCAAAAACGATAGAAGGCATACTGGGAAAAGACTTTGAAGTGAGGAGTTGCTTTGGTCATATTCGTGATTTAGAGAAAAATGATATGGGTATAGATATCAACAATAATTTTATGCCCAAGTATATTGTACCTGCCGAAAAAGACAAAGTGGTAAAAGATTTAATTAGCGCTGCAAAAAAATCGGATGAGGTTTGGCTAGCATCGGATGAGGACCGTGAGGGAGAAGCCATCAGTTGGCATTTGGCAGAGGTATTAAAGCTTGACCCAAGAACAACTAAGCGTATCGTATTTCATGAAATTACAAAACCCGCTATTCAAAAAGCAGTGGCTAATCCACGTTTAATAAATATGAATTTGGTAAATGCACAGCAAGCACGCCGTGTGGTAGATAGAATTGTGGGCTTTGAACTAAGCCCTGTGCTTTGGAAAAAAATTGGCATGCAAGGTGGATTGAGTGCTGGTCGTGTACAAAGTGTGGCGGTGAAATTAATTGCAGAAAAAGAAAGGGAGATAAACAATTTTACAGCAGTAAGTAGTTTTATAGTATAAGCATGTTTTGTAGCAACAGATTTAAATAATAGAGCAGTTTCTTTTAAAGCAGTAGGCGCAAATTTTGATGCGCAAAATAATGCATAAC
>JANOZW010000345.1:0-4849 GCA_031429575.1 Ferruginibacter sp.
ATAGAATCAATGCTATGATGAAATTGGAGGAAGAAGGCGTTATTACAAATAAAAAGCATTTTGTAGGTGGTGTAAAACTTAACTCAGATGGTTATGGTGGTTTCTTAGAAAAAGGAATTGCACAATCTGTAAAACGTTCTTTACTTTTTCAATTGGATATTTCAGAAAGAAAACACCCCAAAGAAGTAAAACAAATTAACCGAAATGGTGCTGGGCCATATGTTTATGGAAAAATTAATTTTTTCTATCCTGTAAAGTTGGGTGTGCAAGAACAGTTTTTACTGGGTAATAAAGGAAATAAAAATGGAGTAAGTGTAACGGCAAATGTGGGTGGAGGTATTAGCTTGGGTTTATTAAGACCCTATTTGTTGGGCTACGATAGTGCAGGTACGCAAATATTTAGAGGGCTTACAAGTAATAAATTTGATAGTACTAGATTCTTAACGTTTGACCCCATTAGTGGTCCTAACCTTGGTACTGGTTTTAATAAACTAAAAATTACGCCTGGGGCTTATGCAAAGGCTGCTCTCCGTTTTGATTATGGAAAATACAACGAAGTAGTAAGTGGATTGGAAGTGGGTGTGACGGCAGAATTTTACAGCAAAAAAATCCCTCAAATGGTTTACAGTAAAGAGAATAATTTTTTCTTCTCAGCATATGTGTCATTAATTTTTGGAAAACGAAAATAGGAAAATCCTCGTTTGTATAATTGCAAAAAATTACTCAATTATTTTATAAAATCTTAGATGGAAACAATAGTAGAAGCGGGCGAACAAAGAATGAAAAAGCCTGATTGGCTTAGGGTAAAATTGCCTATAGGTGAGGAATATAAGCACGTGCGTGGGCTTGTAGATACACATAAGTTGCATACGATTTGCGAAAGCGGCAACTGTCCAAATATGGGTGAATGTTGGGGTGCAGGTACTGCTACATTTATGATACTTGGAAATATTTGTACTCGCAGCTGTGGGTTTTGTGCTGTGGCTACTGGCAGACCCGAAGCGGTAGATTGGGACGAGCCGCAGCGTGTAGCAGAAGCTATACATTTAATGAAAGTAAAACATGCTGTAATAACATCTGTAGATAGAGATGAATTGAAAGATGGTGGAAGTATTATTTGGGAGAATACCATAAAAGCTGTGTATGCATTGAACCCCGATACAACTTTGGAAACATTGATACCAGATTTTAAAGCGGAGAAAGAAAACATACAACGTATAATAAATGCTGCGCCAGATGTGGTGAGCCATAACATAGAAACAACAGAACGCCTTACAAAGCAAGTACGCATACAAGCCAAATATTGGCAAAGTATGGAAACACTTAAAATTTTGAAACAGGGTGGCATGCGCACCAAGAGTGGTATTATGCTTGGGCTTGGTGAGGCTAAAGAAGAAGTAATACAAACGCTTACAGATTTATACAACAGTGGTGTAGATGTGGTAACGATTGGGCAATATTTGCAGCCTACAAAAAAGCATCTAGCAGTAGAGCGTTTTATTCATCCGGATGAATTTGCAGAATATCGTGAAATAGGATATCAGCTTGGGTTGGACTACGTAGAAAGTGGGCCACTAGTGCGCTCTAGCTACCATAGCGAAAAACATGTAATACAAAATTGGGGAAGGAATAAGTGGATGGAGGAAAAAGCAGCTGGCAAATAGCAGTTGGCAATTGGCAATTTTTAAATAAGTAAAATTATAAAATTAGTTTGAGGATGGTTTTTAAACTGTTTTCAAACTTTTTTCATTTTTAGCAAAATATGGTTTTAAAAAATATTTTTAGTAAGCGTTTTATACCTGCGGGAATTGTGTTTGGCAGTTTTGTGGGGGTATCGTTGTTGGTAAGAGTTGTGTTGATGATTTATGCGAGGTCAGTTTCTCACATGAAGATTTGGGAATACCCTGTAGCATTGGTTACAGGCTTATTGTATGATATTACCGTTGGCTTTTTTGTGGCCATTCCTTTTGTGATATATATTTGGTTTCAAAATGAATTTATTTATAAGAAAAAGATTGTTCCATTTATTATTGGCGCATTTGTATTGTTCATTTTTTTATTACTTTTTACCAATGTTTTTCCTAAGGAATACAATGCATTGGCATTTGAAATTGCAACGGCTTACATCATAATGCGCTTTGCCATTTATTTATTAATGGCTTTTGTATCATTGCCATGGAGACAAAAAATAAGAATGGTAATAATGTATGTAATGCTTGCTATATTTTTTGTGTGTTTGTTTTTTAATGCGGCAAGTGAGTGGTTTTTTTGGGAAGAATTTTCAACCAGATATAATTTTATAGCTGTTGATTATTTAATTTATACCAATGAAGTAATTGGAAATATTAAAGAGTCGTATCCTATCGGTTTATTAATTGGAGTTATTGTAACAGTAACTGGCATTGCTTTATTTTTCTGTAGAAAATTAATTTCTACTTGGATAGAAAGCTGTGAATTTTTAAAGATAAGAACTTGGAAAGCTTTCATATTATTGGTCATTCCTGCATTATTATATTTTATTGTACAAGAGCCATGGCATCGGTTTAGCAATAATCAATATGCAAACGAGTTAGCAGGTAATGGTATTTATCAATTTGGCGTAGCATTTAAAAACAACGAATTGGATTTTTATAAGTTTTATAAAACCCTGCCAGATGAAGAAGCTTTTAAAATTGTACGGGCACAATTAAAAGATAGTAACAGCATTTTTACAAGCAACGATGTGTTTAGTATTGAAAGAAATATTATTACCAATGCCCCTGAGAAAAAAATGAATGTGGTATTAATTAGCATTGAAAGCTTGAGCGGAGAATTTATGAAACACTTTGGCAATACACAAAACATTACTCCATTTTTAGATTCGTTAGCAGACAAAAGTATTTTCTTTACACAGCATTATGCATCAGGTACACGTACGGTACGTGGACTAGAGGCGCTCACATTATCTATACCACCTGTACCAGGGCAGAGCATTGTTAAACGACCAGATAATGAAAATTTATTTTCGCTTGGGGCGGTGTTTAAAAGCAAAGGCTACACCACACAATACATTTATGGTGGCTACAGCTATTTTGATAACATGAAAGCATTTTTTGGCGAAAATGGTTATGAGGTAATAGATAGAGATGCAATACAACCCGCCGATATTCATTATCAAAATATATGGGGTGTGGCAGATGAAGATGAATTTACGCTTGCTATAAATACGTTGGATAAAAATGCGGCTTTACAAAAACCTTTCTTCACACATATTATGACAGTGTCTAACCACAGACCATTTACATACCCTGATGGTAGAATAGATATACCATCTGCCACGCAGAGTAGGGAAGGAGCAGTAAAATATACAGACTATTGTATTAACAAATTTTTAAAAGAATCATCCGTAAAACCATGGTTTAACAATACCATTTTTGTGATTGTTTCTGACCATTGTGCAAGTAGCGCAGGTAGCACACAGTTGCCAGTAAATGTATATCATATTCCATTACTCATATATTCGCCTGCAAACCTACAACCTAGTGTGATAAATAGTATTACCGCACAAATAGATATTGCGCCTACTATTTTGGGTATGCTTAACTTTAATTATAAAAGTAAATTTTTTGGTCAAGATATTTTTAAAACCCTTGCAGAAAATAGGCGAGCATACATAAGCACATACCAAGGCCTAGGGTACATTAAAAATGAGCAATTGATTATACAATCTCCTGTAAAAAAAGTAAACCAGTTTAAACCAAATTTTTCTACTGGTGAAGCAGCTACTGTTCCTGTAAATGATAGTTTATCTAGAGAAGCTGTTTCATTTTATCAAACTGCCGTGTGGCTGATAAAAAATAAGAAATATCAAAAGTAAATTTTATACCATTACCTAATGTAATTTTAATATCTAGCAAAGCATTTTCTAAATTTTTCCATTTTTTAATCAATTTTTAAAAAGAAGTCGTAAGTTAGTTGTGTTTAAAAATGTGAAATTGACATTATAAAACATTAACCATAGATTTTCTATTTAGAACTTATGAAAGTACATTACACGAAAAAAGAAATAAGATTTGTATTAATAATGAAAAATACATGGTAAGAATATGGTTTCCTTAAGCCCTGTTCAATTTTAAAATAATAAACCTTGTACAATTCATTTTTTATCTCTAATTTTAACGTTCTAAAATTATAGTGCAAATCAGCAAACAATTATATACAGAGCAAGAATTGGTTCACTCCTTAAAGCAAAAGGATGAAGCAGCATTTTCATACTTGTACGATAATTATGCAGCAGCACTAAATGGTGTTATTTATGCCATGGTAAATGACTTTACAATATCAGAAGATATATTACAAGAAGCATTTTTAAAAATATGGAATAACATAGATGCCTACGACGAAACAAAAGGTAAACTATATACTTGGATGCGAAGAATAACGCATAATTTAACCTTGGATACTTTAAAGAGCAACCAACATAAATACCAAACAAAAGTGGTGAGCGATGAAAGGGTTATTACAAATGTGAGTGTAAACAACAACGTTTTTACAAAATTAGATTCACAAGACTTTAGACGAAAATTAGAAACTTTAGATAAGAAACAACGATTAATAATTGATATGTCCTATTTTCAAGGATATACACAAGAGGAAATAGCTCGAGAGCTTGATATGCCTGTGGGTACTGTATAAACAAAAATACGAAGTGCCATTATTGA
This sequence comes from Ferruginibacter sp., assembly GCA_031429575.1. GTDB lineage: Bacteria > Bacteroidota > Bacteroidia > Chitinophagales > Chitinophagaceae > Ferruginibacter. Next base: position 4,701 of record JANOZW010000345.1, read on the forward strand.
ACTAAGAAAAATATTTAAATAAGAATTGCAAATAAACGAAATCATATCATCTGGCTTATTAGAGCTATACGTTTTAGGACAAACGAGTGAGCAAGAAACGCTACAAGTACTGGCTTGGAAAGCTGCACACCCAGAAGTGGATGCAGAAA
>JANOZW010000346.1:0-6533 GCA_031429575.1 Ferruginibacter sp.
TCTATGTCGCCACCTACTTGTTCTTTGATATACAGCATAGCAGTTGCTGTTTCAAAAGCCATGCTGTCTGGAACTTGTGTGTCCAAGACTACACAACTTTCAGATGCAGGTTGATACGGAGAATTTAATTCACCTAAGCCAAATAAATATTGCAATGCTTGTGCTTCTTTTTCTAGGAAACTATAATTTTTTTTCATGGTATTATGTTGTGTTGGGTATTGCATGGCATCTTCAACTCTATAAAATAATTCATCAAATGTTTTTACTACAAAATCTTTTGTAGGCTGATAGACAAGCGCAGCTCCTTCAGGTTTGGATTTTCTCCCATCAATCAAAATCATTCTCACATCAAAAGATGTTCCTTGTCTTGAATATAATTTTGCACCATCAATATTGATAACATCTTTTACATGATATCGGCTGTATAAATAATTAAAAAAAATACGATTTCTGCCTGCCTGTATTCTACCCTTATCATCCCATTTGGTATGCCCACCAATAATGATAGCAGCTTTGCCGTCATGCGCCATACAATCAAGTGTACGTAACGCCATCACATGCTCCAATGGTTTTATTGGAAAAGTATCATACTTCGTAGGTTTATCCATACTGCCAAAAGGCGGATTGGTAAGCACTGCATTAAAATGATGTTGCACATCAAAAAAAACTTTTGTGGCATCCCTATTCCAAACATTAGCAAAGCCCTGTGTTTTAAGATTTGCATTGCGGACTTTGTCGATTTCATTTACATACACCCTTTCAGGATTAGCAGCTATAGTAAGCAAGCCATTACCTGCCGATGGTTCAAAGGCATAGCCACCCTTGGTTTGCAGTTTATCCAATTCGCAAAACACACCTGCCAAATATCCAATTGGTGCAGGGGTAGAATATTGTTGTAGTAAAATACTTTGTGAAGTGCGGTGCGAAAGATTTACTTGTGAATGATACAATTCTACAATAGTATCAAAACGTTCTTTGATTGAAATATTTTCATGCGCCAATATTCTTGCACGTTTTACAATGGCAAGCTCTGTCAATTCTTTTACAAGCGTTTTATCTAGAATACCAAAACTAGCGGCCAATTTTTCAATTGACGTTTTGTTGTACTTTATTTTTTGTTGTAAAGCAGTTTCTACTTTTTGTACAAAAGCATTATGTGATTTAAGCATGATAATAATTTGATAAAATAAAAAAGCAGGCACGAAGCCTGCCTTTTTTAAATAACGGGAACAATGAATCCCGATGGAAAATATTGTACAACAAAACGATTGTCCCAAACATTGTCGTAAAAATCATTGCCATCTGCCCACTCATAAATAATCTCATCATTGATACGAGTTATTTTTTGGATTGCCCAAACGGCATCGGCAGTATTGGCATTGGGAGCAGCATAACCTTTGTAAATAATATAAGGTTGTGATTCATCTTCACGCAATGGTATTCTACCTCCGCTTTGTGTATAGGAAAAAACAGATTTTATTTGTTCAATCAACTTTGTGAAAAAATCGGCAAAGATGGGGTCTTTTACCAAGGCATTTTGCACCATCAAACCTACAATATAATCCCTTATGGCTGCTACATTTGCCATGTCTTGCGGATATTGCACATCGGCTAATTTTACATACACATTCTTTAATGCTCCCTCACCAATGTCCATACGGATGGTATCATTGCGAATGGTATCAATTGTTTTTATTTGTGCTTTGTTGATGTAAAATGAATTACTATTCAACACAATTTTGATACATGCACCGCTATCATAAATTCCGTTTAATTCTATCATATTAACTTTCTCCTCTTCCATTTTTTATGGTTTTTATTTTATCAAAAATTACTTCTCCAATTACCGCTCCCAAAAACCCTCCTATCATCACATAAGGCACGCCATCTTTGCCCGATTCTTTTGCATATAGATAAGCAGCTAGAGATGTTGCGAGGGTCATGGTGGATACGATGGTTTTTTCTTTCATGGTTAGTGTTGTATTAAGTAATTTGCCGTTACACCTGCTAAAACAATTGCTGCTATAGAAATAAATTTTCTTTTTATCCGCTGTCGTTTAAATTGTTTTACAAGGCTTTTATTTTGGTCGTACAATATTTGCTGTTGAATAATACTTGTATCAAAAGATTTTCGTAGTTCGATGTATTTATTTTCTTGCATCAATATCGTTGAATCTTTATTGCGTATTTGTGCAGAAAGATTTGCGTTTACAGTTTCGTATAAACTGTCTTTTTCTTTATTATTTTCTAATAAGTTTAATACTGTAGATTGAAGACTATCGCAATCATTAAAAGCATTTAATTTATCAATCCTATCGATTTCATCAACGCTATTTTCAATTTCTGCATAATCTACTTTATCAACCCTATTTACTTTTCTACTATCTATCAAATCATACACTTGCATTTGCAGTACAAAACTTTTTTCTTTTGCTTTTTCTAAATGCTGAATGGTCGTTTTTAAATTTTTGCTCAAATCAATTCCATGTTGTTTTAACGAATCAATTTGTTGTTCGTATTTTTTTTCAGTTGTTACTACTTGCTTTTGTAGAATGGTTGGTTTTAATGTGCTAATGGTAAAGTTCTTTGAAGTGGTATTATTGCAGCCACTAAAAAGGCTATTAAAACCGATGCCGAATACGACACCCACTATCAATGCGAAAATTATTTTTAAGTTGTTCATGTTTGTTTTATTTTAATTGTTTTCTGATGTTGTTGTTTTCTTTTCCAATGAATACCCAAAGCAGCCTGCACCTATCAAACTTGCAAAGGAGTAAAACATAAATTCAGGAATATCTTTTTGGAAAAATTGTTTCGCAATCCAACTTGCAAAAATGGCTAAGATTAAAAGTGCAATCACTACTTCTCGAATGCTATAATTGCCATCTTTATCTTTTAGCAATTGTTGAAAAAAATGTTTCATTCTTTTTTATTTATCGGTTGTTTAAAATTTGATAAGTGATAAGTGCTAATCCGCTCCCTACAAATATTCCCGTGAAGTTGAACGCTACTTTTTTTTTGCTTCTCTCACCAATGCTCTTTCGTCTATTAAGCTATAAGTAAAATTGTTGCCATAATTTTCTTTGTGCCGTTGTGCTAGTTGCATGAACACATTGAAGTCATTAATATTTGCAAATACTTGACAACCTGCGGAATATTTATCTACTGTTTTGGTTGTGCCATTTGCGGAAGCATGGTGAATATTAATTCCAAAAATGCCTGTTTCTTCTCTGCCATTCATAAGGTCTAGTGTGGCATTTCGGTCATAATCCCTCAACACCGTTATTGGTCGTTGTTGTGTTAAAGCCAAATACTTTCCACGGTGCAAACCAATTTTGTGTGAGTTGATGTATTGCCCGTGTTTCAATATGGCTGTACCTTTTGCACTCAATGGATTTGCCAACCAATAAGTCCCAGGATCCGTTGTTGCAGGGAATTGATGGAACTGCCATTTACCATCCGAAGTTTTATAAAAAATATTGAGGTTGTCGTCAAAGCTGTTAGGCTTTGTGCTATCGGCTCTTATACCTACAATATTTAATTCAAATGGTCGAGTAAAGATTTTATAACCCTTTTGTGTGAGGGTGGTTTGTAATGATGCAAGCATAGTTAAAAGTTCAAGGTTGAAGGTTAAAGGTTACGAGTTAGAAGTTTTGTCTTGTGTCTAATATCTAACATCTCATGTCTAGCTACGCTAGAGCAATTTCAGGTTCATAATTTTTCAACCATTCTTTCACATGAAAACCCGGGCAATTAGCAGAAGCTTCAAATTCATCATGCCCCATAATTCTTGCACTTGGATATTTTACAGATAATGCAACAAGTTTATTGAACAAAGATTCTTCTTGCACAGGTGTTCTAGTATCACCTAAATTTCCTGTCTTATTTCTGCCGCCAACGTATGCCACATGTAAGGCATCGTTGTCCACCGCTTCTACATTTTTTATAATTTGTGTATCGTGGTGAACCCTTTTTATTTCTCCATTGCGTTCCACTACATAATGGAATGCACCATAAAACTGTGATACTTTCGGGTCAAAAGTTGCTGTGCTATGCACGATGATGTATTTGATATGTCTTTTCATTTTGTTGATGTTAAATTGTTATTCGTTATTTGTTAATCGTTAAAAGTTTTTTGTGCTTTGTCATCCGTGGTCTGTTGTCTGTCTTCTTTACTATCCGTTTAAATAATTTGTCGCACTACTTCTCACTAAAAAATATTTTCCATTGTTTTCAAAAAGGGTATAGTCCAATCGTTTGCTTATTTCATTACCCAAAACGGTTTTCGGTTTTACTTTCAAACCATTGGTCGCATTTACCCAAACCGTAGTTTCTTGATTGGTAATAATGGGTAATCCACCCAAGCCCGACAAGCTCCATTTGTTGCCATCGTATTGCAAACCCATACGGATAAATTCAAAACGGATGGCTTGCTTTTGTGCCTCTTTGTTAAACACATTCAGCATACCGTTTACCAATGTTTGCCTTACGCCGTTTACCCTAAAAGTTTTAAACTGTGTACTCACTTCTTGGTAATCGTCTTTGCTTTTAATTGTTTTTAAAATTGCTATGGCTGTTTTAAAATCTACCTTCATGGCTGATGCGTGCAATTTTTGAGCAAGTGAATTTTTACTTGTGGTATGTCCTTGCACCAAAACATTGTAAGTAGATTCATTAATGGATGCAGGCAATTTTAATTTCTTCAAAGCCATTATCAATTCTACTCCAAAATATCCATCTGCTCCGTATTTAGGCATGAGTGCTTTACCATGCTTTGCTATCAATACTTCTTGCAATGCAGTTACTTTATCTCCCTTGCTGCCTTTGCGTAATGGAAAATCACTACCGCCATCTTCATTGTCTTCGTTTACTACTTTTGGTTTCCGTGGTTGTTTAATTGGTGGGGCTTTCCAAACAGGCGTATCTCTCGTTGGCATCGGACGATAAACAGGTGCAGGTATTTCTGTAGTTTGTTTTAAAACCAATCCTGCATTATCTCCTTTAGCTTCCTTTTTCTTTTTGTAATACTGCCATCCAAAAAAGCCAAGCACACCTGCCGCTGCAACCGAGATAGTTGTCAATACCACTTTCTTTTTAGTTGCTTTTTTTGTTGTACCTACTTTCTTTTTTGTATCCAATTTTTTTAGTGTCTTTTTCATCTTTTCGGTTTTGCATAAATGATTTGCATCAAGGGTTTAAATTCCCAAAACTCTAATTCGGTTTGAAGGTCTTTGAGCATATTTTTATTAAATTCTATTTGATAAGCTCTAGCTACTTGTGCAAATGCAGCTTGTGAGGGAATCTCCATAAAAACTGCTTTGATGGCATCTTCATCAGTGCCGGGAAATGGACCGTACTTAATATCAAATGCTGCTTTCAATCTTCTTGCCCATGCTTGGTATTGTGTTGTACCGATTTGTATTTGCGAAGAACCGTTTCCTCTTTCGGGCTTACCTGCAATGATGGAAAGCATTTCATTATATTCGGTAGTAGTGAGTTCTTCTTGCATATCTTTCATCATACTTTTGTCATACAAGGATTGATAAGAGTTTATCACTTTTCTAAATTCATCTTTGCTTGCTATGGCTACAATGGTTTTTCTAAGTGCAGCTTCATCTGTTCCCCAACCAAAATAATTATCATTATCAAAAGCCATTTTTATTTGCTTGGCATAAGTGGCGGCACTTCCTTCTACAAAAGTTTTCTTTTCTTCGGTATTCGATTTTGCCGTCTTTACCATTTTCCTTCCTATAAAAAAACTTCCACCAAGTACCACTATGCTCAACAAACCGTATTGTATTTTTTCTTTAGTGGTAAATTCATTTTCGTCTTTTTGATACTTTTTCTTCATAGAAAATAAATTGATACGTTTTCATTTTTACAAACCGAGATAACCCTTTGCCATAGCCGTTTTAATAGGGTCGTTCTTTACTACATGGGCTAGCTTGGTTAATTCTGCGGCAGATAATTTTGCAGCAAGTACACTCAAAGCTTTCATTTTATTATCGGATTCTGTTTCGGTAGGTGCTTCTATGAGCATGTCATAATAATACTTTTTCATGTTGCTATTTGTTTAAAATTTGATTTAATAATTTTTAGATACTCAAAAATTGTTTTACCGCCGCAAGACTTGTTGGTTCTTGTGAAAACTTTCCAATTACCGCCATAATATCTTCAAATTGGGCTGCACTAAAAACGTTTTCTACTTCGGTTAAAAATGCGATATGCCTTTTTTGTTGTTCGGTAAAAGCGGGTTCGTTTGCTGCTTCTTTTTTGGTAAAGGAAACTTCTGCGTCAGGCTCTGCGGTTGCTTGTGTTGGATTTGCTCTATCTGTTTTGTTTTGCTCTACTACACCTGCTAATGTTTTACCCATTGGTATTTGAGCCATTATCTGTGGGTTACGGGTAACGAAGTTTTCTAGTGCAACCGAGGCAATCTCACCGATATTAAAACCCTTTATATTATATTTGTTGGCTTTTAGGTCTTCGATAGCTGCTTCTAAATCTTCGGCATACTCTTCGGCTTCTTCTAG
>JANOZW010000347.1:0-2283 GCA_031429575.1 Ferruginibacter sp.
CTAAAATTTTTAAGCAATTCAATATGAAAAAATTGAACTATATTTTTTTGATTGCATTTCTAAGCGGATGCACAAGAGACATGAAAAATGCTGATAAATTCTCTGAATATTTATTTGAGAATTTAGTAAATCAAAATACAGAAAAAGTAAAAAGTCTTTATCTATCGGAAAAAGATAAGGGTAGAGTTACTGATACTTTATTGAATGAATTTTTTAATAATGCAATAATTGATGAGAAGTTTAAAAAGGAGTATTCTGAAAGACAAGATAAGGAAATAAAGGAATGGTATAAAATAGCAATTGATAAGGGTATTACGACAAAAAATACAACTTATCTAAGAGCAGAAATTGACACAATTGAATCAGCAGAAAGAAATACTTACAACTTGAAAATATTTTTTCTTCTCAACAAGAAAGAAAATTATTTCTTAGCAACCGACATTGATAAAATGAAAAATGGGTGGACTATTTTTGGAATAGAACCTACAACAACTATAGAAGATGAGAAAAAACGTATTGAAAATCTTCCTTACGAACCATATGGTTTATACTTTAACAGTTGGAATTGGGAGTATAAATATGCTTCAATAAATACATTTTCCAAATTCTTTGTAACCCTGTCTAACCAATCGGGGAATGACTTTGAAAGAATAAAATATAGAGTAACAATCTATGATACAAAGAAGGGAAATAAAACCCAAATTTTTAGTAAAATATTTGAAAGGAACGAAAAAATTTACAATGGTGATGTTGTTCGATTTGAGGTTTATGATCTACGCAACTTTTATGTTGGAATTGACGTAAGCAATAAAAATAATTTTAAATGCGACGCAGAAATTGTTGATGCGAAGCCAAGACCGCCAAACAACTAAAACAACAGCTAACAATGCGTTTTGTGCAAGTGTGGCAGAAGGAAGCCCAATGAGCAGCGGTTCGTTATTGGGCTTTGGTTCGGGCAGAAAATCAAAGCCTAGCTTTTGGTTCTTATCTTTATCATTTATATCTTTAATCGGCTTTAGTTCCGGGCGAAAGGAATTCTAATTCCACACCTGCACAAAGCGCTACCGTTGCCTGCAAGCTTATTTCGACACTCAGAACATTTTTTTAAATTCAATTATAAAAGCACAAAAATTATGGGGTTTTTATCAAGACTTTTTGGTTCTAATGAAAATACAAATTCCGACAATAAAGAAAACTCTAACCAAGTTCCTAACTTAACTTTTACAACAGACCAAAAAGTAAGAAGAGCAAAATCAGAAGAATTTTGCATATCCAAAGGTATTCCGATTTATAAGAATCCTTATGCTATGTATTTTGAGCCTGAGAGTGAGGTAACAATTAGAACAAAAAATGAAGTCATTGACAGAACTTTAGGTTTATGTTCCTATTTTTTAAAAGCTGACAAATTATACAAAGATTCACTCCCTGAGAAAGACAATAAATTTAAAATTATTCCTAAATTTATTTCTGATGAGGGAATTTATTTATTTGAGAATGACCCGTCTTATGAAGATTTCCAACTAAAATATAATACTGATTCTAAACTTACCCCTTTTGAAAAAGACTTTATCAATACCGAAAATCCAAATCCACAAGAAAGAAGTAATGCTTTTTGGAGAATTGAAAGTATCAATGTTTTATTATGGGCTTTAAAAATAAATAATTTTTTATCTTACCCAAATAGAACCAGTGAAGAATCAGGTTCTGCTGAAATGGATATGCATAAAATATACGCTTTAACAGAAAAGGAATTTAGAGAAAACACAACATTAAGAACTAAAGCAGAAATACTTGATGAAACAGACTTAATACTCAGACTTAATTGGGCTTGTGTTAATTCAAGAATAAAAAACGAACCTCCACCATCTGACCTTAATCCTACTGTAGTTTTTTTACGACATTGGACATTAAATTGGCTAACTAATTATATGGGGCAAGATTGGGACGACATAAAAACGGACACTTGATTGCCGAATAGAAAGCCAGCAGGCAACATTGCGTTTGGCAATATGGTGGCGGAAGGAAGCCCAATGAGCATTGGGTTTGCTATTGGGCTTTTGTTTCGGCTTGACAAACATCGCTGAACATTGGTAAGTTATATTTATCTTTGGTACATAGCCAAGCAGCGGTTCCGGGCGGAAGAATTTCAAATTCCACCACATCGCCAAGGTGTGCTGTGAATGATTAATTTGAATTGTATTAATCAATGCTGTATAAAAGATGATGGTAGGTCCATCAGTATCGCTGTTCAAGCAGAGGTATTAAACCGCTTCCCGATGCGTA
>JANOZW010000348.1:0-4921 GCA_031429575.1 Ferruginibacter sp.
CTTGCTGGTTGCCGAGTTGTTGGTGGTGGTCGTAGCTGATAGAGGTGATGATCGACAGGTTGCTTTGGCAAACGTTGGTGCTACTATGTCTGGAAACGCAGGGGGAATAAGGGCAGGTAGATATGCACAACAATTTGCCGAAACTCAGTACACGGATGTATCTGTATATGGTACACCTCAACTTGATTTTGGTGGAATTTATGCAGGTTCTTTAGAAGATATTCAAAAAATTATAGATTTAAATTCTAACCCTGTAACTAGTGGAAGTCTAGCTGTATCAACATCTGGTTCTAATGGAAATCAACTTGGTGTTGCTCGTATAATGAGGGCTTACACATATTGGTTAATTACAGATAGATGGGGAGATATTCCTTACAGTCAAGCTTTAAAAGGTTCTGATAATTTAACTCCAAAATACGACAAACAGGAAGATATTTATAAGAGTTTACTCGCAGAATTAAAAGGTGCAATTACAAGTTTTGATGCTGGTGCACCTGTAAAAGGAGATATTTTTTATGCGGGTAACGCTGCCAAATGGAAAAAATTGGCTAATTCTTTACGTATGCTTATCTCTCTTCGTATGAGTAAGCAATACCCTAGCGCAGGTCAATTAGCAGCAACTGAGTTTTCTGCTGCAGTTGCAGATGCAAATGGTGCAATTACAACTAATGCGGATAATATGGTGCAAACCTATGATGGAGCTACAACACTAACCACTAATCCTTGGTATGGAGCTTTAGTAGGAAGAAAAGATGATGCTTTTTCATTAACTTTCGATAATATTCTTACTAACTTATCTGATGGAAGAAAAGCTGCTTTTGCTACACCTGGTCCAGCTTTTCCTTATGGACTTCCAAGAAACCTAGCAGTAACACAAGATAATGCTACAGCTGGTAATTCAGCTCGTTTATTTGCTTCTAAAACTCAAACTACTGCTGTTGTTATTGTACCTGCAGCTTATGTTTTATTTGCACAAGCTGAGGCAGTACAAAGAGGATGGGTTACTATTTCAGGTCAAACTGCTGAATCTTTATATAATGCTGGAATAACTGCTTCATTTGCCCAGTGGGGTATTTCTGGTGCAGCAGCTTATATAACTAGTGGAAGTGCAAATTTCAATACTGGTACTGGTGGCGGAGCTTCTATTGGAGCCAATACTTATGGCTCTATTGTTGGATCAAATGCACTTACACCTACTCCACTTGAAAGAATACAATTACAAAGATATATTGCCTCTTTTGGGGATGGTATTCAAGCTTGGTCTGAGTGGAGAAGAACTGGAGTACCAAACCTAACACCTACTACTTTTGCTACAAACTCACCTAAAGAAATTCCAAGAAGATACACGTATGGTGTGGGTGAGTATGCTGCTAATACAGCAAGTGTAAATGAAGCCGCTGCTCGATATACAGGTGGAGATGCAATGAATTCTAGAGTATGGTGGGATAAACAATAATTTATCCAATTCTAATAATAATAATTAAATAATTAAAATATGAAATATTCAAAAATTTTAGCTTTTTTTACATTAGCGTTTTTTATGCTTTCTTCTTGTAAAAAAATAGCAGATACTCAACTAGGAGATCAAGGGCAGCAAATTATTAAATTTGCTCAGTACGGTGGTACAGGTGGAGACGGATTTAAAAATAGCGGTATTTCTTTTGATTTAACAGATCCAATTGATTCAGTAGAGGTGAGGTTAGAATATTCTAGTTCTCAAGCACCTACCCAAGATATATTTGTGACTGTTGGGCAAGATGATGCTGCTCGTGTAAAATATAAGGCTGCTAATCCTGGAGGAATTGATTATCTTACGGTGACTGCTGCTCAATTTTTATTAAGAAATAGTAAGGTTAAGTTTAGAGCGGGACAAGGTTTATCTGACCCATTTTTTGTCATATTCTACCCTACCCAGTTAAATCCAGCACTTAGTTATATGCTCCCAATAGCTATCACTGCTATTACAGGAGCACCTAGTAATGTGAAAGCATCACCGGTTACTTCTACAGCATACTTCCATATTATTGGTAACCCATTAGCAGGGAATTACTCTAATGTTGCACTAAGATATAATTATACGGGTACAGTTGCTTTTGACGGAACTGTGGCGGGTATTCCAGCTCCAGTTTCTACTACAGCAATTCCTGCAACAAAAACAGTCTATGCAATTGATCCTGATAATGTTTGGTTAGATTTCTCTAACTTGGGTTCTGCAACCTCTTTTAATTTTCAGTATAAAATTACTCAGTTAAATAATTTTGCAAATATTTCAGTTGGATACAATTCTGCTGTAACAGATGGCAACTCTGCCGTTAAAACATATCTAATATCTTACACAGCTCCAAGTGCCACACAAAAAGCGAAGTTCAGAATTATCACTCATTATAATAATAATCCTGCGGGAGGTGGTAATGATAGAATCATAGACGAGTCACTAACACAACTATAAAATATTACATTAACTATTATTAAATGCCTCCATTTATGGGGGCATTTTTAATCAAACAAATTTAAATGTCAGAAAATAATCAACCAACACAAATAAACATAGAAATTTCTGAGGAAACATCAGAAGGTACTTATATTAATCTAGCAATTATAACGCACAGCCATGCAGAATTTGTATATGATTTTGTAAATGTAATGCCTGGTGCTCCTAAAAGCAAAGTGAAAAGCAGAATTATAATGACACCATTTCATGCAAAACGTTTTATGAAGGCAATGGTAGAAAATGTACAAAAATTTGAAGCTGTTAATGGTACTATTCAAGATTTGGAAGCAGTAGAAATTCCATTTAATTTTGGAGGACCTGCAGGACAAGCTTAAAAGAAATGCTTTGGATATTTTGATTTATAAATTTACTTCATATAATGTTTGCTATCATATTAAAAAGATTGTAGAATATTGTAATATCTTTGTTTAAAAAGTTCTAGAATGAAGTTTGTACGTATAAATATAATTTTTTGCTTAACCTTTTTTATTATTTCTTGCCAAAAAGATTATAGTTATGAATCCTCTTTGGCAGAAGGTTTTTTACTTAAAACTCTTAACGGGAATTGTTCATTAAATGTACCCAATGGAAATTATTTTAAGGATTCAATTTTAGTAGGTAATAATTTTATTGAAATCGAAGTAAAATTTTCTAGAACCGGTATTTATAATATTACTACTGATACCGTAAACGGATATTACTTTGGTAATAGTGGTATTGCTTCTGAAATAGGTAGAAGTAAAATAAGATTGCAAGCAAGTGGATTACCAAAAGCTATAGGTATTGATATGTTTAAGGTAAAATTTGGGAATGATGTTTGCGAATTTTCTAATACAATTTTTCTTCCTCCAGTAGTTGTTGATTCGAATGCTATCTTTACTCTAGGCACAACAGCTGGTATTTGCACAAATTTTGCTTTAGGATCAGGAAGCTACAATTCTGGTATAGTAATGAATGCTAACAATACAGTTACCTTACAAATAAATGTAACAAAGACTGGAAATTATAACTTAAGTGCAAATACTACACCAAACGTTGGAATAACTTTTAGCGGTACAGGAACATTGCAAAATTTAGGATCTAACACAATTACTTTAATCGCCCAAGGAACTCCAAACAATACGGTAGATGTAACCAAAACATTTATTGTAAGTGCTGGCAGCACAAATTGTAACTTTAATGTAAATTTCATTGCTCCATCCCAATTTTCTACTTTTATGATTTTATGTGCGGGTACCACCTTTACAGGATCTTACATAGCAACTTATCCATTAAATGATTTTAATACAATAAGACTTATTGTGAATGCCACCACTTCAGGCGCATATAGTATAACTACAAATTTGCAAAATGGAGTTAAGTTTACAAGCTCTGGTAATTTAAATGTGGGCAATAATATTATTTTGTTAAAAGCAATTGCACCTAATAATATTCCATTACAATCTAATCTATCAACCTATTTAGTTTCAGGAGGTTCGGGAGGTTCAGGTACACAATGTAGTTTTTCAATTTTTTATCAACCACCAACATCAGTAGGATTAAATATAATCGAAGCTACAATAAATGGGAATTTAAAATCTTTTAATAACTTTACTCAAGCTACAAATACTTCCTTAGGTGGCATAAATAACATATCAATTTATGGTAAAAATGGAACAACAGGAAATGAAGAAATATCCTTTACAATTGAAAAAGAGCCGGATGTAGTTGTTGTTGGAGTGCCATATTCTGTTAATGCAACTCAAGAAATAATCAACGCAAAATATATTAACCCACTTGGCATAAAGTTTCAAAGTACTAACAGTTTTGGTATAGCACAAAACAATCCATTTACAATTATATTTTCTGAAATTTCGTTAGCTAGAATAAAAGGAACTTTCTTTGGAACACTAAAAAAGGATAATGTTGGTCCTGAATCGAGTACAATTACAAATGGTAGGTTTGATATTGGACTTTAGTCTTTTTAGCAATCCCTCACAACTCCCCCGCATCCGCAAAACTATAATGCCCCTCATCGCTCACAATAATATGGTCTATTACTTTTATATCAAAATAAGAGGCAGCTATTTTTATTTTATGGGTAAGCTCTTTATCTGCGATGCTTGGGCGGAGGTTGCCAGATGGGTGGTTGTGACTCAACACAAGGAAACTGGCAGCTTCATCGAGCGCTTGTTTGAGAATCACCCTTGGGTCAACCACAGTGCCGCTAATGCCGCCACGGCTCATTATTTTAAAGTTTTTTACCTTTAAAGCTTGGTTTAAAAACAGTACAGCAAATACTTCATTGCTATGGTCTTTTAAAATAGCTCGTAAATAAGTAACTATTTCCTTGCTAGTGGATAATTTGGTACGTTGTAATAAATCCCCTGCGGTACGCCTTCTGCCAATTTCTAATGTAGCGGCTATGGTTATTGCCTTTGCAATGCCTAT
>JANOZW010000349.1:0-5685 GCA_031429575.1 Ferruginibacter sp.
CTTCCTTTGGAGGTCATCATCCATTTATGGCAAGCACCAGTGTATATATCCGCTTTAAGTGTTTGTAAGTTTACGTCCACTTGGCCGGGAGCATGTGCACCATCTATAAAAATTAAAATACCTTTTTCATTTGCATAATGACAAATTTCTTGCACAGGAAGTATTAGACCAGTGGCACTGGTAATGTGATCTACAAAAATGAGTTTGGTTTTTTCATTTACCCCTGCAAAAAAATCTTTCAAAAAACTTTCTTTGCTTGCAATGGGTAAATTTATTTTTTGCTGTACATATTTTGCCCCTGCCCTATTGCAATAATATTTCCACGTTCTATCGCATGCGCCATACCCTAAGTTGGTAGCTAGCACTTCATCGCCAGGTTGCAGGTTCATACTTTTTGCAACAATATTTACTGCGTAGCTAGGGTTGGTTACCATTACTACATCATCTGCATGGCAGCCAATAAAATTACCCAGAGCCTCACGTGTTTCTTGCAAATATTTTATACCATTTACCGTAATAAATTGTACAGGGTTAAACTCTAGTTCTCTTTGCCATTTTTGATAGTTATCAAAAACTGGTTTTGGACTTGCGCCAAAAGAACCAAAGTTTAAAAAAGTAATGTTGGGGTCTAAGAGAAATTGGGATGTAATATTGTTCATATCTTATGTCTAATGTCTAAAAAATCTTGTGTCTAATAAATAACCACTTCTCCCCTTTCTTTATCTACTTTTACTTTTTGCTCTATATTGCTATCTATTACAATGCCGCAGTGGTCAGGTTGTATAGGCAGCTCTCTATCAAATCGTCTATTTACCAGTACACAAAGCTCTACTTTTTTTGGTCTTCCAAAATCTTGCAATGCATCTAATGCTGCTCTTATGGTTCTACCAGTGTACAATACATCATCTATCAAAATTACTTTTTTATCATCGATTGAAAAAGGGATATCCGTTTTATTGGGTACATGTATTTCGCTACGAACATCGTCTCTGTAAAACGTAATATCAAGCAAGCCGTATTTTACCTCTTCGTTAGGGCAGAGTTTTTTTATTTGTTTAGTAATTTTATCGCTTACATACACACCACGTGGTTGTATCCCAATGAAAATGGTTTCGCTTATGTTGTCATCATTTTCAATAAGTTGCTGCGCTAGCCTATTAATAATGAGTTGTAGCTTTGGGTGAGATATGAGAAGTTGCATAAAGCGAAGTTATTTACTTTTCCCTTTTTTTGTTTTAAAACACATACCTATTTTATAAAATATTTTTACAGATGCAAACAAATTATTAAAAATAAAATTTGACTGTATTTTATTGTAAAACAATAATTAAGCTACATTTACGTTGTGAATATAGCATCTATTAAAAATTGCGTGATGAATGATTAAACTTTTTTTAAAAATAAGACAAAATGGTTGTAAGCACTTACAACACAGTGTTGACATAAGGCAGGTTGTTTATTTTAATATGATTTGGATGTTTTCTTATTTAACCATCCTTATTAACAGCATTGCGGCACTCTTTATTTATCAGAGTCATTATTCGTTTTTCATTTTATCATCGTTGGTTGTACAAACTTTTTTTTGGATTTGCTTCGCATTGGTTCATTATAATAAATCCAATATTGCAAAATATTTATTTCTATTTATTATTTATTTAACCATATCTTGGTACGATCATTTTTACGGAAGGTATACATATACAAGTTTATACTTTTTCGCATTTTTACCCACTGCATTTAATATTTTTTCTATTAGGCGAAACAGCATTACAGTCGTAGCATATATTCTTATGCCGCTAGCTTTTGTTTTATTTGCGGAGTTTTATGGTTACGAACATTTCAGCACAATTGTTTGGAGCAATGAAATAACCAACCAAATGAGAACAACCAATATACTCATTAGTTTTATGCTTTTTGCATTGTACTCTGCTTATATGATTTTAAACTCAGGCTATAAGCAAAACAAACTTATCACACAAAGTGTAGGTTTACAAACCACTTTAGACAATGCCATAGGTGGTATTTGGAGTATTGATACAAATTATAATATCCTTACGGTTAATAAAGCTTTTATAGAATTTGCAAAAGTCGGTTTAGGAATACCAGACGTTAAAGTAGATACTAATATAAAAGAATATTTATCATCTGTAAGAATACCAACACATTTAAAAGAACATTATACAAGGGTATTAAGTGGGGAAATGATATTTGAGTCTTTTTCGTTCAACGAAAACGATTATGAATTAAAAGCAACACCAATTTATGAAGTAAAACATAATAATATCATTGGCGCTACTTTTACATGTAGAGATGTTACCAGCAAAGTAGCCGCAGAAAAATTATTACTAGAGGCAAAACAAAAAGCAGAAGAAGCTTCTCATGCAAAAGAGCGTTTTTTGAGCAATATGAGCCACGAGCTTAGAACACCGCTGAATGGCATTGTAGGCATTACCAATATTATGCTTGATGAAATTTATTTGCCAGAGCAAAAACAAAATTTTGAAACACTTAAAACCCTTTCTGATCATACACTTGGTGTAGTAAACAATATACTTGATATTTCTAAAATAGATGCTGAAAAAACAATACTCAATGATAACAGATTTAATTTAATATTATTCATAAAAAAATTGCAATCTATTTTTGAAAATACAGCCAAATTAAAAAAGATAGATTTTGGCATTGAGGTAGAAGGTGATGCTGATATTTTTTTAAGAGGAGATGAAATAAAATTGAGCCAAGTATTAATAAATTTAATAGGCAACTCTATTAAGTTTACCGAAAAGGGTTTCACGAAATTAATAATTAAAATAAATGAAAATACAATTGAGTCAGGGTTTACAAACTTGCATTTTTCTGTAACAGATAGTGGTATTGGCATTCATAAAAAGCATCAAGAAAAAATATTTGAAAGCTTTACCCAAGCCGATGAAAATACTACCCGTAAGTTTGGTGGGTCAGGTTTGGGCATTACAATATCAGAAAAGATTTTACATTTAATGAATTCTACATTAAAAGTAGAAAGCGAATTGGGGAAAGGTTCTACATTTTCGTTTGAGGTAGCACTTAAAAAATCATCCTTTATACCAAAAAATAAACTTGATTTAAAAACCGCAAACGATTACTCATTACCTAACACCCAAATATTATTAGCTGAAGACAATAAAATAAACCAAATAGTAGCAAAGCGCTTTTTAGAAAAATGGAATGCCAATGTAACCATTGTAGAGAATGGGAAACAAGCAGTAGATGCTGCATTAGCCAATCATTACGATATTATTTTAATGGATTTAGACATGCCTATCATGGATGGGTATGAAGCTACTACTTTAATAAAAGAACAAGATGCTACAATACCAATAATTGCGCTCACTGCTGCATCTTTTGAAAACATGCAAGAATACCTTATTAAAAAAGGCTTTGTAGATGTGGTACAAAAACCATTCATGCCCGATGAATTTTACAAGAAATTGAGCAGTATTCTTCAAATTTCTTAGATTAGCTATTTCTAGTATATAACCATGGTTTACTTTAATATAATTACTATTGTATTCTTAATTATATTAGCCAAAATTATTTTCAGAAAAAATGTCAAAAACATCTACGGCGGTTTTAATAATATTGTTGCTTGCTGGCAATGTGTTTTTGTATGTAAAATATAAAAAAATGGCTGATACAAAAAAGCCAGCTGCTATGGGCAATTCAAACACCAGCACTACAACTTCTAGCACCGCATCGCCTAATTATGCTGTACCCGCTTTTGAAATGATTACAGAGCTGCGAAGGGTTAGAAATACGCAAGCTCAATTAAAAGATTATGCAGCCAAAAATAAGTGTAACCAAGATTATGCATTTGTAATAGATATGCGCATACCGAGTTATAAGAAACGTTTTTTTGTTTATAATTTAAAAAGAGATTCTTTGCTCAGCTCAGGCTTTGTGGCGCATGGCACAGGCTCCGAAACCTTTAGAGGAGAATTGGTTTTTTCAAACATACCAGATAGTCGTTGTTCTTCTCTTGGTAAATATAAAATTGGTGGCTCATATAAAGGCATGTATGGTTTTTCGTATAAACTTACGGGCTTAGATAGCACCAATAACAAGGCTTTTGAAAGAGCCATCGTACTCCACGGACATGCATGCGTACCTGATGAACAACAAAGCGAATGGCCTATTTGCTTTAGCTATGGCTGCCCAATGGTATCTACAAAGTTTTTACAAACATTGAAAGGTTATATTAGTAAACAAGGTAAGATGCCGATATTAATGGAGATAATTTATTAGAGCCAATTTATTTTTAACTTAAACCTTTGCAATTCTTTGACAAGTTCAGAATTTTCGTTTGCTATTGCTGAAAAAAAGAAAAGATACAATTGTTTATTATTATTATCAATTGAAACCTCATTTTCGGTTGCAGTAAAATAAAACTGTTTTACAGTTTTAGAAATAGTAGTAATGTTATTTGAAACAATCACTTCTTTATCCATTCTGTGCCAATTATCTGTTGCTTTATAAAACCAATAAGCCCAACCATCAGGGCTAATCATTAATTCTTGATTAACATTAAACGCTTCTTCAGCCATAGACATAGAAGGGATGTTTTTAAAATCAGGTATTGACTTATCATTTTTTAATTTGAAAATACTATCGTTAAATGAAGCAAAAAGATAAACGCCCTCTACATTCTGTAATTCAATTTGAATTTTAAAAGGCTTTTTATACAACCTCATAGCATTATTCGCATCAGCTAGATAAACCACAGAATCTTGAATGACTTTTATACTAAAATTTTCATTTTGTGCAAATGCACAAAATGAAAATAATAATACAAGTAAACTAAAAATATATTTTTTACAATTCATCTTTAAAAATTACGCCTCTTCCATAAACGCATATCCATAATCCATTGGTGGTACAAATGTTTCTTTAATGGTGCGAGCACTCAACCAACGATATAAATTAAGCATAGAACCTGCTTTGTCATTTGTGCCACTAGCTCTAGCGCCACCAAAAGGTTGTTGACCAACCACTGCGCCAGTAGGTTTATCGTTAATGTAAAAATTACCCGCACTATTTCTTAGTTTATTTACGGCAAGTTCTACTGCATATCTGTCTTGCGCAAGCACAGCCCCAGTAAGCGCATAAGGCGATGTACTATCAACCAATTTTAAAGTTTCTTCATATTTGTTTTCATCATAAATATAAATGGTAAGCACAGGGCCAAACAACTCCTCGCACATGGTTACATAATTTGGATTGTCGGCTTCAATGATAGTAGGTTCTATAAAATATCCTTCTGTTTTATCACACTTCCCACCTACCCAAATTTTAGCACCGCTGTCACGCTTTCTTGCATTTTTTATGTAACCTTCTAGTTTATCAAAACTCTTTTCATCTATCACTGCATTTACAAAATTTGTAAAGTTTTCTACCGTTCCCATTTTCATTGTCTTTACAGTTTCTACCAATTTCTTTTTTACTTCTGCAGCCATATTGCTTGGTATATAAGCTCTACTTGCTGCACTGCATTTTTGCCCTTGGTATTCAAATGCACCTCTTGCAAGTGCTGTTACTACTGCATCTACATTGGCACTTTTGTGTGCTATTACAAAATCTTTACCGCCAGTTTCGCCTACAATACGAGGGTAAGATTTATATATTGGTGTATTTTTACCTATCGTTTCC
>JANOZW010000350.1:0-2058 GCA_031429575.1 Ferruginibacter sp.
TGGTATTATTTTAAAAAAGGGAAGTGGAAAGAAGTGAAGGTGTAAGACCCTCGGCAATACCATTTATACTCAGAATAATTAGTTTTTAATAAAGGTAGCATAAGATGATAGATAGGAAGAGGCAATGGCAAAAATTCGAAAGGTTGCTGAAATGTATTTTTCTTTTAGTCTTTTGTTTTCTTATAATTGATGTTTGTAATCCATGAAAGTTGAAAATAATATAAGTTTGTATAATCACCTTTTTTATTATTTGCCCACGCAATGTATAGTGGGCCTGCTTCTATTGTATTTGATTTATTTATTTTATAACCCAAAGCAACATAAGCCCAGTTTTCTGCGTAAGTAGGTGCATCATTATTTTGGGTATTAAAGAAAAATTCGTTGTAAGCAGTAAAATAAAGACTCCGCTTTGCTGTGTTTAAATTTTTTTGCAAACCAAATAAATATCGGATACGAGAGGTGAAGGGTGCATTATAGGTTAGCCTATTTTGAATAAATCTGCCGTCGAAACGTAACCTGTGTTTTAGTACTGTTTGGTTTACTTTATACTTGTAAGTGCTTTGCAGGTAAAAGCGATTTTCATTTCGATAAACATCCTTTGTGGGATTTTGGCGTTCATATACATAGCTCGCTGTAAACGATAACTTCGGATTTATTTTATAGGTCAGTGCCTGTTCGGCATAAAATGCAAAAAATCCTTTTTGTACTACATTATTTGTTTTATTATCTATTAAATTGATAGCAGCAAAGTAGTAAAAACTGTAATCAATTTTTCTTGAAATTGAACCAGTATGGTCTATTGTGGGAAACACGCCAAAATCATTTGAGCTTTGTGCTTCTGCCTTATTTAAAATGAGGCTAAAACTGATTGCTAGGGCAGATAAAAAAAACTTCATCATTTAAATTGTAATTCTTTGCTTGTAATCTGATGCAGTTAATAAATTAGTCGCTTCTTCGGGATTTATTATTTCAATTTTCATTATCCAACCTTCGCCATAAGGGTCGTCATTTACAAACGTAGGTGTCTGTAATAATTTTTTATTAGTTTCTAAAACTTTGCCTGAAACTGGCATAAATAAATCGCTTACTGTTTTGAGTGCTTCTATAGAACCAAATACCTTGTCCTGCTCAAAACTGTAGCCGTCATTTGGTAAATCGGCATAAACAATTTCGCCCAATTCGCTTTGAGCAAATTGTGTAATGCCTATTGTGCCAACGTTATCGCTGATGCGTAACCATATATGCTCTTTTGAGTATTTTAAATCCTCGGGAAAATTCATAATTATTTTTTTATACTGCTTTTAAAAATTTCTATTTAGCAGCTACTCTTTATATTCAAAGAGTAGGGCTTGAAATATTTAATTTGAAAGAAACATGCTCATTTCATCAACCTTTAGATAATCATTGGTTTTGTATAGCAGATTTGCATCCTTATCTGTAATGATAAAAAAAGGGAGCCCAACTTTTAACTCAGGAAAGAGTGTATCAGAAGCATATTTATTAAATAAAGGAGTACCATCATACACTTTTAGCAATACCGCATTTTTTAATGCTTCATTTAAAACGGAGTTGCTCTGCGTTATTTTTTGAAACTCTTTGCAATTGGTACACCACTCCGCATGAAAATCTATAAATACGGGTTTGCCTTTTTCTTTTGCTGCTGCATAAGCATCGTCTTTATCTAAGTACCAGGTTAGTTGCCCCTTTTGTTCCGTTTTGGGTTCGGTCGTATTTGCTGCTACAGTTGCACCTGGTGATGCGATAGCACCTGCTTCAAAAGATGGAATAAATGCTTTTAATAAAACCAGAAAGCCGATGATACCTGAAAGCACCAGCAAGGCCCTTTTTGTTTTTTGGTATGTTAATAAATCGGCACTTTGAAAATGATATACAGAGAAAAGTATTATAGCAATGCCAATACCCATTAATTGAACAGCAGTTTCTTTAAAGCCATAGCCAACTAATGCCTTTTCAAGATATATGTAAGAGAAATACATGATAAGAACACCCAAAGCAAGCTGGATGTATTTCATCCACTTGCCTGATTTTGGAAGTGAA
>JANOZW010000351.1:0-10363 GCA_031429575.1 Ferruginibacter sp.
TTGCAAAATTTCTCTAGCAAGAAATAATAAAGTAATGATAGACTGTACAAGATTGGCAAATACAACATAGGTAACCACATTTGTAGATGGGTTGTAAATGCTACTCAGCCATTTGCTATTTTGATAATGTGCAGGGCAATATTTTACATAAAACCAAGTAACAAAAATATTAGCCAATATACCAACAATTTTTGCGGCGGCATATTTTCTTGGCCTTCCATCTTGCCTAAGTTTTGCAAATGGTATAGCCGAAAGCGTATCTACAGCTATAATTAAAATCATTAGAGAAATAATGGTAGGAAATTCTTCTAATCCTATAGATTGCCCAAGCAAGTGTTTGTTTGCGAATAAAACGAGCGTGAATAAAACGGTAGAAATAAATAAAGAAAGTGCAGCAGTACTATAAATATTTTTATTACTTTCTTTATTGCTAGCAAAACGAAAATAGGCAGTTTCAAAACCGTACGTAAAAATTACATTAAAGATTGGTATCAATGAATAAATCAATCCAATTTTACCAAAGTCGCTTTTCTCTGCTAAATTGTACGTAAGAAATGGCGTAAGTAAATAATTTAAAAATCGAGCTACAATAGTGCTGCCGCCATACCACAATGTTTCTCCTGCTAATTTTTTTATACTGCTCAATGATTATTTTTTTTCAAAAGTAAGGAATTGGAATGTAGGAATTCGCCTGTGGCGAATTCTTTGTAATAAATTGTATTCACCGCAGGCGAATTTCGAATATGGGTATTCGCCACAGGCGAATACCTATGGCGCAAACTTTTTATTCTTCGAAAAACTTGTATCCGTAAGTGTAAACAAAAAAAGTAACAATTGTTTTTTTTCTCTCTCTGTCATGCTTATTTTTTTTTGTAACAATGGGTCAAGGTTTATTAATGCTGTATCAATGTTTGTATAATGATCTATTATTTTATCTAAAGAGCCAAAACTACCATCGTGCATATAAGGTATTGTGAGTGCAATGTTGCGCAATGTGGGCACTTTAAATTTTAACGAATCTTTGCTGTTTAATGTTATGGCTTGTCTGCCCACATCTTTAAATCGGTTTAATGGCATGCCATTATTCCTAAAACTATTATCGGTAAACAATGGTTCTTTGTGGCAGGTATTGCAGTTGGCTTTAAAAATGTCGTAGCCTTTTTCTTCGGGCAAAATAAATTTTTCTTCGCCTCGTTTTACTTTATCGTATTTACTATTGGCGGTTACGAGGCTTCCTACAAATTGCGTAAATGCTTTTTGCATTCTCTCTGTAGTAATATCTGAAGAGCCAAATGCTTTAAAAAATAAATTGCTGTAATCTTTATCTGCTTTTATTTTTAGTAAAACGGTATCTAGTTTTTCGCCCATTTCGTTTGCAGCACTCAATGGAGAGAGAGGTTGATTGTCTAAATTATTTATCCCACCATCCCAATGCCATTCTTTCATCCATGCGAGGTTGATGAGTGCTGGCGCATTACGTGTACTAAAACTATTAAAAACACCATGGCTCAGATCATGGTCGTATGTAGAAAAAGCGGCAAACTGTTGGTGACAACTTGCACAACTCACTTGCCCATCTTTACTAAGCCTTGCATCGTAAAATAATTTTTTGCCAAGTTGAAACCCTTCTTCTGTTAATGTATTTTTTGCAAAAATATTGGTGGATGGTTTAGGGAATCCTTTTGGAATGGTAAACGGGATTGGTGTAGGGGCATATAATTTTTTGCCTGCTGAAATTAAGAAAAGCGAAGCAATAATAAAGAGAGAAAAGTATATGGTTATTTTTATTTTCAAATTTTTGTAAATGAAAAAGATTTAAATTTAAAGATTGTCAGGGTGAGCTTGTCGAACCCGTTGCATCAATAAAACTCGCCTTCGACAAGCTCAGGCTGACAACTCAATTATTGTTATTTCGGCTTTATTGAAAACATCCCTATAAAATTATCTGCTGCCTTTTTTGCCAATGCACCCGATGTAGCAATAACAGGCATTTTAGCTATTTTAATGCCATTCCAATACTCATTCAAATTCATTTGTATAGTAATGCTATTATTTTTAAAAAAATATTTTTCATCTATTGGTAAAAATATTTCTCGCATCGTTTTATACTCCCCTTTGTAACCGCCAATATGTTGTTCTATTCTAATATTATCTGCCGAAGATGAAGTAGATTTTCCTTCTAGTTTAAACATTACATAACCATTGTTCCATGTCCAAAACATATCGTTTAATGGATCTAGTACGCCACTTTGTGCGCCACTACAATTTAAAGCACTATCCACACCAAGTAAAAATGAAATACCAACAATTTTTCTGCTATCTTTTTTGATAATCATATTTTCTTTTGCAGCATCTATCAAATAAACAGTTTTGTCAACTTCTAAAGCACCTTTCGTTAACAAGCAAATATTGCTTACATAATATTTCAATTTACTCACCGTATATTTTTCTCCAAAAGCATTTTCATAAACAATATCATTCAATACTATTTTTTTGCCATTAACCATATTTTCAAAACGCACCACAATTTTTTTCTGCCCAAAGCTATTGAGCGAAAAAACAATCATACCTAATAAAAAAATATATTTATTCATTGCCCGAAATTTTTCTTCTCCCTTGTTTTATTTCAGCATTTTTCTTTTTGCTATCCAGCCTTTTTGCCACTATGGCTTTTGGTATTTTTGTAGGCTTTCTTTTTTTAGGTACAATCAATGCTTTCGTAACCAACGCAAGCATTTTCTCCAAAACCTCAGCTTTATTGGCCAATTGTGTACGTTCTGTTTGGCTTTTTACCAGCAAAAATCCATCAGCATTTATCTTATTGGCCAGTTTTTCAGTTATTAAAGTTTTTTCATCTGTGTTAAACATGTCAGAGGATTCTACATGCCAATAACCCTCTACCATGGTTTCCACCTTGTTCACGTTTTGGCCGCCTTTGCCGCCACTGCGGGCAGTTTTGTACTTTATTTCTTTTGTAAAATCGGGTAGCATAACTTGTAAAATTACTTATTATTAAAAACAAAAATGGCGCTTATAATTATTTCTGCCGTTAATATTTCCATAATAACAAAAAAACAAGCATTTTTGCATCAATTGTAACCGTTTATGTTGAACAATATTTATCAATCTCTTACCGACAGAAAGCGCCAAAGTAAAAAATCTTTTGCTGTGCTTATAGATCCTGATAAGGTAAACGATAGCAGTGTGGAAGAACTGATAAAGCTTTCGCTTGATGCACAGGTTGACTATTTTTTAGTAGGCGGCAGTTTAGTTGTATCAAGTTACCTCGACGAATGCGTACAACTCATCAAACGCAGTTGCCAGATTCCCGTAATACTTTTCCCTGGCAGTCCGAGCCAAGTAAGCAAATATGCCGATGCGCTTTTATACCTCAGTTTAATAAGTGGACGCAACCCCGAGTTGCTCATTGGGCAGCATGTAATATCTGCACCACAAGTAAAAAAAAGTGGGCTAGAAATAATGTCCACAGGGTATATGGTTATAGATGGTGGCGCACCTACAACCGTTTCGTATATCAGCAATGCATCGCCATTGCCATCCGACAAAAATGAAATAGCCATGTGTACCGCTATGGCTGGCGAAATGCTTGGCATGAAATTAATTTATATGGATGCAGGGAGTGGCGCCAAACGTGCCATATCAGAAACGATGATACAAAAAGTTTCGAGTTGTATAGATGTACCACTTATTATTGGTGGCGGCATTACCACTGCCGAAAAAGCCTATTTAAATTGCAAAGCAGGCGCCGATGTAATTGTAGTAGGCAATGCTATTGAAAAAGATGCAAGCTTGATAAAAGAAATGGCTGCGGCTATACATAATGTGCCAGTAAAAACTGCCTAAAAAAATCACCTCTTTTTTTGCCCAAACAAAGAAGCAGCATTACTCAACATCGTTGTGTCACTCACTTGTACGGCATACCTTTTTTCATCTAAGCCTCACCCTCGTTCCCTCTCCAAAAGAGAGGGAGGCCAAACATCAGTTCTCCTCTCAACTTTTGTAATTAAGCATTTCAACTTTACATTCTTTATTCATCTTTTATTATGCATTTGATTATGCATCAGATTGAAAAATAGATTTTATAATTTATTATGATTCTCAAATAAAACGAAACTCTTTGCCATCTGCAAACTGATAATTGCGAACTGACGACTGCAAATTGCCAACTGCCTTATTGCTTATCCACCCTCGTCGGTGTATCCTTCCCACTAATAATTGTTTTGCTACTAAGCGCTATCGCTTTTATAACTTCTGCCATATTATTCATATCCAGCGATGCAATATCGTCAGATACTTTGTGGTAGTTAGGTTCATTATCCATTTTAGATGTAGAAATGGTATGCGCAGGTACACCAAGCGCAGCAAGGGTGGCGTTATCGCTCCTGTAAAATAAATTTTCTTTTGGATATGGATCTGGCTCAAAACGAAATGCCGTACCTTCTAGATTTTTCTGTAATATTTTTCCAAAATCTGATTTTTCAAACCCTGTAATGTACGCAGTGTTTTTTCCCCACTTACTTTCTGTGCCTATCATTTCTAAATTAAACATGGCAATTACTTTGTCTGCATTTATATTTTTAGAAAAATATTGAGAACCAAAACCACCAATTTCTTCGGCAGTAAATGCTACAAAAACCAGTGAACGCTCATTGCTTTTCAATTTAGCAAAATAATTGGCAAGCATAATAACGCCTGTAGTGCCAGCAGCATCATCGTTTGCGCCATTGTAAATAGAATCGCCTTTTGCATTCGGTTTTGCAGTACCTATATGATCGTAATGACCAGAGAAGACCACAAACTCATCTTTTAATTTTTTACCAGGCAATATACCTATTACATTCGTAAAATTTAATTCCGTAGTCTTATTCCGTATTTCAAAATCGTATTTCTTTCCTTCATTGTTGTTTAAAACAAATACTACAGAAAAATTATTTTTTAAGCCTTCTCTTTTAAAACGTTTAAGTTTATTAAAATCATTTTTGAAAAAATTATTTACAAATACAATCGTATTTTTCTTTTCTTTCAACACATCTTCTGCTGCAAAAAATAAATTATCATCATTACCTACAATTACTTTTTTATAACCCGATAGCTCATTAAATTTCAATAAAGAGTCTGTAGTAATGGCAATAATATTTGAAGCCTCTATTTTTGTAGTATCAACAATGCCTGATGCAGATATAAATTTTGTACGAATATTTGTAAACGATTGCTTGTAGGTTAGCAATCCATTAAATGTTTTTAACCCCGATTTTTTAAATTCTTCACTAATAAAATCTGCGGCTTTGTCAATTTCAGGGGTACCAGTTTTTCTGCCCTTTAAATCATCAGATGCCAAAAAACTCTCTATACGAAATGCCTCCGTTGCATTCAACACTTTATCCGCTTGCTGTGCAAAAGAAAAAATATTCAACAAACAAAAAATTAAAAAAAGAGAACTATTCTTTAAAAACATAACTAATTTACTTAGGTAATAAAATAATAACCAATAAACGAACAAAGACCAAACAAAATAACACCAAACAAAATAACAACAAACACCAAACCACAAACGAGCCAACGAGAAACGAACCAACGAGAAACGGACAAACAAGAAACGAATCAACGAGAAACGAACAAACGAGAAACGATTTACAGGCTCATCATCTCCTTAAACTTCACCGCCTGCCTTCTACTCACTTCTATTTTTTCTCCGCCTTTTAAATCTAACATTAACCCACCATTAAAAAATGGTTCTACTTTTTCTATCATGTGTAGGTTTATGATATGCTTTCTATTTGCTCTAAAAAACACTTTTTCATCCAATCTTTCTTCCAGCGCATTAAGTGATTTTAGTATCAGCGGCTTATTCGTACCAAAGAAAACTTTTGCATAGTTACCTACACTTTCAAACAAACGTACCTCGCCAAGTTTTACAAACCAACAACGCTCACCATCTTTCACAAATACTTGGTCGTTTTCGCCAAGCATTCCTCTAAATGAGCTCGCAAGCGATGCTGCCGCTTCTTTTTCTTCTGCCTGTTGTAGTTTATGTAATGCATCTTTCAATCGCTTTGGCTCTACAGGTTTCATTAAATAATCCAATGCATTTACTTCAAATGCCTTTAGCGCAAACTCATCGTAAGCGGTTGTAAAAATTACATGCGGTGCTCTATCTAATTCTTGCAACATATCAAACCCAGTTTTGCCTGGCATCTGAATATCTAAAAAAATAAGATCCGGTATTAAGCTGTCAATTTTTTCAATTCCTTCATCTGCATTAGCTGCTTCGCCAATAACTTCTATTTCAGAAAAATCTGCTAGTAATTTTTTCAATTCATTTCTCGCTAGTCTTTCATCGTCTATTATAAGTGCTTTGTACATTTTCTATAATTTGTATTTGTTATATAATTTCTGCAACAGGCATTACAATTTTTGATTGTACCAAATTGCCATTTTTTTCTTCTATTTCAAAATGTGCTTTTTTATGGTAAAGCAAGTTCAGTCTATCTTGTGTACTTCTTAGTCCAAAGCCTGAAGATGTGCCTGCTTTAAGGGATTGCAAGTTGCCTGTATTTTGTACAATCAATTCATGATGATCATCTTTAAAATAAGAACGAATAATAACGATACCGCCGTTTACATCCTTGCTAATACCATGTTTTATGGCATTCTCCACTAAGTTTTGCAACATCATCGGAGGTATAGGCTGGGCCAATGTATCGGGGTCAATATGCATTTCTACTTTTAATCTTTCTTCAAAACGCATTTGCTCCAACGCCAAATAATCTTGTACAATATCCAGCTCTTGCTCAAGTGGTACCGTTTCTAATTTTTCTGCTTGTAAGCTGCTACGCAAAATATTACTTAACTCTGTAATGGCTGTTCTTGCACGTGCAGGGTTTTCATCTACCAATGCCCGAATACTATTCAATGCATTAAAAATAAAATGAGGATTAATATGAGATTTTATTGTTTTTAATTCCAACGATTTTACTACTCCTTCTAGTCTCAGTTTATCCAGTTGGTTATTTCTATTTTTATCTACATAATGAAATACTACATAAATGAGCAACCACAAAGAAATTAAAATAAAACTATTGAATAAACCTCCAAAAATTTTACCTTTTCGTTGTTCTTCAAATTGCCATTTGTTATTTTTGTCTTTGTACCAACTGGTGGCTTTTTTTATTTTTATAAACGATTTATATTTTACGGAATCAAAAATATTATTTTTTTCATAATCGTAATAATCCACATTTGTCAGATTCAATTCTTTTTCCATCAAAATCGCTTTTTCTTTACGTTCTTTTATTTCGTAAGACTCATAAGTTTCACCAGGTATTTTTTCCAATAATTCAGACCCATAAAATGAAACCACCGAAGTAAGCGACACACCAACAATAAACATTAAAAATATTTTTGAAGGATTAAAACTAAGCCAGTTTAATTTTTTTAAAACAATTCTTAATAAATGAGTAGATAAAATATAGGAAATAAATGCAGTAAAAAACCCGTATAATAAAAGATTTCGCTTTGTAGCTGGCGTAAAGAAATTATCGGATCCAAATTTATATGCAATAAATAAAAATAAGGCCATCAACCCTCCCCAGCCTAAAATTTGGCAAAGCCAGTATCGTTTTTGAGTTTTCATGAAGTACGAATGTATCGTTTGAAATGAAAAAGTAAGCTATAAAAAAGTACTATCGGTAAATTTTTACAGTTGAAAGGTCAAATAAAACAACCAATTATTTAAAATTTATCTTCATTTTGCTTAATATTGTACTCATAATCATACATTTTACATCTAAAATTTAACCTCATGTCAACATTTAACCTTCTGGATATGGCCAAAAGCTATTTCAGCAACGAATTAATTAGTAAAGCAAGCTCTTCTCTTGGCGAAAGCGAAGGCGGAATTGCAAAAGTAATAAGTGCAGCTATACCTTCACTTATTGGGTCTATATCTGATAAAGCATCTTCTTCTCATGATGGTGCTAATTCAGTTCTTAGTATGGCTTCTGAGCAAAACGATTCTGGAATACTTGGTTCTCTTGGTGGCTTTTTAGGAGGCGATAACAATAGTAATAGTCTTTTAAGCAAAGGCAGTGGCATTATTAGTTCCTTATTTGGAAACGGAGGGCAAAGCAATATGCTTACAACCCTTATCTCTAGCTTTGCTGGTGTAAAAGGATCTACAGTTGGTACTATTTTAAGCATGGCTGCTCCTGCAATACTTGGCCTTATTGGCAAACATACAAAAGACAATAACATGTCTGCAAGTAGCATGACATCTATGCTTGGTGAGCAAAAAAAATCTGCCATGAGTATGTTGCCAGCAGGTTTTAGCTTATCGTCATTAACAGGTGGTGCAAGCAGCGCTGCGGCAAGTGTATCAAACACGGCAAATGCTACTTATAATAATGTAGAAGAAAAAGCAGGTGGTGGTATGAAATGGTTATTACCATTAATACTAATTGGCGCATTGGCGGCCGGTGCATATTATATGTTCAAAGATGGTTGTAACAAACCCGATGATGCTGCTACCGTAACTACTGGTACCGATACAACAAATGCTGCAAGAACTACTACTGAAGGAACAACACCTACTACTGCTGTGGTAGAAGCACCAAAAGTAATGGTTGACTCGGTAACCGGTGTAGTACGTTATGAACTAGGAGCATTGGGAGATTTAGAATTGCCAAATGGCACTAAACTAACTGGCGTAGCAGCCAATGGTTTTGAAAATACTTTGGTAAATTTCTTAAAAACAGGAACGATTGATACCGTAGATAAAAAAGCAAACTGGTTTAATATACACGATGTACAATTTAAATCTGGTAAAACGGAGTATGCTACACCACAAGCAATGGCTCAAGTAAAAAATGTAGCGGCTATTTTAAAAGCATATCCAAATGCTGTTTTAAAAATTGGTGGTTATACAGATGCTAGTGGAGATGCTGCTAAAAACAAAGCTTTGTCTCAAGCTAGAGCTAATCAATTAATGAAAGATATTATTGCAAATGGTGCAGGTGCAACACAAATTAAAGAAGCTGTAGGTTATGGCTCTGAATTTGCAACAGCAGCAGCTGGTGATAAAGAAGGTATGGCAAGAGATAGAAGAACAGCGGCAAAAGTTTCTGCAAAATAATTATTTTAGGATCTTTTAATAATGTCCCTCGAGGTTTTTACTTCGGGGGATTTTTATTTTATGTACTCAGGAATCAGCGTACAAAAAAATAGTTTTCTGCAGCTTCGCTGCAAAAATAGATCAAGCCACTAAGGCTCAAAGCCACTAAGTAGAAAAAATGCTACGCATTTTTCCTTTGTGTTTTAGTGACTTGTTGGCTAAATTAATTTTTTGTAAAAAATATTCTAAATAATTGGGTATACATTATAATCTTTAAATCAAATACAAAACCGAACATTCTTATAGCGATGGAAATTTATTTCATTATTTTTACAACATGGCAAACCCCAATTTAAATACAGATGCAAACAAACAATCGGCAGCTGAAAAAGAGTTTGAAAATAATATACGACCAAGTGAAATTGCCCAATTTGCTGGACAACCACAAACCATAGAAAACTTACGCATTTTTATAAAAGCCGCAAAACAACGTGGAGAGGCATTGGATCATATTTTATTTCATGGGCCACCAGGTTTAGGCAAAACAACCCTAAGTAGAATTGTTGCCAACGAACTTAATGTAAACATAAAGGAAACAAGTGGTCCTGTTATTGAAAAGCCTGGAGACCTTGCAGGCTTACTCACCAACCTTGAGACCAACGATGTATTATTTATTGATGAAATACACAGATTAAGCAATGTGGTAGAAGAATATTTGTATGCCGCCATGGAAGATTATCGCATAGATATTATGATAGATAGTGGTCCTGCGGCAAGAAGCATTCAAATAGATATAAATCCATTTACGTTGATTGGTGCTACTACAAGAAGTGGTTTGCTTACCGCTCCCTTGCTCTCTCGCTTTGGCATAAAAAGTAGGTTGGAATATTATGACACCGCTACACTAAAAAATATTTTATTGCGCAGCTCTGGTATTTTAAATACAAAACTCACCAGCGATGCTGCGCAAGAAATAGCTGGGCGTAGCCGAGGCACACCACGTATTGCAAACGGGCTACTGCGCCGTGTAAGAGATTTTGCACAAGTGTTAGGCAATGGTGTAATAGATATGGCTATTACTGAGCATGCGCTTAATGCGCTTAATGTGGATGCGTATGGGTTAGATGAAATGGACAATAGAATTTTAAGTACCATCATAGATAAATTTGGGCACCACTGGCGCTTTGATCTTTGAATTCGTGGCGACCTTCTTGTTTGTCACGGTCATCCTTG
>JANOZW010000352.1:0-9644 GCA_031429575.1 Ferruginibacter sp.
TGTTCGTCAACTCACAACTTTATCCGCAGCTTCCTTCAGATTTAACCTCACGGCTAACACCCTTGCTTTGGATTAACAGTTCCCGTTAGATGGCCTGCTCAAGACTTTAACTTTAAAGAACAATGGCATGCATGGCGCACATTAAACAGGCTTTGATAACTCAAAGCCTGTTAATTAAAATATGCAAAATGGTTTTATAAATTATCGATACTTACTGCTTCATAGCTCACATTGTTGCTTGCATCAATCATTTCTTTGTAATATACACCTGTATAAGTAAGGTAATATTTTTGCTGTTTTACCATTACAACTTTGCAGTTGGCTGGTAGTTGGTTAATTTTTTTAGGTGTGGTTTGCTGCTGCGGCAAATAATTTTCTGTAGTATTATCATCATAAACTTGGTATTCATTTGCTGTATTTATAACGCCATCTGTACCTACTACTCTATATTGTAATCTATTTTGTGCAGTTATTTCTTCTTGATAATATGTGCCCCCTAACTCATAATATTTTTGTCCATTAATTACAGTAAGTGTAGCGCCCGATGGAAAGTTTCTTACAGTTGCCCCAAGTGGGGGAGCAATTACTTCATAGCCGCCATCTGAATAAGGACGATAATAAACGCCTTCATTATAATAGTATGCATTATTGCGATAGCGAAACGAATTGCATCCAAATGGAAGCATATTTATTCTTACACCAAATGCAGGACCAAAATGTATGAACGAATTTCTTTGTCTGTAATTAGAACCACGTTGGTAATAATTAGACGGGTTATAATAACTTCTAGCATTTCCATATCCTATGTTTACGCTTATTGGAAAACTATTGTAATTTCTGCGATGATCATATCGCTCTACATGCCTATGATCTCTACGATCATTGTGGCGGCCATATTGCGCTTGCGTAGCCAAAGAAAAAATAAATAAAAAAATAAAAGCTGCAAATAGCTTTTGTGCAAGTATTGTTATTTTCATAAAACGGTTTTTTGTTAGCCATTAAAGCTATGAAAATGTTTCAGACAATAATTGCTTTTAAAAAAGTTTAACATTTATGTCAATGTTAAAAATTTTTTTTGACACAGCAACCGATAAATGGAAGTGGGAGTACAAACAAAAAACCCCAGCATTTCTACTGAGGTTTTTGTTGGGTTACCAGGGTTCGAACCTAGACAAACAGAATCAAAATCTGTTGTGCTACCGTTACACCATAACCCAATCTCAAAACACGTTTTGTGTTTGGGAGTGCAAAAATAGGGGTTTTGTAAAAAAGCCCAAACTATTTTTTAAACTTTTTTTAGAATTAGGTAGATAATTCACAAATAGGTTTTAGGCATATTAATTTTATCATGCAAAATAATATGCAGTTAATTTTCGATTTAGAAGTTTGTCAGCCTGAGCTTTTCGAAGGCGGTGCAACTATCTACAGAAGCGGATTTTACAAAAATTAACCCGCCTTCGACAAGCTCAGGCTGACATTAAAATATTTTGAACTTTCTTGATCTACGGATGCCAACCTTTTAAAGAATGGCATCTATATTTGAAAACGATTTTTATTCACTATCCTCCTTTTCCTTCAAAGATTTAATCAAATCAAGGGCTTCAGCCACTACATCACACATAATAGTTATTAAAGAGCCAGGCTTTGCTGTGTTATAAGCATGCATAATGGCTTCTTTTTCATTATAAATGATGGTTACAGGTATTTCCTTGGTTTTATTCGAGTTTATACCTTCTACCAAAAGTTCAACAATGTTTTCTGCAGTACGCCCACGTAAGTGCCTATCCTGTCGTATAATAATTTCATCAAAATGCCTGGCAGATATAACACCCAATTCTCTAATATCTTCATCTCTTCTATCACCCGTGCCGCTAATAATGCCCACTTTTGGTGTACCATCCATTTTGCTTACAAAATCGCAAAGCAATTGTAAGCCCGCCGGATTATGAGCAAAATCTGCTAAAAACTTAAAATGTTTAAATTGAAAAAGATTTAGTCTGCCAGGTGTTTGTGTTGGCGATGGAATAAACGTTTCCAAGGCCAATTTAATATCAGCTACTTTTATATTTCTGTATAAATAAGTAGCAAGGATAGAGGGAAGTGTATTCATTACGTTGTGCAACGCTTTGCCTCCATATGTAATTGGAATATTAGAAACTTTCTCCACCCTTATTTTCCAAGTGCCTTTCATTATCGTTACAAATCCGTTTTCATACACAGCTGCATGGCCACCATTTTTGCAATGCTCTACAATTCTAGGATTAAATTCATCCATACTAAATAGTGCAATATTGCAAGATAAATTTTTGCGCATGTCATACACCAAATCATCATCGGCATTTAAAATGGCAAAGCCATGTTTGTACACCGTTTCTGCCACTACCGATTTTACCCTAGCCATTTGCTCCAAACTATCTATGCCGCCAAGTCCCATATGATCGCTGGCTACATTGGTTACGATAGCAATATCACAATTTCTAAAAGCCAATCCACTTCTAAGAATACCACCACGTGCACTTTCCAGCACAGCAAAATCTACTGTAGGATCTTTTAAAACAAACTGTGCAGATGCAGGACCTGTACAATCGCCCTTCATCATCATTTGGTTTTGAATATACACGCCATCACTAGTGGTATAACCCACTTTGTACCCAGCAGTTTTTGCTATGTGTGCAACAAGTCTGCTCGTTGTCGTTTTTCCATTGGTACCAGTAATGGCAATAATAGGAATACGACCAGTATTTTCTTTAGGAAAAAGCATATCAATAACAGGCTCTGCCACATTTCTTGCAATACCTTCCGATGGCTCTATGTGCATGCGGAAACCAGGTGCTGCATTTACTTCTAGCACGGCTCCACCATTTTCGGTAATGGGCACTTTTAAATTGGGTGCCATTATATCAATACCACAAATGTCTAACCCAATAATTTTGGCAATACGCTCCGCCATAAAAATATTAGATGGGTGTACTTCTTCTGTAACATCGGTAGAAGTGCCGCCAGTGCTAAGGTTTGCCGTTGGCTTTACCAAAACCAATTCGCCTTTTGCTGGCACAGTTTCCAAAGTATAGCCTTTATCATCCAACATTTTTTTGGTAAAATCATCTACCGTTATTTGTGTCAATACTTTTTCATGACCATATCCACGACGTTCATCTTTATTGGTTTCTTCAATAAGCCATTGTATGTTGTGCTCGCCATCGCCTGTTACAGCGGCTGGAGTACGTAAGGCCGCACATACAAATTTATAATTGATGCACAGCAAACGAAAATCAAAACCTGTAATAAATTTTTCTACAATTACACTGCGCCCATATTTTTGTGCAGCTTCTAATGCTGTTTTAGCTTGCTCATAATTTATAATATTTGTGGTAGCACCTTTGCCATGGTTTCCATTTAATGGTTTTAAAACACATGGATAACCAATTTTATTAATGGCATCTTGCAAGCCTTCTTCTCCTCTAATGATAGAGCCTTTTGGCACTGGTATTTCTGCGGCTTCCAATAAATTTTTTGTATCGTCTTTATCGCCAGCAATATCTACCGCTATACAACTTGTAGTACCTGCAATGGTAGCTCGTATTCTTTGTTGGTTTACACCATAGCCCAATTGTACAAGGCTACTTTTATTTAAACGAATAAATGGAATACCACGCCTTGCTGCTTCTTCTACAATGCAGCCTGTGCTTGGTCCTAGGCGTGTTTCTTCTCTTAACTCACGCATGGTTTGTACATCTGCATTTAAATCATAATCATTTCCAGCTATTAATGCTTCGCAAATTTTAAAAGCAGATTTTGCAGCAAATACACCTACCGCTTCTTCCATATAATTAAATACTACATAATACTCACCTTCTTTACCTGTGCCACGAGTGCGCCCAAAGCCCATATCCATACCTGCAAGGGTTTGTATTTCTAACGCAATATGCTCCATTACATGCCCCATCCACGTACCTTCATCCACTCGTTCAAAAAAACCACCGGGTTTATTTTCGCTGCATCGGTGGGAATATAAAGTGGGAATAAGTTTTTCTAAATTTTCTCTGAAACTAGCAATTTTATTGGTGGGCTGCTGTTCCATTTCTTCTAAATCAATCATCATCTGTATAAGCTTGCCTCGGCGTATGCTCCAATAATTTGGTCCTCGTAGCGCTTTTATTTCTATAATCTTCATATAAAATTTATTTCTGGTTGGTTTTATGGTGTAAGACAGTAAATTAATGAATAGAAGTGGTAATGCAAAAAAGAAAATAAATTAGGACAAAGAAGTTTGTAAGAAAAGAAATATTTACATTTAATATTTCAAAGAAACATATAATATGGAAGCAAACCCAAAACACATAGAAGGTATTTATAACTACTGCGATAAATGGTGCGAACGTTGCAGTTTTACGAGCCGCTGCTCAGTATTTGCAAGTGAAGAAGGGCTCTCGCCAGAAGATAAAGATATAAACAACAAAGCTTTTTGGGATGCTATAGGCAACAGTTTTGCAAATGCTATTACACAAATGCAAAAAATAGCAGAGGAGCATGGCATTATAATACCAGCAGAAGATGATGCAGAAATGAAATTGTACATGGCCAATGTAAAAAAGAAGCGACAAGAAATGGCAAAGCATCCACTCATAAAATATAGCAAGCAATATATTATGGAAGCAAAGGTTTTGTTGGAGAATAATGTAGCTTTAAAACAAAAAGGAGAAACCCTTTTACAATTAATCGAGCTTGGCGTAAAAGATATTGGTGAGACAAAAAAAGAAATAATACAATTGAATGATTATATAGAAATTGTAAACTGGTATCTTATACAAATACAAGTAAAGTTTATGCGAGCATTGCCCACATTTGATGATGAAGAAGATGAAGCATTTGAAAGTGATAGCAATGGCTCGGCTAAAGTAGCGCTGATAGCTACGGATAGGTGCATTGTAGCATGGCAGCACATTATGCAATATTTACCAGATGCTCAAGATGATATACTGCCTTTGCTTGGTTTGCTGCAAAAAATTCGCACGCTTGGTGAGCATACGTTTCCTAATGCAAGAGCATTTGTACGGGTAGGGTTGGATGAATAGTGTGTTTTAAATTTTTAACTTCTACCATTTACTTTTATGCTATTTTACCTTAATTGGGTATGCTGGTGTTTTTATTTTTTTAGGTGGCGTTGCTTTTAATTGCTCCATAATTATTTGAATCGCTTTTTCCAATTGAGGATCTTTACCCATAATTACATCCACAGGCCACTGTTCTACTTCTACATCAGGTGGCGTGCCTACATTTTCAATTCCAAATCCTTTTTCATCATAAAAAGCTACATTAGGTGCTGTTACACTACCACCATCTATAAACTCTGGAAAACCCAATATACCTACCAAACCACCCCAAGTAGTTTTGCCTATAATTGTACCCAACTTTGCTTGGCGAAAAAGATATGGCAAGTAATCACCACCTGACCCTGCGGTTTCATCTATCAACATTACTTTAGGTCCTTGTATAGATGCATTGGGTGCTTTCTGATCTTTGCCATGACGATAATTCCAGTAAGATTGTGTTGGCTTTTTTAGCATGTCAATTACATAATCTGCTAATTGCCCACCACCATTAAATCTTTCATCAATAATAATAGCAGCTTTATTGGCCTGCGGAAAGAAATAACGCTTAAAATATTCATGCCCACCTGCTGCTGTATTGGGTACATACACGTAAGCTACGTCACCATTTGTAGCATCGTGTACTTTTTTCATATTGCCCTCTACCCAATTTCGGTTGCGCAATGAAGCTTCGCTGGCAATGGGTGTTACTTTTATTGTTCTAGCATTTGACCCGTCGGGCATTGACGATACTGTAAGTGATACGATTTTACCGGCAGTATTTTCAAAAAAACTATAAAAATTATTTTCAGTAGTTACATTTTGCCCATTTACCGTAATAATATAATCTCCAACTTTTACATCTACTCCAGGTTCTGTTAATGGAGAACGTAAATCGGGTGTCCAGTTTAAGCCGCCAAAAATTTTCTTAATACGATAGCGGTTATTAGTAACGTCATAGTCTGCACCTAACAATCCTCCAGTAACAATTTCGGTATTCACTCTTCTATCTCCATTATTAGTAAAACGATGATGACCTACAGAAAGCTCACTAAACATCCATTGCATTACTCTATACAAATCATTGTTACTTGATATGTCGGATATAAAGACTTCATACTTCTTCTTCATAGCTTGCCAATTTACACCATGCATACTAGGGTCATAAAAATAATCTCGGTTTACCCTCCAAGCTTCATTAAAAATATTTTTCCATTCTTCTTGTGGTGAAATTTTTACTTGTAGCAATGACGTATTCAACATAGCATCAGCACCTGGCTTTTGGCCAACAACGGTAATGCTCCATTTTCCTTTACTATTAAAAAGCATTTTCTCTCCCTTAGCTGATATTTCAAAATCATCTGCTGGCATTATTGGTTCTTCTTTTCTTTTTTTCAAACTATAGTTATGCAACATGGTTTGCCCAGCATTTTTTGCCATGGCAGATAAATAATAAAGCTCTCCTTCTTTTGCTATGGATAATGCACTGTAATGACCATTCGGAATTGGTAGTGGAATAATTCTATTTTCCATTCCATCCCAATCAATTTTTAAAGGGGTTTTAGCAGGTGCATTTTTAGCAGAGTCTAATTTGCCTATAGTTTTTTCAGCACTTACTTCTTTTATTTCCTCCACATCGTTTTCTTTCGACAATGGCGACATTACTGATTTTTGAAGCGTTACTAAATATATTTGGTTGGTAGCATCCATATCTTGATTAGACTGGTCAAACCAATTTACAACAGGCCCAGCATTGGTACTTGCTAGCATATATAAATATTTTCCAGAAGGGTCAAACTTAGGCTCAGTAACATTACTTAAACCATCAGATACAGGATAAGATTTTTTCTCGTTGACAACATAAATCCAAGCTCTTTCAAAATTGGTTTCTGTAATGGTGGTATAAGAAATATAATTTGCATCTGCAGACCAACTGCCGAATAATTCTCTAAAAGCACCCGGAAGATAATGAACATCTTCAGCAATTTTTTCTGGTTTGTTTGTAGCAAGATCCAGCATATATAGTCTGCGTCCATTGTCCACAAAGCAACATTTTTTACTATCCGGAGACCAGTGTATATTGGCATAAAACCCTGAGCCATTCAGCTTAAATGTTTTCGGTTCACCTACCCCGTTTTGGTTTTTTATATGCAGTTCATATTCGCCACTAGCATCAGAAAAATAGGCTATTGATTTTCCGTCAGGAGACCATTGAGGATATTTTTCATGAACGCCTGCTGTATTTGTAATGTTTAGCTGATCACCTTTTTGCCCAGGTATTGTTATAATATCCCCTCTAAAATCTACTACAACCCTTGCCCCCGAAGGAGAAATACTGGCAGAACGTATATAGTTATCTCCCTTTACAAACCTTGGTCTAACATCTAGTAAATCTGCAGCAATGCCCACTTTTAACCTGATAATGATATTGTTGTTGGTATTATAAATATGCAAATACCCAGATTGAGCAAAAATAATTTCATCAGAAATTCCGTCTAAACTTGAAACAGGAAAATCATTGAACTTACTTAATTGTTTAATAGCCTTACTGGATGGTTCATAACTAAACAAATTAAATTCTCCATTTCTATCGCTTCTAAAATAAATTTTATTGCCTTTCCAAATTGGTCTTGTATCGTTACACCCACCTTGTGGTTTTGGTATTTCAGTTACTGCATGAGATGTTATTTCATACAACCAAATTCTACTCATGCTACCGCCACGATAATTTTTCCATTGCTCAAAAGCATCTGGTATAGTAGTGTAAGCAATTGAATTTCCATCAGGGCTGTAGGATGCCCAAAACGCATTGGGAATAGCCAGCTGATTTTCGCTACCATTGTTAATATCTACAGTAAATAATTGAGAATATCTATTTGTAAAACTATTACGTTGTGATGCAAACAATATTTTTTTTCCATCGGGCGAAAAATCTCTAACTGCATCGTTACCTGGGTGCCAAGTAAGCCTTTTAGGAACACCGCCGACAACTGGAATAATGAACACATCGCTATTGCCGTCATATTGCGCTGTAAAGGCAATCGTATTTCCGTCTGGCGAAAAAATTGGGTTAGACTCTACCCCTTCACTTACCGTAATTCGCCTAGGGTTGGAGCCATCTTTATTGGCCACCCAAAGATCTTCTGCATAAATAAAAGCAATGTTTGTTTTACTTATTGCAGGTTGCCAAAGCAAGCGTGTATCGTTTGCATCAAAAGCTACAACTGTTTTAGTAAAGCCCATATATAAACCTATACATACTAATAAACGAATGTTCAAATTCATATTATCTATTTTAGTAAATAAAGTTAAGTGTTAAAAAGGAAAACGTTTTTATTTTTAGATGAGTGGGGATGGTTTGGTGGTGCAGGAGTGTAGGGTACACAAGAAATGCGAAATTATCCAATGATGGTAAAAAACAATATACATTTATTCTCAATAGAAGTTATTAGTTATTTTCTATAAGGTCGAACAACGTTGCCATTTTGAGTAGTAGGAATCCACCTAGGGCCCTTTTTAATCAAACGTACTACTTCTGCTTCCATCTCATATCCATAATTCGTTAAAGCAATTACATCAGAAGGATAGCCATCTTTACTTTCAATAAAACGAACAATTACTTCGTAAGTGCCAAGGTCGGCTTTATTATTATTAGGTGTATTTGTATTTAAATTTTTCATTAAATACTGTTTCCAACGCTCAGCATTTTCGGTAAATATAGAATTAACCTCCACTTTTACAAATGAAGAATCTTTTATTTTACTTACCATAAAATGAGTAACCACTTCATAATATCTGGATTGGGGAATATTTTTTTCTGAAGAATCTGTTATTAAATTTTGCTTGCTAATCTTAGTTGCAAGTTGGGTCTCAATTTTGGCTTTTTTCAAATCTGTTCCAATATATAAACTATCTTTCGAAACGGTTTTTGATTGTGCTTGTACATTCAATATTGCATAAAAAGAAATTACAGTAACCAAAAATATTTTCTTCATACTATAAAAATATTGATTTTAATATTAATTAAAGAAAAACTTTACACGTTGCTTTTTAAGTCTTTTCGTAACGAATGCTTCAATCTTTTTATGGAATTTGTTTAATTGTGAATCCTTTTTGCATGAAAAATATTTTTTTATTGATAGTGAGTATAACAATTTCCGAGTTTTTATTTGCACAAATAAAAGTTATTGATTCTAACTGTAATTGTTCTCATCAATCTAAATTGAATTATCCAGACGGAGAAAATGGATTAGGAGGAACTGTGCTAGTAGAATTTGAAGTTGATTCAGTTGGATTTTTTTTCAATGCTAAAGTAATACAAAGTATTGGGAAGAATTTTGATAATGAAGCATTGAGAGTTATAAATGAGCAAATATATTTTTTAAATAAATGTAGAAAAAAATGTGTTTTTAGAAAAAAGCAAATTCCTCAAAAACTTAAGCAGCCAATAACATTTGTATGTCCGATTGATGAATAGATATTATCTGAGCGTTTTATACAAAATAAAGACAGCCTTTCGCCCTATGCTTTGCTGCATATATCCTCAAGTGTTAG
>JANOZW010000353.1:0-5085 GCA_031429575.1 Ferruginibacter sp.
AAAGTGGTATTTTAAAAGAAATGTTTGTATATGTGATGGAGAATGACAACCTTTATAGAGGATATAAATCATTTTCTCATGCAGATTATACCAAAATATTTATTGAAGGCTTCAACAATTGTATTATTGTTTATGTACGGCAGTAGTTTTGGTCAAACTGTGCCAGACAGTTTATTAAATAAACTAAAATTGGCAACCAACGACTCTATTAAAGCGAATATATTATTACAAATTGGTGAAGCTATAGAGATTGAAACACCAGAAAAAAGTTTAGATTATTATAAGCAGGCATTGTTGCTAAGCGAAAAAATAAAAAATAATCATTGCGTTTTTTTATGTTATAAAAATATTGGCAACTGTTATATTGAATTAAATAAAATGGATAGCTCAATTGTAAGTTTTGAAAAAGCTACAACTACAGCAAGATTATTACATGATTCTGCATTGGTGGCAAAATCTCTCGGAAGTTTGGGAAATACTTATCTGCACAAAAATGAGCGGGTGAAAGCTATGGAGCATTATTTACAAGCTGTAAAAATTTTAGAAAATAATGAAAATAAAAAATATTTACCATCATTATATTCTAATATTAATGCTTTATTGGACAGGCAAAAAGAATATGGAAAAGCACTGGAGTATGCAACGAAAGCTGTTGTATTAGCACAAAAACTTACTGATACACTTTTATTAGTAGATGCGCTTATTAACCAATCTGTAAGTTATAACCATCTTGATAAGCAGGATACCGCTTACACAATTTTAGCACATGCATTACCGTTTGCAAAAAAGAATAATGATCTCTATCAACTCGTTACCATTAGTAATAACATGGGCGATTATTTTTTAGGTAAAAAAAATTTTGAAGCTGCATTATTACACTGCTTAGAAATGTACAAGTATGCCAAACAAATGGGTAATAAATATTTTATTACCTCGGCAAATATAATGCTAGCAAAAGTGTATTACGAATTGAAGCAACATGATAAAGCATTTACTTATATAAAACAAGCTGAAAATTTATCGAGTGAAGTAGGTGAAAGGGCAGAGCTAAAAAACATATATAAAATAAGGGCTGAAATAGAGGAAGCAACTGGTAATTATAAATCTGCCACAGCATATTATTCAAAAACCATTGAGCTGAGGGATTCACTTTTTGAGACAGAAACAAGTGAAAAAGTTGCCGAAGCTGAAGCAAAATACCAGAATGAAAAGAAACAAAAAGAAATTGTACAACTTCAAAAAGATAAGCAAATACAATATCTCTCTATTAAACAAAAATCTACCATCAATTATTTCTTAATTGCTTCTTTGGCGGCTTTAATAATACTTGGTTTTTTAGGTTACCAAAATTTTCGTAACCGACAACAATTAGCAAAACAACAAGGTGAACTTCAACAGCAACAAATAAATGAATTAGAAAA
Organism: Ferruginibacter sp.; assembly: GCA_031429575.1. Lineage (GTDB taxonomy): Bacteria > Bacteroidota > Bacteroidia > Chitinophagales > Chitinophagaceae > Ferruginibacter. The sequence goes on from JANOZW010000353.1 coordinate 1,422, forward strand.
AGATAAACAACTCGTAGCAGTTGATTCAATGCTACAAGGGCAAGAAGAAGAACGAAGCCGCTTAGCAAAAGATTTACATGATGGGCTCGGTGGTTTATTATCAGGCGTAAAATTTTCCTTAAGTAATATGAAAGACAATTTAATAATAACCCCAGATAATATGAAAGTATTTGAACGATCATTGGATATGCTGGATACTTCTATTAAAGAACTACGCCGTGTAGCACATAATATGATGCCCGAAATACTAACAAAATTTGGCTTAGACGAAGCATTAAAAGAATATTGCAATTCGATTAACGCTACAAATTTAATCTTGGTTAAATACCAATCGGTTGGTATGGATGCAAGAATAGAAAAATCAGCAGAAATAAATGTTTACAGAATTATACAGGAGCTGCTAAATAATATTATGAAACATGCAGCCGCTACAGAAGCCACTGTGCAGTTGGTAAAAGAAGAAGGCAGGCTAAGCATAATTGTGGAAGATAATGGAAAAGGATTTGATACAGCATTAATGAAAAGCAATAAAGGTGCTGGTCTTATAAGTATCCAGTCAAGAATAGATTATTTAAAGGGGCAGTTAGATATACACTCTTCACCAGATAAAGGCACATTGGTAAACATCGAATTAAATATATAATTATGATACGTGTTTTTATAGTAGATGACCACCCTGTGGTAATAGAAGGCATACACTCTTTATTACAAAATGAAAAAGGTATAGAATGGGCTGGCAATGCTATGAATGCAGAATCTTGCCTAGGTTTTTTTGTAACCAATACGGCTAATGTGGTATTAATGGATATTAGTATGCCGGGTATGGATGGTATAGAATTATGTGCAATAATGAAAGATAAATATCCTGGTATTATGATATTGGGTCTTAGTACTTTTAACCAAGGATTGTATATAAAAAAAATGGTGGAGAATGGTGCCTCTGGTTATATTTTAAAAAATTCTGCTAAGGAAGAATTAATAAAAGCTATACGTGCCGTGCATGAAGGTTATATCTATTTTAGCGGAGAGGTTGGCATGGCATTACAAGAATACCAAAAATCAGCCGCAAGAGAACTCTCCGTTTTAACTGCTAGAGAAAAAGAAATATTGGAACTAATTGCAGAAGGTTATACTAATCCTCAAATTGCCGAAAAAATATTTTTAAGCCAGTTTACGGTAGATAGTCATAGAAAAAATTTACTAGCAAAATTAGCTGTTAAAAATACCGCTTGCCTTATAAAACTGGCAGTAGAACGAAAACTTATATAACAATTGATTTCTCTGCCTTTAGATTTTCAAAATACTATTTTTTTGATTTTTTTACTTATAATCAGATTGTTCTTTATTTTATATGATTTGCTAGTTGCTTTAAAAAATAATTTTTGATTTACGAATAAAATCGTAATATTGATATACGAATAAAATCGTAACAATGGAAAAAGTAAAACAAATAAAGCCTACAGAGAGTGAATTGGAAATATTGGCTGTGCTATGGGCAAACGAAAATGCAACGGTGCGTACCGTACACGAAGAATTAACTAAAACGAAGGAAGCGGGCTACACTACTACGCTTAAGCTAATGCAGATAATGCACGAAAAAGGATTGGTAACTAGAAATACTGAAAGTAAAACACATATTTACACTCCTGCATTAGACAAAGAAAAAACACAAACACAATTTCTAAATAAAATAATTACCAATTTATTTGCAGGCTCATCTGCCAATATGGTAATGCAAGCATTGGGTGGTAACAAAACAAGTAAAGAGGAGTTAACGCAAATAGAAGAACTGATAGCAACATTAAAAGCAAAAAAATAAAAAGGATGAGTTTTTTTTACTCATTTATTGGAATGCTTCTGCACAGTATTTGGCAAGCTGGTTTGCTTGCGTTTGTATATATATCTGTGCAAGGACTGGCTACATACATGCATCCGCTTCAACGGCGAAACCTTTTGTACAGTTTACTTTCTGTGCAAGTAGTAGTTTCTGTTTTTACTTTTATAATTTATTTTGCCCAAAAAGATTTTAGCGTAATAACGATTGCCGCTGTTTTTTCATTAAGCTGGTTAGCCAACTATGTCAATATCATTTTCAGTTTTTATTTTATTGTGGTATTGTATAAATTTTTATCAGTTATTTTCCAATGGAATGTATTTATAAAAAACTATCGGAGGAGTTTATTAAAAGCCTCAGCTGAGTTAAAGATATTTACAGAACTAAAAGCTTACCAACTTGGTATTAAAAGAAAAGTAACGATTTGGTATTGCAAAAATATAGAATCGCCCATCACCTTTGGTTTCTTAAAACCAATGATACTACTGCCTTTTAGCCTTGTAAATGCTTTGAGTATGCAAGAGCTAGAAACCATTATTCTGCATGAATTGGCACATATAAAAAGCAAAGATTATTTGCTAAATTGGTTATTGCTAGGCATGGAAATTATTTATTTCTTCAACCCATTTATAAAGTTACTTACCAATAAAATAAAATTAGAAAGAGAAAAAAATTGCGATTCACAGGTGTTGGATTTTAACTACAACGGAATATTGTATGCACAAACGCTTTTAAAAATTGCACAAAATACCGTTGACGTAAAATCTTTTCAATTGGGTGCTGTAAAGAAAACATCACAATTAATACAAAGAATTCAGTTTTTTTCTGCAACAGAAAATCGTGGACTTAAGCAATATAAATTAAATATACTGGGATGGCTAATTATTCCTGTTTTACTATTTGCCACTACCCTATTTATGCAAAACAAACAAAGGAGTACCGATATTATGATACCATACAGCAAAGTGTTGTTTGCGCCTATTTACCAAACTGAAAAATTAAATGCGTACTTTGAATTAGCCAGTGTTATAAATATAGTTCCTTCCAAAAAATTAGAAAAGAAGCAAAACGATTTTGCTAAAGTGAAAGAGCAAAAAGTAAAAATAAATGATGTTACATTTGATGAGTCCGCACTAATAATAGAAGATATACTCCCAGTGACTTACCATGAAACAGCAGATAGTGTAAAAGAATTTTTATACAATGTAGAAACACAACAAGGTAAAATGACCCAATCATACAAACTTATACAAAGAAATGGTCGTTGGATATTAGAGCCGCAATGGATGATTGTGGAAAGAAATGCTGACAGTATTCCCCTATTAAACACCGATACCATTTTTAATAAGATTGATTCTATTCAATAATATTTTACATTTGATAAAATATAAAGAATGAAATTTTTTCTTTTAATTCTCCTCCTCATTACAATTTGCTTTGGCGCTTGCAAAAAGAAAACTGATGAAATAGAGCCCCCACTTAATAAAATGCAAAGAAGAATGGTAGTAACCCAATAAAGTATATTTATAAGTTTCATGGCAAGAAATTTTAGTTTAAAAGAATAATTAAAATATTTTTTATACCTAATACTATTATAGCTTAAAAATTGTAATTTTATTTAATATAAATTTTTACAATTTATTTGCTAAACTATACCGAAATAAACTGTGGCATGTATAAAATCATTACACTTATCATAATTTATTACAATTGTAATGCCACTTTAGCACAAAACGTACCTACTTATAATTTTAAGTTTAAAAATTATACTACACTAAATGGTCTGACGGATAACTCTGTAATAAAAACCGTGAAAGATAAAAATGGCTT
>JANOZW010000354.1:0-1803 GCA_031429575.1 Ferruginibacter sp.
GTCTTCACCAAAATTTTTAATTGAAAGTTTTGGTTTTGTGGAGCACCCAACCGATAGGAAAAAAAAAACTACTGCTATTTATTACCTAATATAAATGTAGTAAAAGACTTATACTTTTCAATGTTAAGAAAACATGAATACCAATATAGTACCCTATTTATTTTTTGTTATGTAAAAAGGAACGTATATGTTTGTGATAGATTTACCATCTAACTGAATCCTCAATACCTCCCCACTGAGAAATCAGTTTTGATTTTCCCAAAAAAAGTTCTATTTGAAAAATAGTATTAGTAATAATACTCTAATAATTTTATCAAAGCGACATTATGATGCTAACAATTACATTCTAGTACTACCAAAACAGATAAACAAAATAAATGCAAAAATCACCATTTGATAAAGATTTTTTAAGAGAAAATTCTTTTCTATTAATAATACTTGCAATCTTAACTCCATTTGTATACATAGCTCATACTGCAGAGCTTTTAGCACACACTTTCCATTGGGACGAAACTATAATAAGACTAATATTGGCTTCATTATTTTTTCTACTTGTAGTAATAATAGTATATGGTCTTTTGATAAATAAAAAAATATTGCTTTTAAATTTCAAAAACGAACAAGGTGAAGATGAATATAAAATTAATAAGAAAAAAAGGAATATTTTTTATTTAGTAAGTCTTTTCATATTTGTGCCTTATATATTGATTTACTCAAGTGTTTACTGTCATAAAACTGAAAATCCCTGCATAGGAGGACAAACACCAAAGCAAATTTATTCTGTTGTAAAAGATTCTGTAGATCAAAATCTTATTTATATTATTACTCAATCATCAAATTATACCAATGAAGTAATTAACGAGAAAGTAAGTGATTATAAAAAAAGTGTTATTGAAGAACAGATTTCCTCCCTTGGTCAAAGTGAAAAATGTAAAAAATACTTGATGGATAGTATTAAACCATTTGCCTTGAAAGATTCAAGTAGTATTTTTAAAATTTCGAGAATGATTAATTTGTCTAAAAGTTTAAATAGTTTACCTGAAATTATGAATACTGGTTTTGATTATCAAGTATCTCAAATAATGAGTTATTACAACATTGATCCTTCTGCCACCTTATTAACATATCGTTCAAGGGATATTAAAAATCCACAAAACTTTCCAATGTACCATCAGGCAGCAAATTTTAAATACGGATTAAAAACTGTATTTATGAATTCAGAAAAGATTGAAATAATTAAAATGATTCCAAATCGCCCTAATACTGATATTGATACTATTTTTTTACTATACAAATAAAACATCAATGATTAAGAAAGTTTATTTTTTGATACTTTTTATATTTCTAAAAGGCTTATCTTCTTCTGCCCAGGTAGAAAATAAACAAATTAGAACTTATATAAAGCCAACTAAAGAGGAAGAAGGATGGTTAAGAGATGCAGCAAATTTATATGTTGAGTTTACAAGAAATGTTGCAGATGCACCTAAACATCAAATAAATATTGACGATATAATAGAATTTGTAGAAAACAGATTCGAAAATTCAGCATATATAGAAGTAGAAGGACGAAATGGAACTAGTATCCCAGATCGGAAAAGCCCCTTGAGATATTTTAATAATTTGCGTGGAAGGTATAATGGAACATATATTGACAGTACGTCTAAAATTGTGTTTAGAAATTTTATAGAACCCTATATTGATGAAGATACCGAAGACTTGAGCCATATTGTTAGGTGCAAAGTAAAAATAATAATGATAGACAGAAGAAATGGAATTGACATTTCAACAAATCAAGAACCTAAA
>JANOZW010000355.1:0-16226 GCA_031429575.1 Ferruginibacter sp.
ATTTAAAAATTTAATTAAAAGTAATTATGAAGATGAGGGTATTCTAGCGCAACAAAATATTTATTCAGGGGTCAATTATTCAACCTTGTCATCTGATATGATTGAATGTATAGAAGAATTAAAAGATAGCAACCCTCATAAAGAACAGTTGAAAAATTATTTAAACACGGAGGTTGCAAATGCTTCAAATAAAGCACACTTTTCTTTTAGTTTTAAATATCCTTTTTTAAAAGATATCTGTTTATTTTATGCTGAGAAAAATTGGGTAGATATTGAAAATTTATTTTATAAAAAATTGCTAGGTCTTTCAACATTAAATGGACATGATGAAGCAAGAAATAATGTCGTAGATTTATTGAATAAGGGAATGGACTATTTAAAAAATAAACTTGAAGAATATCTTGATACATTACCACCCACTTCCATGAATTTTGATATTTTAGAAATTTTTAAAGCAGATTTTAATCCTACACCTACTATAATGAGAAAACCTGACTCTGGTTTAATTTTAAATTTCAATTATACAAAAACGATAAATAATTACTTACAAAATTTGAGTAGTTACTACTTTAAAAATATATTTATCCATGGTGAGGTAAAAAATAAATACAACCCTTTGGTTTTTGGTTTTGGTGACGAAATGGACGATCATTATAAAGTACTGGAAAAAATAAATTACAATGGTTTTCTAGTTAATATGAAATCATTTGGTTATTTCAAAACTAAAAATTATCAAGAAATTGCTAGTTTTATTAACTCGGATGAACATTTTGAAGTTTTTGTAATGGGGCATTCTTGTGGATTATCTGACAGAGTAATGCTTAATATGATTTTTGAAAACCCGAATTGCAAATCAATAAAAATTTTTTATTACGATGATGGGAAAAATAATAATTATAAAACTTTGACACAAGAAATATCGAGGCATTTTAATAAAAAAAATGAGATGAGACTTAAAATTGTACCTTTTGAAGATTCAATACCACTTCCACAATCAAGTTAAATTTGCAATATGACAACAATAAATAAATTAAACAAAAGCAAATTGCCGATTGTAAAAATTGATAAGTCTCTTGAAAGATTAAGGGGTAAAAATTTGTTTCCTGAAAAACTTGCAAAAGCCAATGAAACAATTGCAAAAGTTGGTTTGCCGAAAAGATAGAATCTTATTCTAAAAATATCATTTAAATTAATTCCCTAGAAATACTATTAATCCTCCGCTTCGCCTAATTGAAAAACAAAAAGACCAAGAGCTGCGCTGCTTAGGCGGAAATCCTTTTTGCCTGCTTTTGAGGCAAAAAGATTGGAGATGGGCAGCGGACAAATATTGAACAATGGTTTTCTGCTCACAGCCCCAAGTAAGACACAAGATAATAGACATAAGATTTTAGATTACTTCCTACTCGTAGCACCCAACCCGTAACCCACAACTCATCAACCCGTAACATTTTCCAAAAACTCCCCACGTAATTAAAGTTTTAAAATTTACCTTTGCCCCTATGCCGAATTATTTAGATGAATTGAACGAGCCGCAAAGAGAAGCGGTGCTGCACAAAGACGGGCCGATAATGATTATTGCGGGTGCTGGTAGCGGAAAAACAAAAGTGTTGACGACAAGGATTACGCATTTAATGAGCTATCATGGCGTGGATGCTTTTAATATTTTGGCGCTAACGTTTACCAACAAAGCCGCCAAAGAAATGAAGGAAAGGGTGGAGCGTATTTTGGGCAATAGCGAAGCAAGAAATTTATACATCGGTACTTTTCATAGTGTGTTTGCACGCATATTGCGCAGCGAAGCACCCAACATTGGCTACCCAAGCAATTTTACTATTTACGATACCGACGATGCTAAGAGTGTGGTAAAAACGGTTATCAAAGAAATGGATTTGGATGATAAACAATACAAAGCAAATGTAGTTTACAATAGAATCTCATCGGCAAAAAATGGATTGGTGGGTCCTGCGGAATATGCAAATGATTATGCATTGCAGCAAGAAGATGCTCGTGCTAACCGTCCCATGATTGGGCAAATATATGATGCTTATGCAAAGCGTTGTTACAAAAACGGCGCTATGGATTTTGATGATTTGTTGTTTAAGTTTTATATACTTTTAAAAAATGTACCTAAGAGCTTAAGCAAGTATCAGCAAAAGTTTAAGTACCTCATGATAGATGAGTACCAAGATACCAATACCGCACAGTACGAAATTGTAAAGCTCCTAGGTGCTATGCACGAGAACGTGTGTGTGGTGGGCGATGATGCCCAAAGTATTTATAGTTTTAGAGGAGCAACGATAGAAAATATTTTGCAATTTGAAAAAGATTATGACGATGTAAAAGTGGTGAAGCTGGAACAAAATTATAGAAGTACAAAAAATATATTGAGTGTGGCCAACGAAATTATTGGCAACAACAAAGGGCAAATAGAAAAGAATTTATTTACCAATAACGACCAAGGCGAAAAAATAAAACTCGTGCGTACCATGACGGATAACGACGAGGGAAAAATGGTGGCAGATGCTATTCAAGAAAACAAATTGCGCAACCATTATTTTAACCAAGACTTTGCCATTTTATATAGAACCAATGCACAGAGTAGAAGTTTTGAAGAATCGCTAAGGCGCATGGGCATTGCGTATCGCATATACGGGGGTGTAAGTTTTTACCAACGAAAAGAGGTAAAAGATTTGCTGAGTTATTTAAGAATTGTAGTAAACCCAAGGGATGAAGAGGCGCTAAAACGCATTATTAATTATCCTGTACGTGCCATTGGAAAAACTACGATAGACAAAATGGTACTGTTTGCCAATGAGCAAAACCTAAGCATGTGGGATGTGGCTTGCAACGCTGCCATGTATGGTTTTAAAAGTGGAACGCTAGAAGCCATAGACAATTTTGTAACGATGATAAAAATGTTTCAAAGTGAAATACCCAAAAAGAATGCGTATGACTTGGCATTTTTGGTAGGCAAAAATTGCGGCTTAGTAAAAGAATTGTTTAACGATAAAACAACTGAGGGTTTAGCAAGATATGAGAACGTGCAGGAATTACTAAACTCTATAAAAGAATTTACTGAAACACCGATGAATGAAGAGGATGGCGAAGTGGGCGATAAAAGCTTGGGTGGATATTTGCAACAAATTGTTTTGCTTACCGATGCAGACCAAGGTGATGATAAAAACCAAGATGTGGTAAAACTAATGACCATACATGCTGCAAAAGGTTTGGAGTTTCCTGTAGTGTTTGTAGGCGGTTTGGAAGAAACACTGTTCCCCAATGCTATGGCCATAAACACGAGAGAAGAATTGGAAGAAGAACGCCGTTTATTTTATGTGGCTATTACAAGAGCAAAAACAAAATTGTATTTAAGTTATAGCAATGCTCGCTATCGTTTTGGGCAATTACAACAAAACGATCCAAGCCGATTTATAGATGAAATGCCTGAGGAAAATTTAGATAAAAGTTATGCTGGTGCGCCTGCAAGAAACAATGGCTCTAGCGCTGGCAACCGTGGTAGTGCATTTGAGCGCATAGGCAGGGGTTTTGAAAATACTGGTGGTGGCCAAGGAAGTATGTTTGCCAAAAAAGAACCTGCAAAACCTGCGTATGCTACACCTGCTCGCCCTCAAACAAAAGAGCATACTACATCAGATAATTTTGTTGCCAGCAATACTGGAGACTTAGCCGAGGGGCAAAAAGTAGAACACCAAAAATTTGGCTTTGGTGTAATTGCAAAAATGGAAGGTGCAGCGCATAATCCTATTGCTACCATAAATTTTGAAACCAATGGAGAGAAGAAGATAATGTTGAATTATGCGAAGTTGATGATAGTGGAATAGACAGGAGATTGTTAGACGTTAGACAAAAGATATAAGACAAGAAATTTGCTTACTTTTATACTCTAAATATGTACGATAATGAAACAAGAGGAAAATTACAAAATATCGTTAGCGGAACTATCATTGAGGGGCAAACAGATAATTGCACAGCAGCCCGCAACCACTTATGCAAAAGCTTTAGCACAAGTACAAATGTTAAAAGAAACTTCTATAGTCAGTCAAAAATTAAAGAAGAGCAGGCAGAAAGTCTAATCGGATTTGCTCTAGCCAACAAGCTTTTGCTTTATGAATTGCCACATGGATTAAAATATTTAGCACAAGGTGGTGAAGCTAAAATATACCTAGATATTGATAATAGAAATGTAATAAAAGTAAATGATGCCATTTATTATGCTACTTGGTTAGATTTTTTGAATAGCCTTTTAATTCATAATTTATTATTTGATAAAACAGGATACACTTTAGTAGGTTTTATTAATGAGAACAATTGTTTAAAAGCGATTGTAAAACAAGCTTACATTTCCGCTGATAGCAAAGTAAACTTAGATGCGGTAAAAGACCTTTTGAATTACAATGGATTTACCAATACAAAAAACTGCGATTATTTCAACAAAGAGCTGAGCCTTATTTTAGAAGACATACACGACGAAAATGTAATTACTCAAAACAATACATTATTTTTTATTGATACTGTTTTTTACATCAATATCGTTGATTAACATACTGAATTATTATTTGACTACCTTTTATTTATTTCTTTTACCGAAAACCTAACCATTAAAAAAATCCTAATTTCGCCCCATGGCAGATACATTCGTAAATAAAGTAGCGGAGAGCGGCATCATCACCCTTAATTTGGAAGATTATTATCCAAAAGATGCCGTAATGGTTTTTGATATGAAGGGTCATCTTTTTATGGGATTGATATTAAAAGAAAAAGATTTTAGAGAGGCCCTGAAAACGTTGGATACTACTATTTATGAAAATAAAATTGTGGCGCTTACTTGCAGTGCAGATGCAGTGATACCCATGTGGGCATATATGCTTGTGGCAAGTTTGCTGCAACCAATAGCTACAGAAATTATTTTTGGTACAGAAGCTTATGCAAAAGAAAATATGTTGTTACGCAATATTGAAACCATTGATACAACTACTTATAACGATGCACGAGTGGTTATAAAGGGTTGTGGTGAGTTACCAATTGGCGAAGTGGCTTATATTGCTATTACAAAAAAATTACGTCCCGTGGCAAAAAGTATTATGTATGGCGAACCTTGTAGTACGGTGCCAGTGTTTAAGAAGAAGTTAAATGGTTGAAAGTTCAAAGTTCAAGGTTGTACAATGTTGAAGCTAGTTTCATTTTCAAATTTGCATATTTTCACATTTGCATATTTTCCTTAAAACCATCCCCTTTTCCTAAAAGACCGTATCATTAACAATGGAATAAATAGCATAAGCGCAACAGATACGAAAAAGCCCCACTTGTTGTGCAATAGTGGAATAATATCAAAGTTCATCCCGAAAATACCGCCGATAACCGTAGCAGGTGCAAGCAAACAAGTTACTACCGCCATTACTTTCATTACTTCATTCATACGAAGGTTTACATTACTAAGGTATAAATCTTGCAAGTTCATCATCATATCTCGATAGTTTTCCGAAAGGTCGTAGGCTTGTATAATATGATCGTACACATCTTTAAAATATTTTTCAGTACGCTCGTCAATAAGCTCACTTTCACTACGCATAATACTACTTACCAATTCTCTTACTGGTGCAATACTTCTTTTTAGTACTATCATTTCTTTGCGTAGCACATTTATTTTTACCAAACTACGGTTATTGGAGTTTTTAATAATGTCTTCTTCCAACATCTCAATTTTTTCGCCCATCTTTTCCATTACTAAAAAATAATGATCAACTATATAATCTAGCAATGAATAAAAAAGAAAGTCAGATCCATTTTGACGCACCTTGGTATTAGCCATTTTTAATTTATCTCTCAATGGATTAAAGGGGTCTCTTTCTGCATCTTCTTGAAAAGTAATAACAAAGTTTTTCCCAAGTATTATACTCACTTGCTCGGTATCTACCGATGCGTTTTTTTCATCAAACGAAAGCATGTTCAATAAACAAAAAAGTAGGTTGTCTATCTCATCGGTTTTAGGGCGCTGCCCAAGGCTTAAAATATCTTCTGCTATAAGTGGGTGAATATTAAAATGAGCACAGATTTTTTCTACATCAGCTTTGCGTAATCCATCTATATTTATCCATGTGTTAGATGGTGAGTGTAAATATTTAAATACGTCTTCAATTTTTGTGATTTTAGTAGTTACTACATTTTCTTTGCTATATTCAAATACAGAAATAATAGATTGCTCAGGCTCTTTACGGCTTGGTTCGGCTGTAGGATTTACATGCAATACTTTTTTGGTACGTAGCAAATCAAAAGGATTTAAAATATAATCGAGGTATTTGCTTGGGTTCATATCAAAAAATATTTTTGCGCAACAAAACAAAGATAGTAAAGCAAGTAAGGATTTTGGCATAAATAAGCTAAATCAAAAAATGTTAATTTTAGTAAAAGTTAGCATTTCTAAAAAAAGAAATTTAAAACCTGCCAATAGTTTCAACTTAAAAAACTATTTTTATAAATTAGATAAACACCTCTTTATATATTCACTATTATGGTTTCAAAATTATTAATAATTATTTGCGCATTAATTTTTTCGCAAAATAGCATTGCTCAAAATCAAAATAATGCTGCCCAAGCATGGGCTGATGCAGCTTATGCAAAACTTTCTAAAGATGAACGTATAGCTCAGCTAATGATTGTAAGGCTTTCATCAATTGATTCGAAAACAAAAGTGATTACTTTTTTTGATGATAAAGTAGCAGGGCTTGTAAAAAAATATAATATTGGTGGCGTTTGTATTTTTCAAGGAAGCCCCGTAAAGCAGGCAATAATGATAAACAAATTGCAAGCCATGGCAAAAACACCACTCATGATGTGTATAGATGCTGAGTGGGGCGTGGGTATGCGTATTACAGATAGTGTGTTGCCTTTACCTAGGCAAATGATGCTAGGTGCAATGAAAGACGAAACAATAGTATATAAATATGGAGAATTAGTGGCGGAGCAATGCAAGCGTATCGGCTTGCAAGTAAATTATGCTCCTGTGGTAGATGTAAATAATAACCCTAACAACCCTGTAATAAACGACAGAAGTTTTGGAGAAGATAAATACAAGGTGGCCAACTTTGGTATTCAATATATGAAAGGCATGCAAGACAATGGCGTAATGGCTTGCGCAAAACATTTTCCGGGTCATGGTGATGTGGCGGTAGATTCTCATTACGATTTACCAATAATAAACAAATCCATGCCAGAATTGGATTCATTAGAGTTGTATCCTTTTAAAAAAATATTTGATGCGGGTGTAGGCAGTGTAATGATTGCACATTTATACATACCTGCTATAGATAAAACAGAAAACCGTGCTACATCGCTATCGCCAGAAAATATAAATGGCCTTATGCGTAAGCAACTAAATTATCAAGGGCTTACATTTACCGATGGATTAGAAATGGGTGGTGTAACCAAATTTTTTCCTAATGGCGCTGCATCATTGCAGGCCATCATAGCTGGCAACGATATGCTTTGCTTGCCCGAAGATGTACCTGCTGCTATAAAAAAAGTAAAAGATGCTATAAAAAAGAAACAACTTACTTGGGCAGATATAGAAATGCATTGCAAAAAAGTATTGATGGCCAAATACGAATATGGATTGCAAAAAGCACCAGTTATTAATACAGAAAATTTAACAGCCGATTTGAATGCAGGCATATCTGCCATGCGAAGATTGGTAGCGGAAAATGCCATTACACTTGTGGCTAAAAAAGACAGTGCATTTTTTCCATTAAGAGATACAAAGCCTGGCGATATTGCCTTTGTAGGTTTTGGTATAACAGCAGAAAATGAATTTGCAAAAAGAATGCGTATAGATTATAATGCAAAAATATTTTTTTCTACAGAAGTTGATTTAGAAAACAAATTAAAAAAATATAAGAAAGTAATTATCGGTATTCATAATGTTGGTCGATATGCTGCAAGTAATTTTGGTTTTACCAAAGTAAATGTAGATTTGTTAAATGCGCTTCAACAAAATGACAATACCATTTCGTTTATATTTGGCAATGCCTATTCGCTAAAAAATATGTGTGCTGCTAAAAATTTGGTAATGTGCTACGAAGATGATGCAATCGTACAAGGCACAGCCGTAGACCTTTTGCAAGGAAAAATATTTTACAAGGGAGTATTGCCTGTAACGGTTTGTGAAAATTTAAAATATGGTTTTGGATTAGAAACAGCAGCAGCGGCGGCTATGTTTGAAAAAAAAAGCCCAGTAATTTACGATAGAGAAAAATTATTGCAAGTAGATTCTATAGCTAAAGATGCTATTGTAAATTTTGCAGCACCCGGCTGTGTAGTACTTGCATTAAAAGATGGTAAAATTGTGTACGAAAAAGCATTTGGAAATTATGTGTATGAAAAATTATCGCCTATTTCTTTAAACACCGTGTATGATGTAGCGTCTGTTACAAAAATTTGTGCTACTACATTAGCCGTAATGAAATTATACGATGAAGGAAAGTTAGACTTAAAAAAAAAAATAAGTGAGTATCTGCCTGAAACTTTAAAAACAAATAAGCAAAATATAGTTGTAGAAAATTTATTGCTGCACGAGGCAGGTCTTGTGCCATTTATTCCTTTTTACAAAGAAACAATAGATGCATTTGGAAGGCCGTTTCCACTCCTATATTCCCCTACAGCCAACGATTCATTTAATATAAGTGTTACAGAAAACCTATACATGAAGAATTCGTGGAAGGATACCATTTACAAAAGAATATTAATGAGCATAATGGGCACAAAAGGCAAATACGTTTACAGCGATAATGATTTTATTTTTCTAGGGAAAATTGTAGAAAAAATTAGTGGAAAATTGCTTGATAAATATGTGCTTGATAATTTTTATATGCCGATGGGTTTACAGTCCATAGGTTTTGATCCATTACTAAGAAATAGCATTGCAAATATTGCACCAACAGAAAATGAAAAAGTTTTTCGCAATCAAGTAATTAGAAGTACCGTACACGACCCTGGTGCAGCTATGATGGGTGGGGTAGCTGGGCATGCAGGGCTTTTTAGCAATGCTTATGATCTTGGAGCCATTATGCAAATGCTGTTAAATGGTGGGACTTTTAATGGAAAACAATATTTTAAAAAAGAAACAGTGGATATGTTTACAGCTTACCAAAGTAAAACCAGCCGACGTGGTTTTGGCTTTGATAAACCCGAAAAAGACAATGCTACACGCAAAGACCCTTACCCTGCTTTGTCTGTATCTGGTAAAACTTTTGGCCACACTGGTTTTACAGGTACATGTGTGTGGGCAGATCCTCAAACAAACTTTATATTTATCTTCTTGAGTAACAGGGTTTACCCAGATGTTAGTAACGCTTTATCAAGAATGAATGTGAGAACAAAATTGCTGGATGCTTTGTATTAAACTATTTTAATAGGCACAATTATTGTCATTTCTTTTATGATAGAAATGCATGTTGTAACTTGCATAAAAATTATTGTACATCTAATGATGAAAAAAAGTAACACTTTTATTGCCTTTATATGCCTTTCTTTTTTAATAACTTCTTGTAAAGATGATTACTCAATTTGCAATCCTGTAAAGGACATAAAGTTTATAGGAGGTTTTTACCAGAGAACAGGAGGGGTAGATGTGCCATATCCAGCACCAAGTTTTAGCCTTTCATTGCTAAATAATACTAGCTTAATATACAATAACCAACCCAATACCATTGAGTTCGGTATGGCTTTAAATGAATTAGTAACAACCAGCCAATACGTTTTATCATTAGGCAATGGTCAACCAAAAGATACACTTACCATTGTTTATTCTTCCCA
Source organism: Ferruginibacter sp. (assembly GCA_031429575.1). Lineage (GTDB taxonomy): Bacteria > Bacteroidota > Bacteroidia > Chitinophagales > Chitinophagaceae > Ferruginibacter. The sequence goes on from JANOZW010000355.1 coordinate 9,829, forward strand.
AAAGAGTTCAACAGATGGTAATGCATGTGGAATAATTGTATATCATAATATTTCTCAATTGTCTTCTACCACAAACACGATAGACTCTGTAAAACTTATACAACCGCTTGTAAATACTAGTGCAGTGCAAAATGCAAAAATTTATTTTTAGATTTTTGCCACTATTTCTTTTTTATATATTTACAAAATGAAAAAAGCCTTAAAGTTTACTTTAAAAGTAATTGTTGTACTTTTTATATTGCTCAATGTAGTAGTAATGTTTCATGCCTATAAGTTTACTCATTTTTACGAGCCTGGTGAAATAACAATGAAAGATCAAAAAGATAAAACTACTTGGGATGTAACCAAAGAAATGTTATTCGGTCTCAATTTTGCCAAGCAAAAAAATACAGCGCCTGATAGCAGCTTTAATGCTGTTTACTTAACTACAATGGATGGGTTAAAATTGGAAGGGTGGTACGATACCGTTGCAAATGCAAAAGGCAGTGTTGCTATGTTTCATGGGCATGGTAGTAAAAAAACAGGTGTATTAGAAGAGGCCATGGCTTTTCAAAAAATGGGGTACAATACATTTCTGTTAGACTTTAGAGCACACGGCAATAGTGATGGAAATACTTGTACCATTGGTTTTGATGAAGGCGAAGATGTAAAATTGGTGTATGACTATTTACAAAAGAGCGGAGAAAAAAATATCATACTTTGGGGCATATCTCTTGGGGCTGCTACCATTACAAAGGGTGTAAACGACTTTAATTTAACACCCAATAAAGTTATTCTAGAAATGCCATTTGGTTCATTGTCAGAAGCGGTAACTGGTCGTGTAAAGATGATGGGCTTGCCCGCACAACCCATTTCTACTTTGCTTACTTTTTGGGGAGGCGTAGAGCATGGTTTTTGGGCATTTAATATGAAACCATTTGAGTATGCTAAAAAAATAAAATGCCCAGTACTTATTCAAAAAGGAAAGCTTGACCCTAGGGTTACTGATGCAGAAGTAGAAGCAATATTTAAAAATATTTCCACTGATAAAAAATTGGTTTATTATGACAGCAGTGGACACCAATCTTTATGTGCTCATGAAAATGCAAAATGGATTAGTGAAGTAAATGCCTTTCTTCAAAAATGACTCCACAACAAATTTCTATAGACGATTACAATTATAGTTTGCCCGACGATAAAATTGCTTTACACCCACTAAGGCAAAGAGATGCATCGAAACTACTTGTATATAAAAATGGAGAAATTAAAGCCTCTACTTTTTTGCAAATAGATGAATATTTACCTAAAGAAACTTTACTTGTTTTTAACAATACTAAAGTAATAAATGCAAGAATAAAATTTACCAAAACCACAGGTGCATTAATAGAAATATTTTGCTTAGAGCCTTTTGGAAACATTGCAGAATATACAACCGTAATGAATGCAACGACTGCGGTGCAATGGAAATGCCTAGTAGGCGGTGCAGCCAAGTGGAAAGATGAAATACTAGAAAAAGAGATAACGATAGGAAATGAGAAAGTTATCTTATTTGCAAAAAAAATAGAAAAAATTACGGAGACATTTATTATTGAATTTTCTTGGAATCCATCATCATTTTCTTTTGCAGAAATAATTGAAGCAGCCGGCAAAGTGCCATTGCCACCTTATATAAAACGAGATACGGATGATGAAGATACAAGTAGGTACCAAACCATATTTGCTAAGCATGATGGTTCAGTAGCCGCACCAACAGCTGGTTTGCATTTTTCGGAAAATATTTTTGAAAAACTTTCTGTAAAAAATATCAATAAAACTTTCGTTACCCTACACGTAGGTGCAGGTACTTTTAAGCCTGTAAAAGCCGCTACCATGGCTGAGCATGAAATGCATGCAGAATACATTGACGTTGACATTGCAACCATTGAAACAATAAAAAATAATATTGGAAAAGTAGCTGCTGTTGGTACTACATCGCTACGTACAATAGAATCATTATATTGGTTTGGTGTAAAAGTTTTTAATGATAAATATATTAAAGAATTGTTGCTTTTACAGTGGGATGTATATTCAGAGGAGCTTTTAAAAAGCAACCTTTCTGCAAATGATGCTTTGGAAGCTTTGCTTACTTGGATGAAAGAAAATAATAAACAGCGAATATTTACACAAACGCAAATTTTAATTGCGCCTAGTTATACATTTAGAGTTGCCAATATGTTAATCACTAATTTTCATCAACCAAAATCAACTTTACTATTATTGGTGGCTGCCGCTATTGGTGAGGATTGGAAAAAAATGTATGACTACGCTTTAAAAAATGATTTTCGTTTTTTAAGCTATGGAGATGGAAATTTAATATTTATATAAATTTTTACCTTACATCCCTACGGCTTAATAGTTACAGGCGTTCCCGCAGGAATGTAACTATACAAATCCCCCATTTCAGAATATTTTACAGAAATACAACCATCTGTCCAGTTGTAAAAATTATCCACTGTCCACTCTTCTCCTTTACGAGTAGAATGTATGGCTATTCCATCGCCAATACGAGCATTTTTAGGTATCAAGCCTTTTGCTTTTCTTTCATTAAACCTACGGTAGCTTTCTGCATTAGGATAATCTAACAGCAATTCTATACCCCACTTTTTGTTCGTTTTTTTTAGTAATACTTTAAAATCGCCTGTTGGCGTTCTTTTGTCTCCCTCTCTCATTTTATCACCAAGGTCTTTACTACCAAATACAATTGGGTAAGTTGCGTACCAGCCTTCATCATCATACACATTTAATTCATAATCTTTTTTAGATACGATAATGTAATAAGCACTTAGTGAAGCTAACCGAAAAGCCTTTTTTTCTTTACTTTCAGATCGTTTTTTTAAAGAACGGAAATTGGAGCCCGTAGGAGTAAATGAAAACAATGCAAAAACCAATAGCATTGCCGCAGCGGGAAAGAAAATACGATTCTTCATTTTTTGTTATAGTTTTAAAATAAGGATTTTTAAGTGCTATTGGTATTATGGAAACCAATTCTTAGACCGTGAAATTAATAAATAGTAAACTATAAAACTGTTATAAAAATTGTAAATGGGGGAAAATTTTTAAAAATAAACCCCGCCTTTTAACAAAAAAGCAGGGCTATTCCTCAAATTAAAAATAATTACCAATTGCTAAATCTAAAACCTATGCTATAAGGGCGGATATTCAACCCTTTTTCAAATATTGATTTTGGGCTATAAGAACCATACAATCTTATTGAACCAAGCCCAAGCTCTGCTATATAACTTAATTTGAAACGCTCTAAATCATAATCACCTTGGTTTTTTTGTTTGCCTCTTTCGTTGCTATTTTGCTTATTTCTTTGTCTAATTAAATAGCCCGCACTTACACCAACACTGCCACTGATGGTTGGTTTACCTTTTTGCTTATTTGATGCAAAATTTATCATTAATGGCACTGTAAGGTATTTTAAATTCAATTTATTTTTGCTAAACGATATAGAATCTCTAAAAACAAATGGGCTATTGGTGGTAACACCTCCTATACTGTATGGTAATGGACCGCCTTCTTTTAAACTTACCGGAGAACGAAATGAATAATTATTATACTCAATACCTAAGCCATATTTTAAATTTACGTTTCTTTTTACAAGAGCTAGCTTCTGCATAAAAAGCCAAATATTTATGTTGGCGCTTTTGCCAGTACGCAGCCTCATATCATCTGCAGAAAATGCAGGACTGCCAGGTTTGCTAAATACGGCTCCTCCTGCATTGGTATAATTTGTTTGATCATCCCAATTGGCAAAGCCGATATCTAACACAAAATAATTTGTACTGCGCTTGCTTTTTTTAGCATTGTATTCATTATCTGACAAAATTGAAACAGAAGAATCTCCACTAGTTCTTTTATGTTTTTTTATGATAAGAATACTACCTATGCGGATGGTATCATTGTTTCTTTTTGTAATAGCTGTGCTATCTTTTGTGGTTGGTTGTTGCGCATAGCTTGCTGTTGCAAGGGCGCAAAGTGCTGCTAAAAAGTAAATTCTTTTCATGTTGCTTAATTTTAATGTTATAAATTTATTGATTATTTGGAGGCTATTTCAAAGCCTGCTATTTGCAATGTGTTTCCTGATTTTATATTGGCTGTGCGTGTTACAAATCTTTTTACTTTTCTAAAAAAACCTCCTGCTTTACTACGTTTCACATCATCTTCATCCATATACAAAATTTTATTTTCGCTTTTTTCTGTATTTGATAAGGCTACTGTTTTTGCATACGTATCTTCTAGCGGTACAATATTTTCATTTGCTACTATTAGTGATTTTATTTTTTCTGTAACATTTACGGATGCTATTTGTTCTTGTGTTATTTCTTTAGCTATAATTTTTTGCTGTGGTTGTAATGGGTTTTCTTTATTTATTGTTGCTATTTGTTCCTGCTCTTTCGTGTTACTAATTTTATTAATTTCCTGCGTTTGTATATCTTTTTGTAAAGCATTATTTTTGTTAACTTCTTTTTCATTTCTGCTGTTAGCTACTGTATTTTCAATAGTAGTATTTTTTTTCGTTGCTGGGTTAATTTCTTTTACTTTATTGTTTGAAGGTATTACCGTTGCAATGTTTTGTTCATCATTACCTTCACTAGCTATTGGCAAAGTTGCATTACCTTTTTTAGTTTCAATTGTTGTTTTTGTAGCTATTTCTGTGTTCGGCTCTGTAGCATCTTTACTAAAAAACTTTAATCCAAAAAACAAACCAAACCCAATCAATACGGCTGCCGCAGCCCACCTCAACCATCCAAACACAACTACATTATCTCTTTCTCTTTTATAGAGTAAATGCTTTTCTTCAAAAATTATTTTTTCTGTTGCATCTAATTTTGTTCTAAGTAATAAATCATATTCCTTGGTAGCAATAGCATTTGTAGCAATCAATGTATTTACGTCTGCCAATTCCTTTCCTGCTAATTCATCATCCATTTTTAATAATAATTGCTCTTGTATTTTACTATCAAAAATGGTTTCCTTGTATAAAAAACTTTTATCGGCAAACAGTATCTCTTCGGCAGGTAGTACGGTTGCTTGTAGCATTTCTAATTCAATTCTCAAATCTTCATTTTCTGCTACAAAATCTTCTACCGCTTTGCGCCCATCTGCCCGCAACTCTCCATCTGCATACAGCAGAAAAAAGTTTTCGTAATTATTACGGTTGATGTTCATTTTTGTTTTTGTTTTATCTATTATCTTAATACTAAGTACTCAATACTTTTACAATACATTTTCCACTTTTACCAAATACTCTCTCAATTGTAATCTTGCTCTATGCAAATACACTTTTACTTGGCTTTCGTTTAAGTTCGTTATTTCTCCAATTTCAGCATAATTGTATCCTTCATAATCTTTCAACATTACCAAGCTTCTGTCTCTCTCATTCAACCTGCTCAATGCTTCTTGCAAAATTCTTTTTGTATTTTGTTGTTGGTTATTGCTACCCAATGCTGTTTCACCAAAATCATCTTTTAGAACAATTCTTTTATTTTTTCTAATATGATCTATCATAGTATTGTACGCCACAGTAAATAAAAAACTCTTGCATTTTACATTTTCTACTGTTTCCTTATTCATCCACATTTTTTCAAAAGAACTTTGTACTACATCCTTTGCATCTTCTTCATTCTTAAGATTTTTAAGAATAAACCGATACACGTTGTCTGCATATAGCTTTACACATTCGTTATAGTCTTTTTCGGTCATGCAGAGGTAAAAAGTAGTTTAGAAATAAAGTTACATCAATTTGCTTGTTTAATTGTTTAACGGCGGTGGGTAATAAAAAGTTACAGCAGGTTAAAAATATTTTTTATTTACTATTAAACAATGCTAAAACCATAGTAAAGTAGATATTTATCCGCAATTTTGTATATATAATTAACGATAGAAGAATGAATAGAAAAGCAGCCATGGGTTTTATTTTTTTTACGCTAGTAATAGATGTTACAGGGCTTGGTCTTATTATACCAGTATTACCAAAACTAATAGAGCAATTCATACAAGGCAATGTGAGCGATGCTGCAAAATGGGGCGGAAGACTTACGGCAGTATATGCTATTATGCAATTTTTATTTTCGCCTGTGCTGGGAGGGCTCAGTGATAAATTTGGTCGCAGGCCAGTGTTGTTGTTTTCGCTCTTTGGATTAGGCATTGATTATTTATTTTTATCTTTTGCGCCTACACTTGCATGGTTGTTTGTAGGTAGAGCCATTGCAGGCATTGGTGGCGCAAGTTTTACTACAGCTACAGCGTACATTGCAGATATTAGTACCGATGAAAACCGTGCACAAAATTTTGGGATGGTGGGTGCCGCATTTGGTATTGGTTTTATTGTAGGTCCTGTTATTGGCGGCTTGCTTGGTTCGCTGGGGCCACGC